>NZ_JBYSYG010000037.1:0-512 GCF_058783045.1 Hydrocarboniphaga sp. FW305-C-57 | reverse complement strand
CGCATTGGCCTGCGCGCGCGGACTCGGCGGCCGCGTTCGCCATTGGCAGTAGCCGGTGCGCGATACACCCAGTTGGCGACACATCCGGACCACGCTGAATTGGTCGCGATGTGCATCGATCCAGGCGTACTTCACCGCGACTCCTTCGCGAAATACGCCGCCGCTTTTTTTACGATCTCCAGATCCAACTTGGTGTTGGCCAGCTCCCGGCGCAGGCGCGCGTTCTCGGCTTCCAGTTCCGCCGCCGATTGCTTCACCGGCGCCGCTCCAGATTCACCGGCTGCCAGCTTCCCCGCGCGACTGAGCCTGATCCAATTCCACAGGCTCGAATCCGGAATCCCCAGCCGCTGTGCTGCCTGGTTGCCGCCGACCGACTCCGCCAGACGCACTGCCTCCAGCTTGAACTCATCCGTGTACTGCCGGTTCGGCACCGACGATCTCTTGCCCATCTCGTTCTCCGTTCATCAGAAAATTACCAACGTCCTGATGTACGTCAAACCGAGGCAGGGTCA
>NZ_JBYSYG010000006.1:301072-327691 GCF_058783045.1 Hydrocarboniphaga sp. FW305-C-57 | reverse complement strand
CCCATGGACCTTCCGGTGATCGTCGATAAACGCAATCATCGTTTGAGCGGGCGGTCGAGCTCCGCCTGGGCAAAATATGCGCTGGCCTTTCGCAGAATCTCGTTGGCTTGCCGCAGCTCCCGAACCTCGCGCTCCAGCGCCTTGATCCGCTCGAGCTCGGCCGTCGTCGGGCCCGGCCTCACGCCCGCATCGCGCTCCTTCTGCCGAACCCAGCGCCGCAGCGTCTCTGCCGTGCATCCAATCTTGGCAGCGACCGACGCAATCGCCGCCCATTGCGACTCATGCTCGGCCTGATGCTCCAGCACCAGCCGAACTGCACGATCCTGCATCTCCAGGGAATACTTCGATACTCTTGCCATGGCTCCATTCTCTCAAGTTATGGAGCCTCCGAGTTTTCCGGGGCGGTTCACAGTGCTTGTATCAGTTGACACTATTGCCTCTCTCCGACGTGCTTACCCTAATTACTTCCTCGACACCGCAGCGTTCTTGGATACTGTAAGGAATGCGATTCAGTAAGGACGGTGCGAATGCCGCCAAACACACGCTGCACCCGATGTCCCCGCCTCCGTGGCTTCGTCGCTCCGAGGGCCGCAGGTAATCGTGCGCGTTGAGGACGTAGAAAAACCGACGAAAGCAGCCGAGTTGGCACATAAAGCACTGTGCTCTTGCATGTAATCGGAGTCTTCTATTCGTTCGTCTCACCAGCAGGCGACGCGGCTCAGTTCGCTATCGAGGGACTTGGAGATTCGCAGCGTGTCAGTGAATAGCTTCGCCCCTTCGTCACTGAGGCATCCTGGAGACAGGCACCCTGACTCGGTGCTCTAGCAGGGCGATTGCACTGAACCGGACCCCTGGTTGATTTACCAGCCCCCCGGCGGAAGATGAAAATTTAGTCATCTTCATCACCACCCACACCGACAGCCGGTCGCCCGCACCAGCCGGCCGGCCCCCCATACGCCCCTGTATCCCCAGCGACCGCGTAGCGACCATATACCGCTGCGCCACGGCCAATTTCAGCGGCCGGCGGGCTCATGACAATCGCGGCCTCTTCGTTTTCTTGATTCAAGGTCGCCCTCATGCCCGCCTACAAAGCCCCGCTTCGCGACATCCGTTTCCTGCTCAACGAGGTCTTCGACTATCCGGCGCACTATGCCGAGTTGCCGAACGGCAAGGACGCGGACCCCGATACCGTCAACGCCATCCTCGACGAGTGCGCCAAGTACGCCGAGGAAGTGCTGTCCCCGCTGAACCTCTCGGGCGACGAGGAAGGCTGCCGCTTCGAAGCCGGCAAGGTCACCACGCCCAAGGGCTTCAAGGAGGCCTACGAGCAGTGGGTCGCCGGCGGCTGGCAGGGCCTCTCGCACCCGACCGAGTACGGCGGCCAGGGCATGCCGATGTCGCTGGGCCTGATCAAGACCGAGATGGTCGGCACCGCCAACTGGTCGTTCAACATGTACCCGGGCCTCTCGCTCGGCGCCATGAACACGATCCTGCAGCACGCCTCCGACGAGCTGAAGACCACCTACATGCCGCCGCTGACCGAAGGCCGCTGGACCGGCACCATGTGCCTCACCGAGCCGCAGTGCGGTACCGACCTCGGCCAGGTCAAGACGCGCGCCGAGCCGCAGGCCGACGGCAGCTACAAGGTCACCGGCACCAAGATCTTCATCTCGGCCGGTGAGCACGACCTGGCCGAGAACATCGTCCATGTCGTTCTGGCCCGCCTGCCCGACGCGCCGGCCGGCACGCGCGGCATTTCGCTGTTCATCATTCCGAAGTTCCTGCCCGGCGAAGGCGGCTCGGTCGGCGAGTTCAACCACGTGGTCTGCAGCGCCCTCGAGCACAAGATGGGCATCAAGGCGTCCGCCACCGCCGTCATCAACTTCGAAGATTCGAAGGCCTGGATGATCGCCGAGCCGAACAAGGGCCTCGAAGCCATGTTCACGTTCATGAACACGGCGCGCATCGGCACCGCGATCCAGGGCGTCTGCCATGCCGAGCTGTCGTTCCAGGGCGCGCTGCGCTACGCCAAGGAGCGTCGCTCGATGCGCGCGCTGTCGGGCAAGAAGGAACCCGACAAGGTCGCCGACGCGATCATCCACCACGCCGACGTGCGCCGCATGCTGCTCACGCAGAAGGCCTTCGCCGAAGGCGGCCGCGCGATGATCTACTACGCCGCGCAGTTCGCCGATCACATGACCAACGGGATCATCGAAGGCGACCAGAAGAAGTACAAGAAGTGGGACGACAAGCTCGGCTTCTTCACGCCGATCATGAAGGGCTTTCTGACCGAGATGGGCCTCGAAGCCGCGAACCAGGGCATCCAGGTGTTCGGCGGCCACGGCTACATCAAGGAGCACGGCATGGAGCAGATCGCGCGCGATGCGCGCATCTCCACGCTGTACGAAGGCACCACCGGCATCCAGGCGCTCGACCTGCTCGGCCGCAAGGTGCTGATCATGACGCGCGGCGGTGCGGTGCGTGAGTTCACCGCGCTGATCGCCAAGTTCGCGGTCGACAACATGCGCAACGCCAAGCTGCGCAGCTATGCGACGGCGCTCGCCAAGTACGCGGCCGAGTGGAACGTGCTGACCATGCGCATCATGCTCACCGCGCGCAAGGACCGCGATGCGGTGTCGGCCGCGAGCCATCACTTCCTGATGTACTCGGGCTACGTGATGATGGCCTACTTCTGGGCGCTGCAGGCGCAGATCGCGGGCAACAAGCTCGTGCACGGCGGCAACGAATCCAAGGAGTTCTACAAGGCCAAGATCGCCACCGCGCGCTTCTACTTCGATCATCTGCTGCCGCGCGCCAAGGGCCACGCGACCTCGATGATCAAGCCGAGCAAGTCGCTGACCAAGCTGCCGATCGACAGCTTCGTGTTCGAATAAGCCACGGCGTTTTGCAGTAACGCGAGCGCCGCGCCTTGCAAAGGGCGCGGCGCTTTTCTGTTGCGGCGACCTTGACGCTTCGGCATAGCCCGATCGGTCAATCGCGCATTCATTTTTCTGCCCGTAATCTCGGCCGGTCATTCGAAACGAGATTGCGGAGCCTAGGGATGAGCACTCACTGCGCCAGCTGCAACGCTCTGAGCAAGGGTCATATGCATGTCCCCATCCTGCTCGAGCGGCTCGGCGCCGATCTCGAATCCGACTTCCCGCTCTACGCCTGCGCGGCCTGTGGCCAGGAATGGAAACGGTCCGACCGCGCATGGTTCCGAGTGCCGATGCGCTCAATGCTCCCGCTGGCCGCCTGAGAAGACGCCATGACGACCTTCGTGCTCTCCTCTTCGATCGTCGTCGCCGTCCTTGCCGTCGGCCGTCTGGTTCGGCTGCGTCAGCAGCGCGAGCAGGGGCTGCTGACCGAGCGCAAGCCCGTCAACGTGATCCGCATGGGCTTCGGCCCCAATCGCTCGATCTGAGTTCCGCGCCTCCGTGTGAAAAGCGCGTCCCTGCCCGGCCTGCATCGGGCAGCGCATCGACATCGGCTTGCCTCCACCGCTTCGAGGTACGAGCTTCGAGGTACGAGCCCCGTCGCCTCGCGCGACTCTAGGCGCCCGACTGCGGCCTTCGAGCGCGACAAGCCATATCGCCTGCAACTGAGGCGTCAGATATCCGCGAACAAAAAAGGCCCGTTCCGGGGGAGTGAACGGGCCTGAACTCTCGTGGGGGGATTGAGAGATGTCCGCACGGGTCAGCGGACGAGCCTAGTTTTCTTGCGTCGCGCTTGCATGCAGCTGAATCGCTGCGGGGAGACGCGACATCCACTGGGATTCGTCGGGGCCAGGAGGCAGCAAAGCGCATTCCCGGCCTCTAGAGCTGGGGCCGCCGCCCCCCGGCTTGTCGATTGCTGGCAGTCGCGAAAGTCACTGTGCTAAAACGCAGCCGCAAGCTGATGTAGCGGTCGCTGGAAACGGAGCCGGAGACAGACGCGGGATGAAGGCAGAGCAAGCTGGCATGGAGCCGCCGGCAATAGACAACATTGGCGACACCCGCTCAATGCGGGCCCGCACGGTCGCCGTCACGCCGCCGCTGGACGCGGACTATCGACATATGGTCGATACGCTCGGCGATTACGCGATGTTCATGCTCGATACCGAAGGCTACGTGCGGTCCTGGAACGCCGGCGCGCGGCGGCTCAAGCTGTATGAGCCGGAAGACATCATCGGCCGGCATTTCTCGACCTTCTACACCGAAGAGGATCTCGCTCGTAACTGGCCCGCCCAGGAGCTCGGCTACGCGATCAAGCTCGGGCGCTTCGAGGACGAAGGCTGGCGCTTGCGCAAGAACGGCACCCGCTTCTGGGCCAACATCATCATCACCAAGCTCGTCGACGACAACGGCGTGCACATCGGCTTCAGCAAGATCACGCGCGATCTCACCGAGCGTCGCCAGCAGGAAGAAGCCCTGCGCCAGAGCGAGGAGCGCTTTCGTCTGCTGGTCGACGGCGTGAGCGATTACGCCATCTTCATGCTCAACACGCAGGGCACCATCATCAGCTGGAACGCCGGCGCCGAGAAGAACACCGGCTATACCGCGGCCGAGATCATCGGCCACCATTTCTCGATCTTCTATCCGCCCGATGTGATCGCCTCGGGCTGGCCCGAAGACGAGCTGCGCTTCGCCCTGCGCGACGGCCGCTTCGAGGACGAAGGCTGGCGCCTGCGCAAGGACGGCACGCGCTTCTGGTCCAGCGTAGTCATCACCGCGCTGTACAACGGGCAAGGCCAGCATCGCGGCTACGCCAAGATCACGCGTGATCTGACCGAGCGCAAACGCATCAGCGCGCTCGAGGACGAAAGCCGCCGCATCACCGCGTTCCTCGCGATGCTCGGCCACGAGCTGCGCAACCCGCTCGCTCCGATCGCCAATGCGATGACGATCCTGCAGCTGCCGAACACGCAGCCGGATTCGGTCCGGCTCGCGAGCGAGATCATCGACCGGCAGGTCAAGCAGATGACGCGGCTGGTCGACGACCTGCTCGATGTCGGCCGCATCAGCAGCGGCAAGGTGCATCTGGAGTTCGAGGCCGTCGACCTGCGCGGCATGCTGATGGAAGCCCTCGAAGCCGTGGAGCCGATGATCAAGGCCAAGCACCACGTCCTGCATCTGGAGATCGACGACAGCGAGCTGTGGGTGCGCGGCGACCGGGCGCGGCTGATCCAGATCGTCAGCAACCTGCTCAACAACGCAGCCAAGTTCACCCAGGCCGGCGGACGTGTCGAGCTGATCCTCAAGCGCCAGGGAAGCAATGCGCGCATTCTCGTGCGCGACAACGGACCCGGGATCAAGGCCGAGGTGCTGCCGCATATTTTCGGCCTGTTCGTTCAGGGCGAACAGGAAGCCTCGCGCTCGCTCGGCGGCCTCGGGCTCGGGCTGAGCCTCGTTCAGCAGCTCGTGATCATGCACGGCGGCGATGTCGAGGTCCGCAGCGATCCTTTGACCGCGCCCGGTGCCGAATTCCTCGTGCAGCTTCCACTGATCGCCTCGCCCGCGGTGAACGTGCTGCGATCCACCGCGCCGCGAACCGCCGGACCACGCTACGTTCTCGTGGTCGACGACAATCTCGACGCGGCGCTGAGCTTGCAACTGCTGCTGCAAGGCATGGGCTATCGCACCGCAGTCGCGCACGACGGGCCTTCGGCGCTGCAGATCGCCAAGGACAGCGAACCCGACGCGATGCTGCTCGACATCGGCCTGCCCGGCCTGAACGGCCTGCAGATCGCCGAGCGCCTCACGCGCGAAATGGCGAAACCGCCGCTGATGTTCGCCGTCAGCGGCTACGGCCAGCAGGCCGACCGCGCGGCGAGCCTCGCCGCCGGCTTTCTGGAGCACCTCACCAAGCCGCTCGATATCGACAAGCTCGTGAGCCTGCTCGACGAGGCGTTCAAGCGACGCGACGCGGACATGATCTGAAACGCGCTGCGCAGGCGCGCCATGCGCGATCTGCATGACCAGGCAGCATCCATGCAGCGCGGGCATCGCCATATGAAAACGCATAAGCGATGCAAAAGCTTCATCGCGTAATTCCACTGAATCCACACCGTTCGGCATGACGATTGCTCGATCCGCTGCGCACTGGATCATTGAGGAAGCATCACCATGTGGGCCGGGATTTCACCGTCGGCGACGTCGGTCGCGACCGAACTGCGCAGCGATCTGCATCGCTCGCTCTCGCTCGATCATCTCTGGCAGGCCACGCAGGGGCTGATCCGGCATCATCTGCCGCATCGCTCGTGCAGCCTCATGCTCGACATCGGCGACGGCGAGCCTGCGCGCAGCCGTCACACGGTGCTAGACGCGCTGCAGCCGGACTATCTGCCGGCCAACAGCATCGCGATCTCGCGTCCGTTCCTGGCGGCGCATCCGCGCGTGCGCGTCTACACCTATTCGCAGATCGTCTCGGAAGACCCCGATGCACGCCAGCGGCGCATCGCACAGGAGCGCCATCACGACGAATGGTCCGAATTCGTGCACCTGGCGTTCTGGAACGAGGCACGGCTCGACACCGTGCTGAGCATTCGCCGCGGCGGCAGCGACGCGCGCTTCACCGCCGACGAGCTGCGCTTTCTCGAAGAGCTGTATCCGGACATCGACGCCAGCCTGCACCGCATGCGCGCACTCGAGGGCGAACGCCGCCGGCTGGCGACGCTCGACGCCTGCCTGGCACGCCTGCCGATCGCGGCGATGGGCATCGATGCCGACGGCCGCTGCCTGTTCGCGACCGCGCAGGCCCAGCGGCTCTGCGAGCGCTGGAACCACAATCTCGGCGAAAGCCACCAGCATCTGCATCTGCCCGGTGGAATCGCCGAGCTGCTCGATCGCGCGAGTCTGCGCAACGGGCTCTGGCAGTTCACGCACCCGCGCGATGCCGCGCTGCGCATCAGCCTGCTGCGCGACGGGCTCGGCGCCGAGCCGCCGGCGCGCTGCCCGAGCTACGTGGTGAGCTTCACCGAGCAGCCGCTCGCTTCCTTGCCCGAATCCAGCTCGGTCAACGCGAGCCTCGAGCGGCTCACTCCGCGCGAGCGCCAGGTCGCGCTGCTGATCGCCGAGGGGCTCAGCAACCAGGCCATCGCCGAGCGGCTCGAGCGCTCGCGGCGGACGATCGAAACGCAGCTCGGCTCCATCTACCGCAAGTTCGAGGTGCACACGCGCACGCAGCTGTTGCGACGCCTCATGCGACGCTGAAGAGGCGACGTCGTCGGCCGCCGGTCCGAATAAAGCGCGGACAGATCGCAAGCTTGCAGAGATGCAGTCGCGGCATCTGCGCGGACGATGCGCTCATCCACCGCGGCCGGCGCGGCCATTGCCTCGGCCGTCGCCCCTTCTGCATGCGCGAGGCGTGCTGCATGGAGATCCGTGAGGCCGACCACGCGCTGTCGATGCTCCGGGGCTGAGCGCCCAACCCGTACGGGCTCGTCCGGCGCGAACGCGCCGGTTTCGTACGATGCCGCTCATCGGCGATCGAACGCTTGTCCAAGCGCGTGTCGCTGGACGCCGCCATTTGCTCGAGCTCATCTGCGACGATGCCAACCTTGCCTCGCGTTTTTCGTGCAGCGGCTGCGCCGGGGCCGGCCAAGAAACCTATAAGACTCGAAGGGAACATCGGATGGCTTTCATCGAGGTCAACGGACACCGTTGCCGCTACCGGCTCGACGGTCCCGAAGGCGCGCCTGTCCTCGTGCTGTCGAATTCGCTCGGCACCACCTACGAAATGTGGGACGCGCAGCTGCCGGCCTTCGCCGAACGTTTCCGCCTGCTGCGCTACGACACGCGCGGGCACGGCCAGTCGCAGATCACGCCGGGGCCGTACAGCGTCGAGCTGCTCGGCAAGGACGTGCTCGCGCTGACCGAAGCGCTCGGCCTGATCCAGTTTTCATATTGCGGCCTGTCGATGGGCGGCCTGATCGGCCAGTGGCTCGGCCTGAACGCGGGCTCGCGGCTGCAGAAGCTCGTGCTCTGCAACACCGGCGCCAAGATCGGCAACGACGAGGGCTGGAACCAGCGCATCGCGAGCGTGACCGGCACCGGCATGGCCGAAACTGCGGCCGGCGCGATCAGCCGCTGGTTCACACCCGAATTCGCGGCTGCGCAACCGCAGGTCGTCGAAGTCGTCCGCCAGCAGTTGCTCGGCTGCGATCCGCTCGGCTACGCCGCCAACTGTGCGGTCGTGCGCGGCGCGGATTTTCGCGAACGTCTCGGCGGGATCAGCCATCCGCTGCTGTTCGTCGCAGGCCGCCAGGACCCGGTCACGACCATCGCCGATGCCGAATTCGTCACCTCGCGCGTTCCCGACGCTCGCCTCGTCACGCTCGAGGCGGCGCACCTGTCCAACATCGGCGATCGGGCGGCGTTCGATCGGGCCGTGATCGAATTCCTGGAGAACTGAGATGGACGAGAAAGATCGCTATGCCGCCGGGCTCAAAGTGCGTCGCGAAGTGCTCGGCGATGCGCACGTCGACCGCTCGCTGCAGAAGCTCAACGAATTCACCGCCGATTTCCAGGACTACATCACGCGCAACGCCTGGGGCACGATCTGGACGCGCGAAGGCCTGCCGCGTCACACGCGCTCGCTGCTGACGATCGCGATGATGGTCGCGCTCGGTCGCGACGGCGAGTTGCGCCTGCATCTGAACGCGGCGCGCAACAACGGCGTGACGCGTGACGAGATCAAGGAAGTGCTGCTGCAGGCCGGCGTCTACTGCGGCGTGCCGGCGGCGAATCACGCCTATCACCTGGCCGAGGAAGTGTTCGCCGAGCAGGATCGCGCGCAGGCTTGAGCTTCGTTTTTCACACAGACTTCGAAGCATGAAAAAGCGCGTGCCGATCTTCATCGGCACGCGCTTTTTAGTTGGAGAACGTCGGTGGGCTGGCGCGAAGCGCGTCACCCACCACGAGATCAGGCCGTGCGGCGGCGCCTGATCGCCGCACCGAGCATCAGCGGCAGCAGGCTCAACAGGCCGAACGCACCACCGCCCTTTCCACCACCGGCACCCGATCCGTCGCCCGGCGAGCTGTTCGCGATCGCCTCGGCCTTGGCCGTGGCCTTGGCGGTCGCGCCTTCGTTGTCGGTCACGGTCAGCGTCGGCTCGTAGGTGCCGGGCTGCGTGTAGACGTGCGTGACCTTGGACTGCGTGGTCGTGAGCACGGCCGAGCCGTCGCCGAAGTCGAAGCGATAGCTCTTGATCGTGCGACCCTGCGCCGCGATCGAGCGCGAACCGTCGAAGGTCACCGCCAGCGGCGCTGGACCGCGTGCGTTTTCGAGCACGAGCTGAGCCACGGTCTCGCCACCCGGCGTCACCACGACGCTCGTCTTGGCGAAGATCTCGAGCTTGGCCGAAACCGCCGACTGCCCGATGCCGTCGCTCACGATCACGTACGGACGGAAGGTTCCGGCCGCGGTGTAGGTGTAGCGATGCGTCGCCTCGGCCTGCGTCGTCGACTGCGCGCCGTCGCCGTAGACGAAGGTGTAGCGGCAGCCGTCGGTGCAGCCGGTGGTCGCGCCGGCGTCGAACGTCACCGTCAGCGGAATCTCGCCGGTGGTCTTGTCGGCCGACAGCTTGGCGTCGATCAGCACGGGATCGGTCGGGTCGGTCGGCTCTTCCGGATCGACCGGCTTGGCCGAGACCTCGATCGGCTGCTGGGCGCTCGCGCTTCCGCCCTTGCCGTCGCTCACGCTCAGCGTGACGGTGTAGCGCCCGGCCGCCGCGTAGACGTGGCTCGCGATCGCCGAAGTGCCCGTCGCGGTAATGCCGTCGCCGAAGTCGAAGGTGTAGCTCAGCGCATCGCCATCGGCGTCGGTCGAGGCCGAGCCGTCGAAGCTCACGCTGGACTCGGCCACCGCCGTCGCCGGGCCGCTCAGTGCCGCGACCGGCGCGCGGTTCGGGTTGGTTTCGCAGGCGTCGCCGACGCCGTTGTCGTTGGCATCGGCCTGGCCCGCATTCGAGACGTTCGGGCAGTTGTCGAGGCCATCGACGATGCCGTCGCCGTCGCTGTCCACCGGCGCACCGCCCGGGTCGTTGGAAGCCGGCATGCCGGTGGTGCTCGCGCAATAGATGAACGGATCGATGGCCGGCGTGGTGCCGGTCTGCTCGCCGCCGAGCACGTCCGGAAGCAACGGCGCAATCTCGTCCCAATACGCTTTGCGCTCCTGGATGATCGCGGTCTGGAAGTCGCAGAAGCCGACGTCCTTGTCGTTGAGCGTCAGGCCCAGTTCGAGATGGCCGAGCGCCTTGTCGACGACCTGCTTGCTGTCGAGCACGGTCAGATCGCCCCAGCCGATCTGCAGCCACGGCGCGAGCGGATTGATCGGCAGGCCGCCGAGGTCGAACACGCCCTGCAGCGGATCGTACTCGGTGATGCCCGGGATCCAGGCCGCCTGTTCGAGCGCGCGGCGCAGCAGCCAGTTGCTGATGTGATAGCCCTTGCCGTTGACCATCAACGGCACGCCGTCGACCACCTGCACGCCGCCCTGATGCCCGACCAGGCGACGCGCCTTGAGCAGCACGCGCGAGGCCAGACCAGCCGAGCGCGGCGTCGAGAAGCTGGTGCCGCCGACGCCTTCGTCGATCTCGGATTCACAATCCATGCAGTACGGAATGTCCTGCGTGAAGTCGGAGACGAAGTCCGGGAACACGCCCGAGATCAGCGTGTCGCCTTCGCTCGAACCCTCTTCGATGCCACCGACGCCGATGCTCCACCACGGACCGGCGCCCGCACGGAACGGCGTCAGGCCGGGGCCGTTGCCGCCCGAGCTGAAGTGCAGCTTGCCCATCTCGACGACGCCCTTGTACGAGTCGAAGAAGGCGCGCGTTTCGGGCAGCGGAATGCCGGTGCTCGGAATCGAGACGCCGTAGCTCGTGGTGACGATGTCGACTTCCGGATGCAGGAAGGCCAGATCGTGCGCCGCCTGGTTGCCGAGATCGCCCTCGGTCTCGACGAACAACATCACGGTCTCGGGATTGGCGAAGAACACCGAGCTCGCGGTGCCGACGCCGTGCGCGCTCTTGGCCACGTCCGGAACCAGCGGCGCCAGGCCTTCGCCCGCGTAGGACGTGGCGATGATGTTGGTGCCGACGAAGTGGTAGAGCTCGTGCGGCTGCACGCGATCCCAGAACGCCTGGTCGGCCGCGATGTCGGCTTCGATGTTGCCGGTGCGCGTGAGCTTGACCACGTTCTCGGGCTTCACGCCGAGCGCGGCGAGCACTTCCCGGGTCACCGCATGCGGATAGCTGTCGCCGTAGATCGCGCCGCCGTGGTAGTAGGCGTCGTGATACGGATTGATGCCCGAATCGATGTCGGCGACGACCGTGCGCGGAGCGCCCGGAACCGAAGGCACTTCGTCATAGGCGTTGCCCGAAGCCGGCGTGCCGGTGCCGCCACCGGTTCCTCCACCCGTTCCGCCGCCGGTGCTGCCGGGCTGCACGAGTTCGACGCGCGCGGTGTAGCTGTTCGAGTACGCGAACACTGGCACCACGTCGACGTTGTAGCTGCCCGCGGTCGGGGCGATTTCGATCACTTCGGTCGCGCCGCTCGTCGAGCTGCGACCCGCTTCGGTGCCGGCGGTCGTGCTCAGGTAGAGGTCGTAATCGTCGCTCGCGTATTCCCAGGACAGCGTCAGCTTGAGCTTGGTGTCCGGGTGCGTGCTCGCGTAATTGGCCGGCAGGTCGATGGTCAGCGCGAAGCGATCGCACTCGATCATGCCGGTGCGGCAGGGATTCTGGCCGCTGAGTCCGAGCGGGTTGAAGCCCGCCACCGTGGTGCCGCCGAAAGTCAGCAACGGCGCGCTTTCGGACAAGGTGCCCGAAGCCGGCGTCGGCGGCAGCGCATGCGCGGCGCCGCTCACGAGCAAGGCGCCGAGCGCCAACCAGCGAGCCGACAGCAAGCCGCCCCCACGCGGCTTGCGAGCCGCGATCGAAATCGTCATTCCCAGTTCCCCCGAAAAGTAATCGCCAGCCGGCGATCGAATGTCCGCCGCCCCTTCCATCGGGGCGAATCGGACCGCTCGTAACCCACACGATCCGCCTACATGAATGTAGGATCAGGACTACATGAATGGTTACGGGGAGAACCACCAGACTCGGTCGTCAGTTTCACCCGGATGCGCGTTTCGGGCCTGACTGTTTCAGCGCAAGCCGCTATCACCCTCAAGGAGCCGAGCAGCCACCCTTCAATGCCCCGCGAACAAGCGCCCTTCCAGCGCACCCATCGCGCCGCCGCGGGTCCAGACGAGTACGAAGTTGCCATTGGCGTCGCTGGCGACGGCAGGGTTGCTGGTGCTGCCGGCGACTGCCTGCGTGTTCGGGCCGATCCTGGCTCCGTCGGCTCCGACGAGCTGGAACTGCAGGGTCGACGAAGCGCAGCAGTACGGAGCGGCAGTACCGGTCCAGGCAACGACCGCCTGGCCGTTGGCGGCCAGCGCCAGTGTCGGCGGCGACACGCCGACGCTATCGCTGAGCGATTGCCCCGCATCGAGCGCGTTGCCGCTCGCGGCATAACGGCGCAGATGGATGTCGGTGCCCGACGAAGTCTGCGATCCCGTCATGTGCCGGGCTTCATAGACGATGGCGAAGTCACCGGTTGGCGCCACGCTGACGACTGGATTCGAAGCTCCTTGCACAGCCTGACTCGATATCGTGAACGCGGGTCCGGCCACCGCGCCACTGGCCTTTATCCGCCGGGCCTTGATGCTGGTTCCGCTCGGCGTGCTATCGACCCAGGTCACGACAGCGTTGCCGGCGGCATCGAGCCCAACCGACGGCGGTACCCCGATTCTGGGACCGGCGAGCAGCTCGGGCGCAGTCAGCTCGGCGACGATCTGCGTCGGCTTGCCCATAGGCGCACCATTCGCCGAGAAACGTCGGGCTACCAGCGATCCCACGCCCAATGAAATCGAGCCGTAGCCACCGTCGATGATCGGCAGCGGCACGGAAAGTCCCCGTCCTTGTCTCCAGGCCAGCACGAAGTCGCCGCTTTCGTTCATCGCAATTGCGTGACCGCCACTGAGATTCGCGGCGGACTGAACGCTTTGCACCGAACCGAGCAGGACTCCATCGGCACTCACGCGCTGGAAATCGATGCGGCGATCGGAATCGGCGAGCCAGCTGACGATGAAGTTGCCCGCCCCGTCGATGGCGAGCGCGACCTCCAGCGGCGCCTGCATCGGCGGCAGCTGAACCGGGCCCGTTCTCGGCGTGCCGTTGGCCTCGTAGAGCCGCGCGAACAAGCGCCAGTCGTAGATCTGCTGCGCTTCGGTCGCCCCAGTCCAGACGACGACGAACTGCCCGGCCCCGTTGCGCGCCACGAGCGGTTCGAAGCCGGCACTGCCGTTGATGTCGATACGAAACGCCTCGCCGAGCGGGTCGCCTGGCGAGGCCTGCACCGGCGAAATGCTGCCTGCGGCGAGCGCAATGCAAAGCACGAACAAGCTGAGGATCGACCAATGCCGCCGACCGGCGCGCAAAACCGCGAGGCCTTTAAGGCCCTTATCGCTATCCATGTTTCCTCCTCCCTGAGCCGCCTGCCCCAGCAGGCGATCCCCCTGAATCTACTCCCCTGGTCGGTGCTTGTGTCCATAGCCAATGAAGGCGAAGGTTCAAGGCTTAGCCGAGCCCTGTTTGCTTACGTCGTCAGAACTTAGGTATTGCGCGCGTGGTCGCTAGATCAGCTCTGCTCGCAAAATGGATTGCGCAGTTGAACCGCTAAGGAGAGGCCTAGATGCTCACGCAAGGATTCACACGACGTCACATCCTCGCCGCCGGGGCTTCGATCGCGGGCGGCATCGGCCTGATTCCAGCGACCGCCGGATGGGCCACAGGCGCCGCGCCCCTGCTCACGCGCAGCATTCCGTCATCAGGCGAAAAGCTGCCCGTGATCGGGGCCGGCACTTCGGGCAGCTTCGAAGTCGAGGTGGGCTCCGCCCCCTACGAGCAGCTCAAGCAGGTGCTCAAGGTCTTCTTCGACGGCGGCGGAAGCGTGTTCGACACGTCGCCGAACTACGGCGGTGCCGATGCCGTGCTCGGCCAGCTCCTCGCCGAAGGCGGCTGGCGCGGCAAGACCTTTCTGGCGACCAAGATCGCGGCCGATTCGCGCGAAGCCGCCGAAGCGCAATGGGCCGGATCGCTGCGCAGCCTGCGCACCGATAAAGTCGAGCTGCTGCAGATCCACAATCTGCGCGACTGGAAGCGCCAGCTGCCGTATGCGCAGGAGCTCAAGCAGCAAGGCAAGACGCGCTACGTCGGGGTCACTCATTACGTCGACGCCGGGCTCCCCGAGCTCGAACAAGTGCTGCGCACGCAGAAGCTCGATTTCATCCAGATCCACTACTCGGTGAACTCGCCGGGCGCCGCGCGCACGGTGCTGCCGCTCGCGCAGGACAAGGGTGTGGGCGTGCTGATCAACCGCGCCTTCGACGATGGTCGCCTGTTCGCGAAGGTGAAGGAAACGGCGCTACCCGACTGGGCGGCCGAAGTCGGCGTGACTTCCTGGGCGCAGCTGTTCCTGAAATTCGCGATCAGTCATCCGGCCGTGACCGCGGTGATTCCGGCAACCGGCAAGCCCGAGCGCCAGGCCGACCAGCTCAAGGCCGGCGTCGGGCCACTGCTGAGCGCCGCGCAGCAGCAGGCGCTGATTCGCCAGTTCGCCTGAGCCCGCACGCGTGCGACCTGCTCCGGGCGACGCGACGCGCGCATCGGGTTTCATCGCGCGCTCGTTCAATCTGCGCGACGACGAAGCGCCCGCCGCGATCGCGGGACTCGCGCTGTTCTTCCTGCTGTTCGCGGGCTATTTCATGCTGCGGCCGGTGCGCGAAACCATGGGCGTGGCGGGCGGCGTCGACAATCTGCAATGGCTGTTCACGGGCACCTTCGTCGCTACGCTCGTCGCCCTGCCTTTGTTCGGCTGGCTTGCTTCGAAGGTTCGGCGTCGACGCATCCTGCCATGGACCTACGCGTTCTTCGCGCTGAACCTGCTGCTGTTCGCCGCCGCGTTCGCGGTCGAACCGGACAACGCCTGGATCGCACGCGCGTTCTACATCTGGCTCTCGGTCTTCAATCTGCTGACGATCTCGGTGGCCTGGAGCGTGCTCGCCGACGTGCTCGCGGCCGAACAGGCCAAGCGCCTGTTCGGGCTCGTAGCGAGTGGCGCGAGCGCGGGCGGACTCGTCGGGCCGATGCTCGGCGCTCTGCTCGTCGGGCCCATCGGCCACGCCGGGCTCGTTCTGCTGTCCGCGCTGCTGCTCTGCGGCAGCCTCGGCGCGGCGATCGCCCTGCAAGCCTGGCGCGATCGTGCGCCACTGCCGGACGAAGCCGAGCGTCCGCGCGTGAAACCGCTCAGAGGCAATCCGTTCGCCGGCGCCACCGCCGTGTTGCGTTCGCCGTACCTGCTCGGCACCGCGCTGTTCGTGATCCTGCTCGCGAGCGTGAGCACCTTCCTGTACTTCGAGCAGGCGCGCATCGTCGCCGAAACCTTCAGTGATCGGACCCGGCAGACGCAGGTGTTCGGCCTGCTCGACACGCTCGTACAGGCGCTCGCGATCCTCACGCAGCTGTTCCTGACCGGGCGCATCGCACAGAGGCTCGGCGTGAGCGCCCTGCTCGTCGCCGTGCCGGTCGTCATCACCGCGGGATTCCTGTGGCTCGCGCTCGCACCGACCTTCGCCGCCTTCGCGATCGTCATGGTCGCCCGCCGGGCCGGCGAATACGCGCTCGTGCGGCCGGGCCGCGAGCTGCTCTACACCGCCGTCGACGACGAGCAGAAATACAAGGCGAAGAACTTCATCGACACCGCGGTCTACCGCGGCGGCGACGCGATCAGCGGCTGGCTCAAGCGGGCGCTCGACGCGATCGGCGAGCATCCGTCGCTCGCAATGTTCATCGGCGCGCTGCTGTGCGCGGTCTGGGCGGCGACGGGATTTGCGCTCGGACGCGTACACGGCAGGCGCGAGGCCACGCGGGCATAATCGGCTGCGGGCAAGTCACGATAGAAGGGAAATATATTGCCGGTTAAGCATCTAATCGGCGCAATGTTGCCGCATGAACGTCAAAACGCACACGACATTGCCAGTCTTGTGGCCGACGAACTTCAGAAAGCCGGCTTGGCCTTGCGCTGAGCCCGCGTCGCACCGGGGAGTCACAGGCAGCGCTCGCCGATAGCATGGGCATTCGGAGCGAACGCTGCTCGAAGCCCAAAAAGCGATCAAGGAACTACGGCTGCGACGTATCGAGGCAAGTCCTAGGCTGATCCTCATGCACAAAGCAGCCTGTACTCAGGAAGTGAATGGTCTGCTCTATCGCCTCAGCATTACGCATTAGAAGCGGGTGAGTCGCGGGTATCTCGATGAAATCCCGCATGCCTTCGAGCTTTGCGCTTTCGACCGAGACCTTGCCATCGTCAACACCGGGGATCATCAGGGAGTTGACCCAGTTGATCGACAGTCGGCCCGCAATGACGCCCGTCTCGAACGTCACCGGCCCGAGGCCTTTCGGGACCGATCCCGCTTTCGTACCCAACTCGCGCCCCGCCGGGCCATTCAGTGCTTCGAACAAGCGCCAACCTCCGATTTCATCGACCACTTCGCTCCCGTGGTTCGGTGGCCCAAGCATCACGGCCCGACCGAAGGAGCGCTGCAGTCCCGCTCGCGCCAACTCCCGAACGACGATTCCGCCCATGGAGTGCGTGACGAAGTTGATTCTCTCGTTCTTATTGGGAGCACAACGGGCGATCGCGGGTGCGACATATCGCTTCGCGAGATCGACAATCGAATGTTCGCGTGAGGGATAGCCGATATTGCAGACGTGGTAGCCGGCCTCAATGAGCGCAGCCTCCATCTTACTCATCGAAGCTGGGGTGCGAGCCAAACCGTGCAGAAGGACGACCGTCGGCTTGCGATCGCCGTCTACGGAAAGCGCAGGCTCGGCCACGTATGCCAGGCTGGCAGCGGCCCAAAGCAAGCCCCCAACCGCTAATTTCATGCCCCCTCCCAAAGCTGGCTCAGCGGCATCTTAGAGGCAGCGCGACGACGCGCCTGCCAACTCACACCGACCCCTCGTCCTTCTGCGCCGGCACCTCTTCGCGTCCTTCGCTGCGGTCGCGGTGGATCGAGGCGCGCACGAGCAGGATCAGGGTCACCGGCGTCGTCAGCGTGAGGAACAGGCCGATCAGCAAATCGCGCAGCACGAGCTTCTGCTCGATCCACGAGAACAGCACGATCGAGGCCGTCAGCACGAGCATCGTGCCGAGCGTGGTGCCGAGCGTCGGGGCGTGCACGCGATCGTAGAAGCTCGTCAGCCGGCCGAGCCCGATCGCGCCGATCAGCGACATCGCGGCGCCCGCGATCGCGATGATCGCGACGAGCCAGGCCAGCCATAGCGGCAATTCGGACAGGCTCATTCGATCACCTCGCCGCGCATGAGGAATTTGGCGAGCGCCACGGTGGCGGTGAAACCGAGCAGGCCGATGATCAGCGCGGCCTCGAAGTACAGGGCGTTGCCGGTGCGCACGCCGCCCGAGACGATCATCAGCATGCCATTGAGATACAGCGTATCCATGCCGAGCACGCGATCCTGCGCGCGCGGGCCGCGCAGCACGCGCCAGGCCGCGAACGACATGGCGACGACGAGCATCAGCTGAGCCAGTCCCAGCCCCCAGTACAGAACGGCTGCGGCGTTCATTCGAAGATCTCCATCAGTGGAGCTTCATAGCGGTGGTGAACGATCCACGACCAGTCGTCTTCGTCGATCAGATCGAGCACATGCACGAGCAGTTTGCCGGTGGTCGCGTCGTACTGAACCCAGAGCGTGCCTGGAATGGAGGACAGGATGATCGCGAGCAGCGCCAGGCCATGGCGATTGCGCATGCGCAGCTGCAACTCGACGAAGCCCGAAACGCGCGCGCGCTGCTGGTTCGACAGAATCACCTTCGCGACCGCGAAATTGGAACGCAGCATGTCGGCAAGCACGACCCCGAGCAGCCGCAGGAGCTTGAGCGGCGAACGGATGCGCGGCTTCTCGACCTGCAGCGCGATCATCACGAACGGAACGAGCAGGCCGAGCAGCGTGCCCATCGCGAGCGTCGCGGGCTTCAGTGACGATTGCAGCAGCACCCACATGAGCAGGATGCCCAGCGACAGCAAGGGATGCGGCAGCAGGCGTTGCGCGAACGATTTCATGGAGCCCCCAGCAGCACGGCGCGAATGTAGCCGGCCGGAGCATTGAGCCAGGCACTGGTCTGCTCGGCGTAGTTCAAGGCGGCGCCACCCCACAGCGTCAGCGCGAGCGCGCAGACCAGCAGTGCGCCGAGCGCCGCGAGTTCGGTCGGCCAGGCCGCCAGATCGCCGGTTTCGCCCGGAATCCACAGCAGCGAGACGCCCAGGCGCACGAGCGCGATCAGCAGGCCGAGGCTCGAGAACGTCAGCGCGGAGATGACGGCCCAGGCCGCGATGCCCGCCGGCTCGTCAGGCGGCAGCAGCGCGTTGAAGATGGCGAACTTGCCGATGAAGCCGGCGAACGGCGGAACGCCGGCGACGAGCAGCGAGCAGATCACGAAGCAGACGCCGAGCGTGGCGACCGCGGGTGGAATCACCACGCCCACTTCCTCGATGTCGTGGTTCTCGAACGGATCGTGATACTCGTCGGCGAACACCGGCTCGGCCGCGGTCGCGGCGCCCTTGCGCGAGCGCTCGAGGATGCCGGCGAGCAGGAACAGCGAGGCCGCCGCGAAGGTCGAGCCGACCATGTAGAACAAGGCGCCCGACAGCGCGGGCGTGCTGCCGGTGCCGACCACCGCGATCATGGTGCCGGACGAGATCAGCAGCACGTAGCCCGCGGCGCGCGCGAGTTCCCGCGTGCCGAGGATGCCCACGGTGCCGTAGGCGATCGTGGCGATGCCGCCGACCAGCAGCCAACTGCTGCCGAAGCCCGCGGAATCGCCACCCTGCGATCCGAACAGCAGCAGCGACAGGCGCACGATCACGTAGCCACCGACCTTGCTCATGATCGCGAACATCGCCGCCGCCGGTGCGCTGGCCGCCGCATAGGTGTTCGGCAACCAGAATCCGAGCGGCCACATGCCGGCCTTGATCAGGAAGGCGGTGCCGAGAATCGCGGCGCCCGCTTCGAGCAAGCGGCGATTGCCCGGCGGAATCTCGGCGATGCGCGCCGCCAGGTCGGCCATGTTGAGCGTGCCCGCGACGCCGTAGATCAGGCTCACGCCGATCAGGAAGAAGGTCGAGGCGAGCAGGTTGATGGCGATGTAATGCAGGCCCGCGCGGATGCGCGGCTCGCCCGAGCCATGCAGCACCAGGCCATACGAGGCCGCGAGCATGACTTCGAAGAACACGAACAGGTTGAACAGATCGCCGGTCAGGAACGCGCCGTTCACGCCCATGAGCAGCAACAAAAACAGCGAGTAGAAACGCGGCCCGGCGCGATCCCAGCGCACCAGCGCGAACAGCAGCGTGCAGAAGCCGAGCACGCTCGTGAGCAGCAGCATCATCGCCGACAGCCGATCGACGACCATGACGATGCCGAACGGAGCCGGCCAGTCGCCGAGCGCGTAGACCTTGGCGGTGTCGCCGCCGTCGGGCGCGCCGCTCATCGCGAAGATCGTCAGCGTCAGTGCGATACCGACGAGCGCGAGCGTGGTGCCGAGGCTCAGCGCGGACTTGATGCGCCGGTGCTCGCCGCCCGGCAGCAGCATCGCCGCCGCGACGATCAGCGGCAGCACGATCGGCAGCAGGATCAGGTGATCGCTCCAGTGCGTCATTGATCGGTCTCTTTGCCGTCGACGTGGTCGGTGCCGGTGGCGCCGCGCGAGGCGAGCAGGACGACGAGGAACAGGGCGCTCAACGCGAAGCTGATGACGATCGCCGTGAGCACGAGCGCCTGCGTCACCGGATCGTCGTATTGCGACACGTCGATCGCGTCGGTGTTGACGAGCACGGGCGGCGAATCGATGCGCAGCCGGCCCATCGAGAAGATGAACAGGTTGATCGCATAGGCGACCAGCGAAAGCCCCACGATCACCTGGAACGTGCGCGGACGCAGCATGAGCCAGACGCCCGATGCGGTCAGCACGCCGATGCCGATGGCGACGACGATCTCCATTACGCATTCTCCTGCTGAGCGTCGCCTGCTTCGGTCGCCGCCTCGGGCTTTGCGACACGTTCGCGCGGCTTGCGCAGCGACTGGTGCGCGAGCGCAACGAGCGTCAGCACGGTGGCCCCCACGACGAGGATGAACACGCCCGCATCGAACACCACGGCCGATGCAAGCGGCAGCTTGCCGAGCAGCGGAAACTCGACATAGCGGAACCACGAAGTCAGGAACGGATGGCCGAACAGCCAGGATCCGGTACCGGCGAGCGCGGCGATCAGCAGGCCGAGCCCGATCCACGACAGCGGATGGATATCGAGCCGCTCCTCCACCCAGCGCGCGCCGGAGGCCATGTACAGCAGGATCACCGCGATCGACATGGTGATGCCGGCGACGAAGCCTCCGCCCGGCAAGTCGTGTCCGCGCAGGAACAGGTGCACGGCGAGCACGATGATGACCGGATAGAGCCACTTCATGATCACGCGCGGAATCAGCATGGTGTCGGATAGCGTGCTGCCGACTTCGCGCTGTTCGTCCCGGCGATCGTGATCGTTCTGGATCTGTTGCTGCTTGGGCAGCGACAGGCTTTCGGTAGCCGGACGGAAGCGGCGCAGCAGCGCGAACACGGTGAGGCCGACGATGCCGAGCACGGTGATTTCGCCCAGGGTGTCGAAGCCACGAAAATCGACGAGCAGCACGTTGACGACATTGCGTCCGCCGCCCTCGGAATACGAACGCTCGAGGAAGAAGTGGGCGATGCTTTCGCCCGCGGGCCGCGTCATCACCGCATACGACAGCAGCGCGAGCCCGGAGCCCGAGGCGACGGCGATCAGGAAATCGCCCGCGCGACGACGCTGGTTGCGCTCGATGTTCTCGGTGCTGACCGCGATGGTTTCGTGGCGCTTCGGCAGCCAGCGCAAGCCGAGCAGCAGCAGCACGGTGGTGACGATCTCGACGACGAGCTGCGTGAGCGCGAGATCGGGCGCCGACAGCCAGACGAAGCTCAGGCAGCTGACGAGACCCGCGCCGCCCATCAGCACGGTCGCCGCGAGCCGATGATACTTGGCGCTCCAGGCCGCCCCGATCGCGCAGGTGCAGCCGATCACCCAGAGCAGCACGAACACCGGATCGACCGCCGACAGATGCTCGAAGCTGTCGCCCAGCGCGAGCCCGCGGTCACCGAGTGCGAGAAACGCGGCCGCCATCGCGCACAGGATCAGGCAGCGCAGCTGCCACTGCAGGCGCTCGGTGCTGAAGCGATCCTCGAGCTCGCGTGCGAGCCGGTAGAACAGCGCCAGCGATTTGTCGAACAGCATGCCGCCGTCGAAAGGACTCAGCAGCAGCGGGCCTCCACGTGGATTGGTGTTGATCGAGCGCCGGAACGCCGCGTAGAGCGCCACGCCGCCCACGAGCGCGATCAGGCTCATGATCAGCGGCGCGTTGAAGCCATGCCAGATCGCGAGACTGTACTCGGGTGTCTGCGCACCGAGCACCGAAACCACGGCCGATGCTAGAAACGGCGCGATCGTCAGCCCCGGCACCGTGCCGACCGCGACGCAGAGCAGCACGAGAAACTCGATCGGGAAGCGCATCCAGCGCGGAGGCTCGTGCGGCTGCTGCGGCAGATCGGTGGCCGAATCGCCGAAGAAGGCCTGATGGATGAAGCGCAGCGAATACAGCACCGAGAACGCGCTCGCCACCGTCGCGACCACGGGAAGGAAGGTGCTCAGGTAATGCCCGCCGCGATTGGCGACCGCTTCGGCCAGGAACATTTCCTTCGACAGGAAGCCATTGAGCAGCGGAACGCCGGCCATCGCTGCGGCGGCCACCATCGCGAGCGTCGCGGTGATCGGCATGCTGCGCGACAGCCCGCTCAAGCGCCGCAGATCACGCGTGCCGGTTTCGTGATCGATGATGCCCGCGGCCATGAACAGCGAGGCCTTGAAGGTGGCGTGATTGACGACGTGGAAGATCGCGGCCACCGCGGCGAGCGGGCTGCCGAGCCCCAGCAGCACCGTGATCAGGCCCAGATGGCTGATCGTCGAGTACGCGAGCAGGCCCTTGAGGTCGTGCTGGAAGATCGCCGAATACGCGCCGACGAGCAGCGTCGCCGTGCCCGCTCCGCCGACGATCAGATACCAGGCCTCGGTGCCCGACATCACCGGCCACAGGCGGATCATCAGGAAGATGCCGGCTTTGACCATCGTCGCCGAATGCAGATACGCACTGACCGGAGTCGGCGCCGACATCGCGCGCGGCAGCCAGAAATGGAACGGGAACTGCGCGCTCTTGGTCAGCGCACCGAGCAGCACGAGGATCAGCGCCGGCACGTAGGCCGGGCTCGAACGGATCGCGTCGCCCGAGTTCAGCACCACGTCGAGATCGAAGCTGCCGACGATGCGGCCGATGATCAGCATGCCGAGCAGCAGGCACAGGCCGCCCGTCGCAGTCACCGTGAGCGCCATGCGCGCACCGTCGCGCGCCGACGGATTGCTGTGCCAGTAGCCGATCAGCAGGAACGAAAACAGGCTCGTGAGTTCCCAGCTCACCACGAGCTGCACGAGATTGCCGGCCATCACCACGCCGAGCATCGCGCCCATGAACGCGAGGAAGAACATGAAGAAGCGCGAGACTGGATCTTTCTTGGCGATGTAGTAGCGCGCATAGAGCACCACCAGCGCACCGATGCCGAGCACGAGCATCGCAAACAACCACGAGAGCCCGTCGAGCCTGAGCACCAGATTCACGCCGAGTGAAGGCAGCCAGGCGATCTCGTGCCGCACGACCTGGCCGTCGTTCACATGCGGATACAGCAGGATCGCGCAGAGCAGCCCCGTGAACGCGACGCCCCAGGCCAGCGCCGCGGCCCAGTTGCGCGCGTAGGTCGGAAGGAAGAACGCCACCGCGGCGCCCGCGAAAGGCGCCAGCGCCATGACCTGCAGCAGCAGCGCATCCGACAGCAGTGGCATCAGGAGCTCCACCAGTGGGCCGCGACGCGGCTCATCGGGCCTTGCCCGGCATCATGCGCGTTCTCGTTCGTTCTCATGCGTCGTCATCGTGTCTGCGAACTGCGGCGCATCCGGACGCGAAGCGCCTGGCGCGCTCCATCCGAACACTCGTGCGAGCCCGTACGGCATAGCCACAGACACCATCGGCCAGCCTGCTGCGTGGCCGAGACGCGAAGGCGTTCTCAACCGGGTGCAGGTTATGAGGCTGACGTTGTGGTGGTTCTGCGGCGGAACGGCTGCGCGGGCCACGCGAGCCGATTGTACCTCAAGACGCGAGCACTCCCGCCCGCCGTGGATACGGGCGGTAATGCGCGCGCCGGCGTTCAGGGAACGAAGCGCTTGCCGAGCTTGCGTGCCAGCGTGCGCCGGTGCATGCCGAGCCGGCGCGCGGTTTCGGAGATGTTGAAGCCGGTCTCGGCGAGCGTCTCGTGGATGCGTTCCCATTCGAGCGTCTTGATCGACGTGGGCCGCGCGGCGACCGGCACGTCGACTTCGCCGGGCGTGCGCGAGAACGCGGCCTCGATGTCGTCGGTGTTCGACGGCTTGACGAGGTAGTTGCTGGCCCCGAGCTTGATCGCCTCGACCGCGGTGGCGATGCTCGCGAAACCCGTCAGCACCACGATCAGCATGTCGGCGTCGTGCTGATGCAAGGCCTGCACGACGGCCAGGCCCGATTCGGTGCCGAGCTTCAGATCGACCACGGCATTGGTCGGCGCATGCGTGCGCAGCAGCTCGCGCGCCTCGTCGAGACTGGCGGCCAGAATCACGCGCCAGTCGCGGCGTTCGAACGAGCGCTTGAGCGTGCGCGCGAAGGCCGCGTCATCCTCGACGATCAGCAACAGACGCTCGTCCTCGTTCAAGTGGCTCGCCGATTCGCTCATGCTCCCTCCCCGATCGCGAGCGCCGCGAGCGGCAGTTTCAAAGTCACCGAAGCACCGCCGCCGATCAGGTTCTCCGCGCTCACGCTGCCACCGAACTTGCGCGCCACGTTGACGACCAGGAACAGCCCAAGCCCGCCGCCGGGACGGCCCTTGGTCGACTGATACGGCTTGCCGATCTGCGGAATCATCCACGACGGAAAGCCCGGCCCGCGATCACGCACGACCAGGCACAGCTGATCGTCGTAGCTGCGCGTGATCTCGAGGCCTATCCAGTTCGGCGAGACTTCGAGCGCGTTGTCGAGCACGTTGCAGATCACCTTCTTGAGCGCCGGATCGGACACCACCGGCAGGTCGCCGCGCAGCTCATGGTCCGGATCGAAGTCGTAGCGCATGTCGACCACCGGCCGCGTGTTGCGCCATTCGTCGACGAGCTCGTCGAAGAAGCCCGCGAGCGTCGTCACCGAAGGTGATTCGCCGCGCGCCTCGCCGGCCGACAGCAGAATGCCGGTCAGAATGGTCTTGCAGCGCTGCAGCTCGACCTGCATGTCGTCGATCTCCTGCAACAGATCGGGGTCGCCCGCGAACACCGGCATGCGCTTCCAGTCGCCGAGGATCACCGACAGCGTCGCCAGCGGCGTGCCGAGCTCATGAGCCGCACCCGAGGCAAGCAGGCCCATGCGCACGATGTGATCTTCCTCGGCCGCGCGCTGGCGCAGATCGGCCAGGCGTTCGTCGCGACGGCGCAGGATGCGGCTGATGCGCGTCATGAAGATCACCACGAGCGCCGCATCGAGCACGAAGCAGATCAGCATGCCGAGCACGTGCAGCTCGAACAATGCATCGGGGTCGGACGACGGCAGCTTGAGTGGCACGTAGTAGCGCATCAGCGCGGCGAAGCAGCAGCCGGTCACGAGCACGAGCACGCAGGCGGCCCAGGTTTCGAGCAGCACCGCGGCGAGCGTCACCTGCAGCAGATACAGGAACACGAACGGATTGGTCGCCCCGCCACTGAGGTAGAGCAAGGCCGTCAGCGCGCAGACGTCGAGCAGCAGGCCGTGTGTGAGAGATCCATGGGTGACCTCGCCGTGCTGTCGCGGACGCAGCAGGCTGAACAGGTTGAGCCCGACGAGAAAACCGACCACGGCCGACATCGGCAGCAGCGGCAGCTCGATGCCGTAGGCCAGCGTGACGTAGGCGATCGTCACGATCTGCCCGAAAACGGCGATCCAGCGCAGCTGGATCAGCTGCATCATGTTCTGCTGACCGACCGTCTCGCGCGTGGAGGCGATCAGCGAGCTGCGGGTGGCGGCGGGGGAAGACATCCGCGCATTGTAGGCGCTTACGCCCACGGCCCACCTTGAAGGAATCCAAGGGTGGTAGCCGACTCAGATCACTCAGCGCCAACAAGCGGCATGAGCCGCTTCGGAAGGTGCACCAAGAACCCTGGAAGCCTTTTTCCGATGTCCCGCCCAGGGCAAGGACCTACGCGTTTCTATGGCTTGCCGTACTCAGGATTGTCATCCCCCTCTCCTGCGCGCTGCATTGCGTGCGTCGCATCGAGACTTTTCCGGCTCGCTCAGGGGGCAGATCTCACTTTCTCGCAGCGGGGCGGAAGGGGAATTTGACGTCTGCCCACGCGGTGAAGCTGAAAACCCGCCCGGCGCCGCAGCACCCATGCACTCGCGGATGTAGTGCGAATACTCGTCGATGAACTCCGCGTTCATCTGCAAGGCGGCGTAGGCGACTTGCAGTGCGGCCAGCGCACCGGTCTCCACGCCAATCCGTCCATGCGTCGTGATGCTTGAACTCAAAGCCATCGGGAAGCGTGCATATTCCGCATCGCCGTCGGCGCAAGCTACGGTGATCTGACAGGCCCTGCGCGCGGTTTCCAGCGCCTGGAAATATCCGCGCCCCAGTTCATTGTTCTGGTCACGCAGGGAGTACTGGCTCACGCGGGGCGCATACTTCTTCGCATTCGCCTCTACCTGACCCGGTCGACTGACGTTCCTATAGAACTCGGCGAGGTCGGGGTCGGTGAACCGGCTCCAACGCCTGCGGAATTCCGGCGATACGTCGGGTGAGCATGCCAGCGCGGACGACCGGGAGTACTTTGCGTAGTACCGTTCATATTCCCCGCCATTGCCCTGCGGCGGCATTGTGCCGGCGATCGCCGCATCCGAAGCCGCGTACTCTCCGAGGCCCACGCTCTGCAATATTTCCTTGGCTTCCATCGCGGCCTCGGGATTGTCGAGGGCCGCCTGATCCTGCAGCACCTGGCCACCGGCCTTGATGGCGCTCGTCAGCACACCTACATCCCATCCCGCCTCCTTGGCGGCCTCTGGCGTAATGCCGGCGCTCGTCGCGGCATAGGGATCGGTGCTCGCTGATTGCGTGACATCGAAGCGCGGTGGAGCGGTGGTGGTTCCCGAACGCGGCAGCTTCTTCCAGGCCGGTTCTGCCGCCGGGTCCGCCCCGAACATTTCGTTGCGCTGCGCCAGCGGCCCCTTCAGGGCGCTGCGCAGCCAGGTCACCGCCGCATCACAGTGCTGCAGATCATCGGCCTGGCTAGGCCAGTACTTCGCGCACGCCGGGCCGCGGGCGATGCAGCTTTTCAGGTCTCGAACCTCGCCGGGCGTCA
>NZ_JBYSYG010000006.1:0-300974 GCF_058783045.1 Hydrocarboniphaga sp. FW305-C-57 | reverse complement strand
CATGGTCCGGGTGCAGTCCGGGTCTTCCAGAATGTTCACGGCAGCTTCGGGCGGCTCCCCGCCGAACATCTCGTAGCGTTGCGCCAGCGGCCCCTTCAAGGCGCTGCGCAGCCAGGTCACCGCCGCGTCGCAGTGCTGCAGATCATTGGCTTGGCTAGGCCAGTACTTCGCGCACGCCGGGCCGCGGGCGATGCAGCTTTTCAGGTCCCGAACTTCGCCGGGCGTCATGGTCCGGGTGCAGTCCGGGTCTTCCAGAATGTTCACGGCAGCTTCGGGCGGCTCCCCGCCGAACATCTCGTAGCGCTGCGCCAGCGGCCCCTTCAGGGCGCTGCGCAGCCAGGTCACCGCCGCATCGCAGTGCTGCAGATCGTCGGCCTGGCTGGGCCAGTACTTCGCGCACGCCGGGCCGCGGGCGATGCAGCTTTTCAGGTCCCGAACCTCGCCGGGTGTCATGGTCCGGGTGCAGTCCGGATCGTCCAGAATGCTCGTGGCCGCCGCGGCCGGCAGGGCCATGCCGGAGAGCAGCAGGGCCAGAACGAAGGATGAAGCCGATGCAAAGCTCATGAGTTGCCCTGGATGCTAGGCGCCACGCAGGCGGAGTGCATGCCCTACGGCGACACTGCTGCCTTCACTTCGGCCGCGAACGATTTGATCAGGGCGCTGCGCGCCTGCTTCACCGCAAAGATGAAGTCGCGGTTGTTGGCATCCGGGAACTTGGGTTCCGTCTCCTGCTTGTAGCGCACGTTCGCCACCACATCAGGCCCGGACACCAGTTCGCCATCGATGAAGTTGATGGAGCAATTGGCGATATGGTCGATATGCATGATCGGGGACGGCGTGTACTTGCTGTCCAGGCTGATGTAATTCAGATCCAGGTCGAGCACGCCGACGTAATCGGCTCCACCTTCGAACGCCTCCGGAATGCTGCCTGCGAGGCGCACTTCCTTGAACGCCGCCTTCAAGGGAACGAACAAGGCGCCCAGTAGCCCTTGCTCCGACAGGACGATGTCGACGTCCGAGCCGATGGCCTCATGATTGAGCGTCATGCTGCCGATGGTCGAATGAAACCGCTGGTTGAGTTCGGCATTGAAAGCCAGCGATGCCTGCGTGTTCTTGGAAAAGACCACCGCCAGAACCTTGGTCTTCGCGCCGTCGATACGAGCACGAGACTGGCGCAGCTCGGAACGATCGACCAGGCCCTGGTAGCGATCGACCAGAGGCGCCTTTTTCAACGGAAGTCCGCAACCGGACAGGCTCAGTGCAAGCAGTACGGCCATAAGGCGCGCCGCCGTTTCAACTCTCATTTCAGTGCTCCCCCAATGTGTTGGATCGTCGATCAACCCGCCCTGCGCATCTCCCCAGATGCCAGGCACCGCACATGTCGGTGAGCGTAACCCGCCCTCCGCATGCGCCGCCAGAGGCCCTTGCCCAGGCCTGCTCTGCGCTTCGCTTAGACCGCCAGCCGCCGCTCACGCCGCCAGACGATCACGCCCGCCCCGACCACCATCAGCGCAAGCGTGAACCAGGTAATCGCGTAGACCAGATGGCTGTTGTGGAACTTCACGATCGTGAGCCCACCGACCGGCCAGCCACCGTCGTTAGGGCTCGCATCTGCGTCGATGAAGTACGGGGCGACCTGCCGGGCCGGCAGTTCGCGCGCCGCGGCGATGGCGGCGACGTCACGCGAGTACCAGCGCTCGGCAGCCGGATCGTTCTGCCGCAGGAATCCGCCGCCGGGCTCGCTCAGGCGCAGCAGGCCAGTGACGGCGACGGTGCCGCTCGCCTGCCCTTGCGGGCGCGTCGCCGGATCGCGCCGATCGGCCTCGACGAAGCCGCGGTTGATCAGCACGTAATGGCCATCCGCCGTGCGCAGCGGCGTGAGCACCCAGAAGCCCGGGCCGCGTTCGGTCACCGCCTGCACCAGCGCTTCGCGGTCGTGCAGGAACTCACCGACGATGCGCACGGCGCGGTATTCGTCGTGCGTCGCATCGACACGGCCCCAAGTCGACGGCTCCGGTGGTGCGACCGGCGGCGCGTGCACGCGCGCCTCGACTCTTTCGATCAGGTCGAGCTTCCAGAACAACCGCTGCACCTGCCAGCTGCCGAGAAACACGAACCCAGCGAACAGCAGCACACCGACGATCATCAAAAAGGCCAGCACCGCGTTCGAGCGCGGTGCTGGCCTGGGCTCCAGCGTCCGAGTCACGTCGACTCCGATAGCGTGATGCAAAAGCTACGGGACGTTGCGCATCTCGTGCGCGGACATCGACGGCATCATGTTGACGTTCATGTGGTACATGACCCACAGCGAGCCACTCAGCGTGATCACCACGAGCACGATCGTGAAGATCAGCGCGAGCATGTTCCAGCCGCTCTCGGAACTCGTGTTCATGTGCAGGAAGTAGATCATGTGCACGACGATCTGCACGGCGCCGAACGCGAGGATGATCAGCGTGGTGGCGTTCTTGTTCGGCAGCACGTCGCCCATGACGAGCCAGAACGGAATCGCGGTCAGGATCACCGACAGCACGAAGCCGATCGTGTAGCTCTTCAGCGAGCCGTGCGCGGCTCCGCCGTGGCCGTGCCCATGACCGTGGTCATGGCTGTGGACGTTCGGAGTGTCGTGATCGTGCGTGTGTGCAGCGCTCATCGCAGCGCTCCCATCAGGTAGACGAAGGTGAAGACGCCGATCCAGACGACGTCGAGGAAGTGCCAGAACAGCGACAGGCAGCTCAGGCGGCGCTGATTGGCTTCGGTCAGGCCCCGCTTGCCCACCTGCACCATCAGCGTGATGAGCCAGATGATGCCGAAGGTGACGTGCAGGCCGTGCGTGCCGACCAGCGTAAAGAAGGCCGACAGGAACGCGCTGCGCTGCGGGCCGGCGCCTTCATGGATCAGGTGATGGAACTCGTAGAGCTCGAGCCCGATGAAGGCCGCGCCGAACAGACCCGTGATCGCGAGCCAGACTAGCACCGCGCCCTTGCGGCCACGCACCATCTCGAGCATCGCGAAGCCATAGGTGATCGACGACAGCAGCAGCATCGAGGTGTTGACCGCCACCAGCGGCAGGTCGAACAGCTCCTTGGGCCCCGGGCCTGCGGCGTAGTTGCCACCGACCACGCCGTACATCGCGAACAGCACGGCGAACACCAGGCAGTCGCTCATGAGATAGAGCCAGAAGCCCAGCATCGTGCCGTTTTCGACGTGATGCTCTTCGGTCTCGTAGAAAACCGGTGCGCCGTCGGCGCTCATCGTTTGAATTTGTGCCATGTCTTTAGCTCTTCAGCCTCAACCCAGTCGCGCGAGCCGCTGCGTATGCTCGCCTTCGGTGCGCACCACGTCTTCGACCGGAATGTAGTAATCGCGATCGTAGTTGAAGGTGTGCGCGATGGCCGAGACCACCAGACCGACGAAGCTTGCCGCCGCCAGCCACCAGATGTGCCAGATCATCGCGAAGCCGCAGACCAGGCTGATGCCGGCGAGCACGATGCCGGCCGCCGTGCCCTTGGGCATGTGGATGGCGAGGAAGCCGCCGAGCGGACGCTGGTAGCCGCGCTTCTTCATGTCGAACCAGGCGTCCTGCTCGTGGATGCGCGGCGTGAACGCGAAGTTGTAGTCCGGCGGCGGTGACGACGTGGACCATTCGAGCGTACGGCCACCCCAGGGATCGCCTGTGAGGTCGCGCAGCTGATCGCGGTTCCTGATGCTCACGACGAGCTGGATCAGGAACGAGGCGATGCCCAGTGCGATCAGCACGGCGCCGAACGCGGCGATCTGGAACCAGATCTGCAGCGACGGATCATCGAAGTGACTCATGCGGCGCGTCACGCCCATTAGGCCGAGCACGTAGAGCGGCATGAACGCGAACCAGAAGCCGATGAACCAGAACCAGAACGAGCACTTGCCCCAGAACGGATCGAGCTTGAAGCCGGTGACCTTCGGGAACCAGTAATTGATGCCCGCGAACACGCCGAACACCACGCCGCCGATGATCACGTTGTGGAAGTGCGCGATCAGGAACAGCGAGTTGTGCAGCACGAAGTCGGCCGGCGGCACCGCCAGCAGCACGCCGGTCATGCCACCGACGACGAAGGTGACCATGAAGCCCACGGTCCACAGCATCGGCACTTCGAAGCGGATGCGGCCGCGGTACATCGTGAACAGCCAGTTGAACACCTTCGCGCCCGTCGGGATCGAGATGATCATCGTGGTGATGCCGAAGAAGCTGTTCACGCTCGCGCCCGAGCCCATCGTGAAGAAGTGATGCAGCCACACGAGATAGGACAGGATCGTGATCACGACCGTCGCGTAGACCATCGAGGCGTAGCCGAACAGGCGCTTGCCGCTGTAGGTCGAGACGATCTCCGAGAACACGCCGAAGATCGGCAGGATCAGGATGTAGACCTCCGGGTGACCCCAGATCCAGATCAGGTTCACGTACATCATCGGGTTGCCGCCGAAGTCGTTCGTGAAGAAGTTGGTGTCGACGTAGCGATCGAGCGAGAGCAGCACGAGCACCGCCGTCAGCACCGGGAACGCGGCGACGATCAGCACGTTGGTGCACAGCGCGGTCCAGGTGAAGATCGGCATCTTCATGAGCGTCATGCCCGGGGCGCGCATCTTGATGATGGTCACCATCAGGTTCACGCCCGATAGCAATGTCCCGACACCGGCGATCTGTAGCGCCCAGATGTAGTAATCGACACCGACGTCCGGGCTGTAGGCGATGCCCGACAGCGGCGGATACGCGAGCCAGCCGGTCTTGGCGAATTCGCCGACGAACAGCGACAGCATCACCAGCACGCCGCCGGCCGTGGTCATCCAGAAGCTGAAGTTGTTGAGGAACGGAAACGCCACGTCGCGCGCGCCGATCTGCAGCGGCACCACGTAGTTCATGAGCCCGGTCACGAACGGCATCGCCACGAAGAAGATCATGATCACGCCGTGCGCGGTGAAGATCTGGTCGTAGTGGTGCGGCGGCAGGTAGCCCATGTTGTCGCCGAAGGCGATCGCCTGCTGGGCGCGCATCATGATGGCGTCGGCGAAGCCGCGCAGCAGCATGACGATGCCGAGCACCATGTACATCACGCCAATCTTCTTGTGGTCGATGCTGCAGAACCAGTCGTTCCACAGGTAGCCCCAGGCGCGCTGCTTGGTGATCCACGCGAACACTGACAGGCCCACCGCCGCCACCGCGACGAAGGTCCAGATCAGAATCGGCTCGTGGTACGGAATGGCCTCCCAGCTCAGCTTGCCGAAGAGGAAATTGATCAGATCAGAGCGTTCGTGCATCGATGGACTCGCAACCGCGCGTTGAATTTTCAGACTTAAGGTGCGAAGCGGGCCGAGCCGTAGCGCGGCGCCGACAGCACGGGAGAGGCCTGGGCCACGTCGTCGACCGCGCACAGCGAGGCGACGTAGCTGCGGCGCGAGGCCAGCAGCGCGTCACCGCGCATGCGCGGCCTGTCGTAGCTCAGGTGCGCGACGTTGTAGATGCCTTCCAGGCCCATGCCGCCTTCGGCGTCGATCGCCATCATGTCGCGCATGCACATCTTGTTCGGGTCGACGCAGAGGTTGACCACGGCGTCGAACAGCTGCGGCGCGGTCTTGGCGTAGTAACGCACCGGCTCGCGCTCGCTGGGCTTCTCGAGCTCGATGTAGTCGGCACGCTCGAGCGCCCCGCCCGCCGCCTTGACCTTGTCGACCCAGCCGTCGAACTCGTCGCCGCTCAGGCCGTGGAAGCGGAAGCGCATGTGCGAGAAGCCGTGGCCGCTATAGTTGGCCGAAAAGCCTTCGTAGTCGCCGGCCTTGTTGATGACCGCGTGCAGCTCGGTCTGCATCGCCGGCATCGCGTAGATCATGCCAGCCAGCGCGGGCACGTAGAACGCGTTCATGACCGTGGAGGCGGTGATCTCGAAATCGATCGGCACGTCGACCGGCGCGGCCATCTCGTTGACCGTGGCGATGCCGTAGTCCGGATAGATGAACAGCCATTTCCAGTCGAGCGCGACCACCTGCACCTTGAGCGGCTTGACGTCTTCCGGCACCGGGCGCGCGGCGTCGATGCGGTCGAGCTTGCGATACGGATCAAGCGTGTGCGTCGCAATCCAGGTGATCGCGCCGAGGGCGATGATGATCAGCAGCGGGGCCGACCAGATGATCAGTTCCAGGCCCGTCGAGTGATGCCACTCGGGGTCGTAGGTGGCCTCCTTATTCGACTCGCGGTAGCGCCAGGCGAAGAACAGGGTCAGGAAGATGACCGGCACCACGATCAGCAGCATCAGGATCGTGGAGATCACGATCAGGTCGCGCTGCTGGATCGCGATATCGCCAAAAGGCTTCATGACCACCCAATCACAGCCCGTCAGCAGGGTGATCAGCGGCAGAAGCAGGAGGGCACGCAGCATTCGGACGGACATGGCAATCGTGGGGGGACTTTGGGAGACGCGAACTTTAAGCAGCTGGTTCAGCTGCCGCGATTGGACGTTTTGTCCTATCGCGGTCCAACTGACAGCTATGTAATCGTTCGCCGCCCCTGTTGGAGTGGATGGGTACGTGCGCGTTCCTGATATCAGGTGCGAGGAGTACAGTGCGTCGGTGCAGGACGCTACCCGGTTCAAAACCGAGTTCAAGTTACATCGCTGGAGCAACACATGACGTCTACGACTCAAGACACGCATTCGACATCGAAGGAACAGGGGCCGATGGGCACCGGCCGCCTGCACGAGTCAGGAGACCATCATCCGGTCGCCCCGGGTGAGATCGCGATCGGCGTGGTCATCGGGCGTCTGTCGGAATTCTTCGATTTCTTCGTCTTCGGCATCGCCTCGGTGCTGGTGTTCCCGGCGGTGTTCTTCCCGCACCTGAGCCCGCTGCAGGCCACCCTGCAGTCGTTCGTGATCTTCGCGCTGGCCTTCGTCGCCCGGCCGATCGGTACGCTGATCTTCCGCTTCATCCACGACTTCTACGGCCGCGGCACCAAGCTGACCTCGGCCCTGTTCATGCTCGGGACCGCCACCGCCGGCATCGCCTTTTTGCCCGGCTACAACGCCATCGGGGAATCAGCCATCGTGCTGCTGGCCCTGTTCCGCTTCGCCCAGGGCCTGGCGCTCGGCGGCGCGGCCGACGGCCTGCCCTCGCTGCTCGCCCTCAACGCCCCGCAGAAGCGCCGCGGCTGGTACGCGATGATTCCGCAGCTCGGCGCCCCGCTCGGCTTCGCGCTCGCCGCGGCGCTGTTCGCCTTCGTCTACACGAGCATTTCGCCGGCGGACTTCACCGACTGGGGCTGGCGCTATCCGTTCTACGTGGCCTTCGCGATCAACGTGGTGGCCCTGTTCGCCCGCCTGCGCCTGGTCGCCACGCCGGAATTCACCGAGCTGCTCAAGAAGCGCGAGCTGTTGCCGGCGCCGCTCGGCGAGCTGTTCCGCACCCAGAGCGGCAACATGCTGCTCGGCGCGATCGCCCCGCTCGCGAGCTACGCGCTGTTCCACCTCGTCACCGTGTTTCCGCTGTGCTGGGCGCTGCTGTTCAGCGACCTGCCGATCAAGAACATCCTGATCGTGCAGATCATCGGCGCCGGTGCGGCCGTGCTGACGATGATGGCCTCGGGCATAGTGGCCGACCACCTCGGCCGCCGCCTGACGCTGGCCATCGGTACGGTGCTCATCGCGATCTACAGCGGCTCGATTCCGGTGCTGCTGACCGGCAGCCCGGCCGGCGCCTACGCCTTCATCGTCATCGGCTTCGCGCTGCTCGGCTTCGCCCATGCCCAGGCTTCCGGCGCGGTGAATTCGGCCTTCGGCACGCGCTACCGCTACAGCGGCGCGGTCTACAGCTCCAACCTCGCCTGGCTGTTCGGCGCCGGCTTCGCCCCGCTGATCGCACTCTCGCTGACCGCCAAGTTCGGCGTCGCACTGGTCGGTCTCTATCTGGCCTCGGGCGCGGTCGCCACGCTGGCCGCGCTCGGCATCAACCGCAGCCTCGAGATGCGCGACGGTGATTGAGGGGTCGTGAGCCTGGAGGCAGCAATGAAAAAGCCCCTTTTCTCAGGGGCTTTTTCATTGGGAAGCGGTGCGACGAAATCTGGCGCCGCACCGCGGGAACGAAGGCAAAGATGCTCGAGAGTACGGCCTCCGCATGACGCTTTGATGTCAATTCGACGTCGTTTTTGATGAGAATTTCTTAAGTTGCCAGCAAGGTTTCGGCGCAGGCACTATGCGCGCGTCTGGATACCGGGGATAGGCCATGTCGATGCGAGAAATGGTGTCGATCGAAGCGCTGGAGCGCGCGATTCGCGGTCGCATCGCGGCGGAACACGGGCCGGAATCCGTACTCGTCACGACCCCGATTTCGCTCAAGCTCGATGAGCCGTCCGGTAACGGTTCCAACTGGCGCCTCGAGCTTCCGCAGGATTCCACTCCGGATTGCCAGAGCGCATTCGCCGCCGCCGCGGAACAGGTCGGCGCGCGTCTTTCGCTCGCCACGGCCCCCTCTCCGCTGGGCCTGCACTGATCGCAGTGAACCGCCGGGCCGCCCCGCGGCCCGTCCTCATGCGGCGATCTGCAGCACCACGTCGTCGAGCTGGCCGAGCAGCTCGCGATTGTCGTTCTGCCACGGATGAAAGCCGGGCCTGAAATATTCGAGCCACGGCTTGGCGAGCCTGGGCCACAAGCCCGGCGACACCCACATGAAACGGGCCATGCTCGCCAGGCCCGCGCGGCCGCCGGGCCTGCGATCGGCGATCATCAGCCGGGCCTGCAGGCCCAGCACCAGGGCGAGAAACGCGGCGGTGGTGCCGACCATGCCGGCCGCGCGCAGGGCGTAGGCGCGCGCGCCGCGTCCCATCACGGCTTCGTAGACGTCGTAGGCCACGGCCTTGTGTTCGATCTCCTCGAGCGCATGCCAGCGCCAGAGCGCCGCGACTTTCGGATCGGCTCCGTCGATGAGCTGCGGATCGGTCAGCAGGGCCTCGGCAATGATCGCGGTGAAGTGTTCCTGCGCGATCGTCGTCGACAGCTGCGCCTCGGGCGGCAGGTATCGCTTGAGCACGTCGAAGAATCCGGCGACGAAGGCCTGCAGCTGCGCGGCCGGCAGGCCGGCTTCGTCGAGCCTGCGGTTGTATTCCTCGTGCTCGCGCCCGTGCATGGCTTCCTGGCCGATGAAGGCGGTGACCGCCTTGACCAGTTCGGGCGAGCGGATGCGCTCGCGAAAATGCCGCACGGTGTGGATGAAATAGCGCTCGCCTTCCGGAAACGTCAGCGACATCGCATTGACGAAGTGAGTCAGCGCGGCACCTTCGACGTGCCAATGGCGCGCGCACTCGGGGCCGATCTTGAAGCGCAGGTCACGACGGGTCGGGAGCATGAGGCAGTCCTGCTGGGGGAACGCCCTCATTTGATCCGAGCCACGCCATCGGCCTGCTGAACCGCGAACGACTCGAGGCCACTCAGTACATCGAATCGATCCGCGACAGGGCCGTGCCCGCGTCGCGTTCTCGATAACGCGCCGCATCGCGGGCCGGCGGTTCGCCGAACAGGCGCCGGTACTCGCGCGTGAATTGCGATGCGCTTTCGTAGCCCACTTCGAAGCCGGCCTTGGCCGCGTCGACGGCCTTGCCGATCATGAGCCTGCGCGCTTCCTGCAGGCGCAGCTGCTTCTGGAATTGCAGCGGGCTCAGCGAGGTCACGGCCTTGAAGCTCTGATGGAACGCGGACAGGCTCATGCCGGCCTGCTGGGCCAGGGTCTCGACCGAGAACGGCTCCGCGTAGTGCGTCTTGATCCAGCCGATCGCGCGGCTGATGCGCTGCGTCTTGCTCTGTGCGAGCGCGATGCGCCGGATCGCCTCGCCCTGCTCGCCCATCATGAGCCGGTAGTAGATTTCGCGGACGATCAGCGGGGCCAGAAAGCCGATGTCGCCGGGCGTTTGCAGCAGACGCACGAGACGCGTCGCCGCATCGATGAGTTCGGGCTCGGTGGCGCTGAGCAGCAGCCCGCGACCGAGTTGCGGATCGCGGGCGGCATCGAGCCCGCGTTCCATGACCACGGATGCGAGCAGCACCGGATCGAGATCGAGCCGCATGCACAGGTACGGCGCCTGCTCGCTCGCTTCGGTGACATGGCCCGACAGCGGCAAATCCACCGAAACGACGAGGTAGCGCGCCGGATCGTAGTCATAGCGGGTGTCGCCGAGCATCACCTGCTTGGCTCCCTGCGCGATGATGCAGACGGCCGGCTCGTGCAGCACCTGCAGAGGCTCGGTCGTGCTCGAACTGCGGATCAGCCACAGCTTCTCGATGGCGGTTCGTGCAAGACCATCGGCCGGCATCGCCCGGGCGATCGCGTCCGCCAGGGCCTGCGCAGGCGGCCTCGGATCGGCGATCGGGCCCGCATGCGGGTCACGGGAATGAGCGCGGTTCGTCATGGGCCCATGGTCCTCGTCCGGCGCCCGCTTGAAAAGTGCAGTGGCGCGACCCGTGGAGAATCAGGCAAGCATCGCGCAGTTTTCGTCTAACCGGGCCGGGACTCGGAAACCGACAGTGGGCTCTCCAAGAAAGCCAACAGGAAGCCCACCATGTCGAACCCCAGCAAGAACCTTCAGAACAAAGTCGTCCTGATCACCGGCGCCAGCAGTGGCATCGGCGAAGCCATCGCACGCGAACTCGCGGCCGCGGGCGCGCAGGTGGTCGCCGGAGCGCGCCGCCTCGATCGCCTGCAGAAACTCCAGGCCGAAGTCGAAGCCGGCGGCGGACGCCTGCAGGTGCAGGCGCTCGACGTCACCTCGCATGCGCAGGTCGATGCCTTCGCGCGAGAGGCCCAGCAGACATACGGCCATGTCGACGTGATCATCAACAACGCCGGCCTGATGCCACTGTCTCCGCTCGCCGCGCTGAAGATCGACGAGTGGAACCAGATGATCGACGTCAACATTCGCGGCGTGCTGCACGGCATCGCGGCAGTGCTGCCGATCATGAACGCGCAGGGCCACGGCCATGTCATCAACATCGCCTCGATCGGTGCGCATCGGGTTTCTCCGACCGCGGCGGTCTACTGCGCGACCAAGTACGCGGTGTGGGCGATCTCGGATGGACTGCGGCAGGAAACCGACCACATTCGCGTGACGACGATCTCGCCCGGCGTCGTCACCTCCGAACTCGCCGACACGATCAGCGACTACACCGCGCGCTCGGCGATGCGCGACTTTCGCAGCGTCGCGATCGAACCCGATGCGATCGCGCGCGCGGTCCGCTTCGCGATCGAGCAGCCGGCCGACGTCGACGTGAGCGAGATGATCGTGCGTCCGACCGCGAGCCCGCACTGAGCGCTCGAAAACAAGACGGCACTGCCGTCGCCGACGCCGCGACGGCAGTGCCGGGCTGTGAACCACGGCCCCGAGCTGCGAACATTCGAGGCCAGCCAGACACCGGAAGCCCTCGATGTCCGCATCGAACGAGCTGCAGCTGATCGAAACCTCGCCCCTGCGCGCCGTGCTGCGCTTGCCCTCGACGCCCGTCTCTGGGCCGCGCCCGCTGTTGTGCTTCCTGCACGGCCATGGAGAAGCGGCGCCGATGGACATCGAGGCCGCGCTCACGCTGCACGGCCCGCTGCATCCGCAAGCGCCACGCGATCTGCTCGATCGCTTCGTCGTGCTAGCGCCGCAATTGCCGATCGCGGGCGACATCTGGCATCGGCATGCGGACGATGTGCTCGCACTCGTCGAGCAGGTGAGCCGGCAGCACGCGGCCGCGCGTTCGCCGCGCTATCTGTGCGGCTTCAGCTTCGGCGGCAACGGCGTGTTCGATCTGGCGATGCTTCAGCCCGAGGCCTGGAGCGCCCTGTGGTCGGTCGATCCGACCCGGCCGCCCGATCCGGCGATGACTCAGCCGGCCTGGCTGTCGATCGGCGATCGCGTGCGTCGGCGCGAGGCCGAGTTCTTCGCGAATCTGCGCTCGAAGCCCGCGGGCGACGGGCCGAACGGCGATCGCGTGCATCTCGACCAGCATCAGGATCACGTCGAATCCGCGCGCCTGGCGTTCGCGGACCGGCGCATCTACGAATGGCTACTGAGCTACGGCCGATGATCCGGTCCGCCACGCGACGACAGCGGACGACGCGCTGCGATATCGTCGCCGCATGAAGCCCCGCCCGTTCTCGCCGCTGCGCTACGTCAGCGGCTATCCGCAATCCACGCTCGATCAGGTTCAGCGTTTGATCGACGACGATCGCCTGGGCAGCTATCTGCAGAAGCGCTATCCCGATCGCCACGAGATCAAGACCGACAAGGCGCTCTACGACTACGTCAGCGAGCTCAAGCAGACCTACCTGCGCAATGCACCGCCGCTCAGCAAGGTGCTGTACCAATCCAATCTCGACATCGTCCAGAACGCGCTCGGCCTGCATACGGCGATCTCGCGCGTGCAAGGCGGCAAGCTCAAGGCCAAGAAGGAAATCCGCATCGCCTCGACGTTCAAGGACTGCGCGCCCGAGTTCCTCGAGATGATCGTCGTGCACGAGCTCGCGCATTTCAGGGAGTCCGATCACAACAAGGCCTTCTACCAGCTCTGTTGCCACATGCTGCCGGACTACCACCAGATCGAATTCGATCTGCGGCTGTATCTGACTTATCGTTCGTTGATGGATTCGCCGACTCGAAACGACGTGTAGCCCACACACGGCTGCACCCAGGCCGTATCGCACCGTTTGCCAGGGGAAAACAACAATGAAATCGTCAGGCCCGCATCGGCTGGGACCGGCTTCGCAGAACAGTTTCGCCGCCTTGTTGATGACCGTGATGCTGATGGCGGCCTGCGTGCGCGCCTCCGCCGCGCCGCTGCCCGACGACCAGGTGCCCGCTCCGCTCAAGCCCTGGATCGGCTGGAGCCTCGGCGGACTCGACCAGCGCGCCTGTCCGCTCGCACCGGGCAGCGATTCCGTCCGGCTCTGCGCCTGGCCGTCGAACCTGCGACTCGAACTCGACGGCAATGGCGGCCGCTTCGAACTCTCGGCGCGGCTTTACGCACCCGGCTGGCTCGAATTGCCGGGCGGCGCCGAGCACTGGCCGCAGAACGTGCGCAGCGACGGCGCCGCCGCCCCGGTCGCGCTGCGCGGCGATCGCCCGGCGCTGTGGCTGGCGGCCGGCAGCCATCGCATCGAGGGCGAGCTGAGCTGGAGCCGGCTGCCCGAGTCGCTCTACGTTCCGGCCGGCGTCGGGCTGCTGTCGCTGAACGTCGACGGCAGCGCCCGACCGTATCCGGGACGCGACGATCGCGGACACGTCTGGCTCGGCCGCGCCGCGGCGGGTGCAGCGGCGGACCGGCACCTGAGCCTCAAGGTGTTCCGGCTCGTCGACGACGACATTCCGCTCAAGCTCACCACGCACATCGACATCGAGGCGGCCGGAGAGCTGCGCGACGAAGTCATCGGGCCGGTGCTGCCGCCGGGCTTCGTTCCGCTGAGCCTCGGCGGCAGCCTGCCCGCGCGGCTCGACGAGCAGAACCGCCTGCACGTGCAGCTGCGGCCCGGGCTCTGGAGCATCGAAGTCACCGCGCGTGCGCCGGGCCCCGTGCAGACGCTCTCCGCGCCGGCCAATGCCGCGCCCTGGCCCGACCAGGAAGTGTGGTCGCTGCTCGCGCATGAAGACCTGCGCGTGGTCGAGGCCGGCGGTGCGCCGGCGATCGACCCGCGTCAGACGCCGATGCCCGAGGCCTGGACCGGCTACCCGGCGTTTCTGCTCGCTCCGCAAGCCCAGCTCACGCTCGCCGAAAAGCAGCGCGGCGATCCGCTCGGCGCCCACGACGAGCTGAGCCTGCAGCGGCAGATCTGGCTCGATTTCGACGGCCGCGGCTACAGCGTGCAGGACCGGCTCAACGGCCGGCTCGACAGCCGCTGGCGGCTCGAAGCCACCGCCCCGCTGGCGCCCGGCCAGGTGCTCGTCGATGGCGAGCCGCAGCTCATCACGCGCATCGGCGAGGCGGCCGCGGGCGTCGAAGTGCGCCACGGCCAGCTCGATCTGGTCGCCGACAGCCGCATCGACGAAGCCAGCCGCAGCCTGCCGGTCGCCGGCTGGAACACCGATCTGCAAGGCGTCGAGGCAAGCCTGCACCTGCCGCCGGGCTGGCGGCTGCTCGCCACCTCGGGCACCGACGGCCTGCCACAGACCTGGATCGGCCGCTGGTCACTGCTCGATCTGTTCGTCGTGCTCGTCGCGAGCTTCGCGGCGTTCCGCCTGTTCGGCCTCGGCGGCGGCCTGCTGACCTTGCTCGCGCTCGCGCTGACCTGGCACGAGCCGGGCGCCCCGCGCTGGGCCTGGCTCAACCTGATCGCCGCGATCGCGCTGTCGCGCGCGCTGCCCGAGGCGCTCAAGACCGGCCAGCTGCCGGCCTGGCTCGCGCGCTATCGCGCACTGAGCCTCGCCGTCGTGGTGCTGATCGCGCTGCCGTTCGCGGTGCAGCAGCTGCGGCTGGCCTTGTATCCGCAGCTCGAGCTGCCGGGCGCCTCGCCGCTGAACCTCGACATGCCCATCGCGGACGAGATGTCGGTGGGCATGAACGCGATCGAAGCCGAGCCGGTCGCCGCGCCGGTTCCTGCTCCGGCCCCGCAGATGGTGCGCCGGGGCGCCGAGGACATGCTCGCCTCCAGCAAGGTCGAGGCTTACGGCGGCTATGGCGGCGGCGCCTCGGTCTCGCAGCAGTCGATCCAGCGACTCGACCCGAAGCTGCTCACGCAGACCGGTCCGGGGCTGCCCGAATGGAACTGGAACCGCGTGCAGCTGAGCTGGTCCGGCCCGATCACGGCCGACCAGCAGTTCCGGCTCTGGCTGTCGCCGCCCTGGCTCACGCGCGTGCTGCAGGTGCTCGGGGTCGGACTGGTGTTCGCCCTCATCGCGCTGTGGACGCGCGATACGCTCGGCGGCCGCGGTCTGCCGTCGCTGCGCAGCTTCGGCGCAGCCAGCACGGCGGGCGCCCTGCTCGCCTGGGTCATCGCGATCCATCCGGCTCCGCTGCACGCGCAGGCAGCGCAGGAACCGTCTTCCGAGTTCGTCGCTCCGAACCTGCCGAGCCCGCCCGAACCGCGCGTGCTCGACGAGCTGCGCGATCGCCTGCTCGCCGCGCCCGATTGCGCCCCGGTCTGCGTGCAGATCGCGCGCCTCGGCATCGAACTCGGCGACGATGGCGCGCTCACGCTGCGCCTGAGCCTCGATGCGCTCGCCGCCGCTTCGGCGCCGTTGCCGCTGCAGCCGCTCATCGGCGGCGCGCAGGGCCGCATCTGGCAACCCACGCAGCTGCTGCTCGACGGCCAGCCCGCCGCGCTGCTGCGCGCGGACGACGGCCAACTGCTCATCGCGCTGTCGCCCGGGCGGCACGAGGCGATCGTTCGCGGCAGCCTCGCGGGCTTCGATCAGCTGCAATTGCCATTGCCGCTCAAGCCGCGCCGGGTCACGAGCGATCTGCGCGGCTGGCTGCTCAGCGGCGTCGGCGATCAGGGCCAGGTCGCCGATTCGCTGCAGCTGCTGCGCAGCCGTTCGGGCGACGATGCGACGGGCAGCGGCGAAGACAACGCGCAGGCGCTGCCGCCGCTGCTGATCGTCACGCGCACGCTGCGCCTGGGCCTGAGCTGGGATGTGGAGACGCAGGTGCGTCGCGAGGGCGTCACCCACACGCCGGTGCTCGGTTCGGTGCCGCTGCTGCCCGGCGAGCAGATCACCGGCGATGCGGTTCGCGTGGTCGATGGCCGCGTGCAGCTGAGCCTCGCGCCCGGACAGACGACGGCGAGCTGGGCCTCGCGCCTGCCCGTGAGCCCGCAGTTGCAGCTGCGCGCGCCCGAGAGCGGCGATGCGGTGGAGATCTGGCGCTTCGACGTCAGTCCGCTCTGGCATGCCGATTTCGACGGCCTGCCCGCGATCAGCCGGCAGAGCGAGAACTACTGGCTGCCGCGCTACCAGCCCTGGCCCGGCGAGACGCTGACGATGCGCGTGAGCCGTCCGGCCGGCGCGCCCGGCCGCACCGTCACGCTCGATTCGGTGCGCCTGCTGACCCAACCGGCGCAGCGCGCGACCGACTACGAGCTGAGCTTTCGCCTGCGCGCGAGCCAGGGTGGCCAGCATGCCTTCGTGCTGCCCGAGGGCCTGGCCGTGCAGGAACTGCGCGTCGACGGCCAGCGCCAGCCGGCGCGCCAGGAAGGCGGCAAGCTGATCCTGCCGATCCATCCGGGCAGCCAGAATTTCACGCTGAAGCTGCGCTCGTCCGACGCGATGTCGACGCTGGCGCGCACGCTGCCGCTCGATCTGGGCCTACCCGGCGTCAACGCCCGGCTGCAGCTCGATCTGCCGCCCGATCGCTGGGTGCTCTGGGTCGGCGGGCCCAGGCTCGGGCCGGCGGTGCTGTTCTGGGGCGTGCTCGCAGTACTCGTGATCGTCAGCGCGGGGCTCGCACGCCTGCGGCTGACGCCGCTACGCTTCTGGCAATGGGCGCTGCTGATGATCGGGCTGTCGCAGATTCCGGTCTGGGCCGCGGCGATCGTCGCGGGCTGGCTCATCGCGCTCGGAGCGCGCGAGCGCCTCGTCGCCGGCACGGGCGCTTCCTGGCTGCGCTTCAACCTGCTGCAGAGCGCGCTCGCACTGCTCACCGTGATCGCGCTGGGCCTGCTGTTCACCGCCGTCGCGCATGGCCTGCTCGGCGCTCCCGAGATGCAGATCGCCGGCAATGGCTCGTACGCGACTTCGCTGCAATGGTTCCAGGATCGCTGGGAAAAGAACCTGCCGACCGCCTACGCAATCTCGGCGCCGCTCTGGGTCTATCGCGTGCTCATGCTGCTGTGGGCGTTGTGGCTCGCGAATGCGCTGCTCGGCTGGCTGCGCTGGGGATGGGGCCGGTTCACCGACGGCGGAGTCTGGCGCAAGGCGCCATCTCGCACTGCGAGCCCGGAAGCCGCACGCGAATCGCCACGAAGCTGACGGGTGCTCACCGACATCCTGCTTTCGTTCTCGGCCAGCTTCGTCGCGCTTCCGCGGAGACGGTGCTCTGGGAGCTTGAAAGGTTCGGCTGGATACGAGGTGAGGTGGTCGCTCGTTCGCTGACCTGCTAAACCTCAGCCACTTCGATCGGCTTGATCTTCCGCAGGCTATCGCCGATTTCATCCTCGGCGCATTGAATGTCGTACTGAGCCTGCAAATTCATCCAGAACTGCACGGATGTATTGAAATAGCGAGCCAGACGCAAGGCCGTATCCGCTGTGACTCCACGGCGATGTCGGACAATTTCGTTGACGCGAGCCGGAGTTACGCCAATGGCGCGCGCCAGTGCGTTGCTCGAAAGCCCAAGCGGCAGCATGAACTCCTCGAGCAATTGCTCGCCAGGATGGATGGGGGCAAGTCTCTTGGCCATGCTGATTCTCGGGTTTTACTGTCCGCTGCCTAGTGATAATCGACGATTTCCACGTCGGTCGGACCGTCTGCGGTCCAGATGAAGCAAATGCGCCACTGATCATTGATGCGAATGCTGTGCTGGCCCAAACGGTCGGCTTTGAGAGCTTCGAGCCGGTTTCCAGGAGGAGCCAACAGATCTCGCAACTCGACCGCGGCTGCCAGCTGATCGAGCTTCCGACGTGCAGGGCCTTCGCAATTCACCCAGCGCGCGACCCGCTGCCGCCCGGCCAGCTTCTCGGTCTGCCTGCATTTGAAAGACCTGATCACGAGCAGACTCTATATCGATACCCGATATAGAACAAGCCGAAGAACTTTCTCTCAGCGCCTTACCGGAATCTCGATGCGGCTGCCGCCATACCAGCGTAGCCGCAGCGCGGGCCTGGCGTCTTCGATCGACTCTTCCTTGACGTCACGCCCGGTGCCGTAATTGACCTCGCGATCGGGTCGCTTGTTGACGCCGAGCACGATCACGAGCCGGCTGCCGGCCGCGAGTCTGGCGCTCACGAAGCGCTCGCTCCTGAACGCGAGCTGCTGGCGTTCGCCGGCGCGCAGCAGCTGGCGATGCACGCGATCCTTCGCATAGCTCGCACGGAATTCGTAAGGCTCCGAAATCTGCCGATACTCACCGCTCGCGAGCTGCTCGAACAGCGTGAAGTTCAGGTCCACGTCCATTCTGTTGAGCTCGAAATCGAGCGTGCCCGACGGTAGACCGCTGATCTCGGTGGCCTGCGCGAACGGCTCGCCGACGAAGGCCAGCGCATGGCGCAGGCGCAGCTGCTTGCCGTCGGCGATCGTCGTCCACGGTTGCGCCGTATCGCTGCGGTCGGCAAGTGGCACGCTCTGCTCGATGTAGCCGTCACCAGGCACGGCAGCATCCGTGAGCCGATGGCGTTCCGCGCTCCCGCCGGCGGCCAGGTGCAGGCTCAGCCGCGAGGCTGCGAGCGCTTCGATCGACGCCGCATGCCGCCAGTCACCACCATCGAGCTGTACGTTCACACGATCCTTGATCGCGGACGGCTCGCCAGCGTTCTTGAACACGTGATCGAACCACTGCAGCCGCAGCTCGCTCTGGTCGAGGCTCTCGCTCGCGATCACGAGGCTGTGATCCGCATCGGGCCGGTAGCGGCGATGCTCGCCGAAGTAGTACAGCGCGGCGATGCCGTCGCCATGCTCGCTGACCGAAGTCAGCACCGGCACACCGATCTGTGCGAACTGCTTTTCGAACGGCAGGCGGTTCTGCCAGTAGCGGTCATAGCTCGGATGCGTGATCCAGGTGCGGAACAGGTCGCTGCGCAGCTTCGCGAGCCGATCGAAAACCCAGTACGAACGACCCTTTCGATACCAGTTCAAGTCGATCTCGTTCCAGCGCGCCTGCTGCTGCGCGATCACGGCCGCCGGCTGCGTGTGCTCGACGATCCAGCGCAAGGCATCGGTGTGCGCGATGCGTCCCTGAGTCGGGAAATCGATGCCGGGCGCCATCGCATCGGTCGTCGCGATCGCCTTCACCGCGGCCGGCAGTTTCTTGGCGACCGACCAGGCCGCGAAACCCGAATAGCCGCTGCCGACGAGGCCGACGCGGCCGTCGCTCCAGGGCTGCTGCGTGATCCACTCGATCAGCTTTCGCGCATCGGCGCCGTCATGCTGGAACGGCACGACCTCGATCGGCTTCGCCTTCGCATCGGCGGGGCCTCCGCGTCCGCGCGTATAGGCGACGACGCCGACATAGCCGCGCGCCGCGCGCGCGCGCGCATCGTCGGCACCTGGATCGAGAGTGAATTCGAGCAAGGCCGGCAAGGGCTTTTTCGGCGCCTTCGGTCGCACGAGGCGAGCGTAGATCGTCACGCCCGCGGCGGCCTTGATCGGCACCGAGTCTTCGATCAGATAGCGCCGCGCATCGTCCTCGGCCATCAGCGCCGGAGCCAGCGTGATGAAGCTGCGCTGCGAGTCGTAGGCCAGGTAGATGCGCACGAGATCGATGGCCGTGGCCAGATCGAGTTCGCGGTCTTTACGCGTGCGTGCGAACGCATTCTCGAGATCGGTTCGAAACGTGCTGAGTGGCGAGGCGATCCAGTTGCCGAGCACGAAGGCATCGCGATCGCCGAGCTTGGACGCCACCTCGCGATACGCCCGCGAAAACGCCTCGTTGAACGACAGCTTGTCGTTGACTTCATTCGCTCGGGCGAGTGCATAGAGATCGAGTACCACGCTGCGCGCCATCGGCTTGCCGGCATCGAGCTTGCGACGACGGTCGAGCAGCGCCTTGCGCGACTCGTAGGCCGCCGGGTAATTCGCGGCGACGAGCTGCAGCATCGAGATCGTCGACAGATAGCGATCGATGCTTTTCTCCTGGTACACCGGCAGCACGCGCGCCGCGAGGTCGCGCATGGTCTCGCGCAGCTTCGGGTCGGCGACGCCGGCCGGCGTCTGGAACTCGAAACTCTGCGGCCGGGCATTGAGCTGGGCCTGCATCTGCAGGCGCATCTGCTCCTGCGCCTGCTGTTGCTGCGATTGCATCTGCGACCACGCCGGCATCGCCAGCGCGAGCAGGCCCGTCGTCAATAACACGCGAAGCGTGGAACTCATGGCGCTTCGTCCGCCACGATCGCGGGGCCCGGCATCTTGACGAGGTGCAGGCTGCGATCGAACAAGGCGTCCTGTCCCTGTACCGCACCGCCGATGTGAACCACGCCCGTCGATGCAAGCTCGTTGCGCAGCAGATCGACCACGCGAGCCAGCGATTCTTCCTCGAGCACCGAGAACGCATCGTCGATGAGCACCCAGGCCGGGGCTTGCAGCAGCATGCGCGCGAACGCCAGGCACAGTTGCTCGTCCAGGCTGAGCTCGCGATCCCAACGCCGCGTCTCGTCGAGCAGCGGAACGAGCCGCGCCAGCCCGAGCCGTTCGAGCGCCTGGGTGTAGCGCGGCGCCTCGAACGCTGCGGCCGAGTCCGGATACGCGAGCGCTTCGCGCAGGCTGCCGGTCGGCAGATACGGCGTGCCGCGCGGCACGTAGAAGATCGTCTCCACGCTCGGCATCTCGATGCGCCCCGAGCCCCAGGGCCAGAGCCCGGCGAGCGCGCGGAACAGCATGGTTTTGCTGGTCCCCGGCGCGCTGCTCACCATCACGCGCCGGCCCGCCTCGATGCGCACCGGGCTTTCCTCGACGCGCTCGCGACCGCTCTGCGCTTCGACCTGCAGGCTCTCGATGCTCAAGCTCTCGTCCGGGCTCTGCACGTACGCGATGCGCCGCTCGATCTGGTCGATCCCCTGCTCCATCAGCAGCGCCTGGCGAAAGCTCGCGACGCGCAGCAGGCCCGCGCGCCAATCGGCGATGGTGCTGAAGTTGTCGACGAACCAGCGCAGCGAGGACTGCGCCTGCGTGAACGCCGCTGCGGCCATCATCAGGCCGCCGAACGAGATCTTGCCGGTGAAGTACAGCGGCACCGCGACGAGCGTCGGCGCGATGTTGGTGATCCAGCCGAAGCCCGAAGTGACCCAGGTCAGGTTCGTATGCTCGGTCGCGAGCCTGCGCATCGAGCGCAAGGTGTCGTCGAGATAGCGGTTGATGCGCCGGCCTTCGTCGGCTTCGCCCCGCGCGAGCGAAATGCCGTCGAGATGCTCGTTGGCGCGCATCAGCGCGAAGCGCAGATCGGCCTCGCGCGCATAGCGCTCCGCATTGCTGCCGATCAGGCTGCGGCCGACCCAGTAGCTCAGCAGCGATCCGATCAGTGCGTAGGCGATCGCGGCCCAGAGCATGAAGCCCGGCACCGCGTAATCGGCGTCGCCGATGCGGAACGAAAAGTCCGTCGACAGGCCCCAGAGCACGCCCGCGAAGGTCACGAACAGGATCGTCGCCTGCAGCAGGCCCACGCCGAGATCGGCCGACAGCTCGGTGAACTTGCGCGCGTCTTCCTGCATGCGCTGGTCCGGGTTGGCGCCCATCGACCCGGAGTTCGCGAGCCAGAACGCGCGCCGCGGTTGCATCCAGCGGTCGATCAGATCGCGCGTGAGCCCTTCGCGCAGGCGCAGCTTCAGGTGCTCGACGATCCAGCGCTGGACCACGTTGAGCACGAGCAGGCAGCCGACGATGATGAAGAACACGCCGAGCTGCGTCATGAAATCCTTCAGATCGCGGCGCGAGAGCGCATCGTAGAACGGCTGGTTCCAGCGGTTCAGATACACCTGTCCATAAGCCGTCGCGAGCACCACGACGATGAGCGAGACGATCAGTACGAGCAGCACCTTGGCGACCGCCGAGCTGCGCAGCGCCTGCAGGATCAGGCCGAGCTGCTTGCCGAGCCCGGACTCGGCGACCGTCTCCATTTCGGCCGCGACGAGATCGTCGGCCTCGTCCCTGGATTTTCGTTTGGCTTTCGCCATCAGCGAGCCGCCAGCGCGGCGCGGCGTGCGACGACGGTCGAGATCAGCGCCGCATAGCTCCAGGCCAGATGCTTGGCCGAAGTCTGCTCGCCGCTGTTCTGGTCGAACTGCTCGGAGAGCTCGCCTTGCGCTCCGGTATAGGCGCGCGCCGTTTGCAGGAAGGCATCGCCGCGATCGATCCAGCTCTGCGCGTCGGGCGAGCCTGGCGCCGCCTTGTAGCAGAACTCGGCCGCGCCGAGCGTCGAGAAGAAGTAGGCGCCGCCCGAGTAATAGACATCGCCTTCGTAGCGGCCCATCGCGACGCCTCGCCCTGCCGGGCGATCGCGGTTGATCGCGTAGAGCCGGTCGAACAGGGCTTCGAGTTCGCCGAGCGTGGACTGCATGCGCGCATCGTGCACCGAATGCTGCTGCGCGCCGTCGGGTGCATGGATCGCGGACAGGATGACCGCGATGTCGAGCTCCTTGCTCGATCGCTCGCCCGAGCTCAGCACGCGCGAGCGGAAGTGCCCGGCGTCCTCGAGCCAGTAGCTGTCGAGCAGCTTGCGGATCGCCGCGCTCTCGGTCGCGCAGGCCAGCGCGAATTCGGGCTCGTTGCGGCTGCGCAGCCAGCCGGCGCCTCGCTCGAGCGCGGCGGCCGAGACGCGCAGCGTGTAGTAATGCAGGCCGCGCTCTTCTTCCCAGATGTCGTACGAGGGCGTGCGCCAGTGCCGCATCGTGAAGTCGAGATCGCCGGTGATCAGCGCTGCGAGATCGGCCGCGAGCCTGTCGTCGAGACGATGCGCGCTCACCCAGCCGAGCAGCGCGAGTGCGCGCAGCGGCGGGCCGTCGTGCTGCGGCCGCGCCCACTTCGAAATATCGAGCGTGGCATCCGGATTGACGCGCGTTTCGCCGACCACGGCCTCGCCATGCGCCTGCGCGAGGTCTTCGTCGTCGCGCAGGAACTTGACGAAATCGGCCGCCGCCTTGCCGCGCCAGCTTTTATCGTCAACGAGCCTGCGTCCATCGAGCGTATTCAGCGACAGATTGAACGCAACGAAGTCGCGCAGATGCGCGATCGCCTCGTCGCCGATGCTGCGGTCCTCGTAGAGCAGGCGCAGCGATTCGATCACGACGGCCGAATCGCGGAACCAGTGGAAGAAGTAATCCGGGTCGGGATCGTAGGCGCCGAGCACCGGCGAGGCGATGATCGAACCCTTCGCGGCACGAACCTGCGTGCCGAAGCCGGGCCGGGATTTGACCAGATCGATGGCCGAGAAGCTGCGCAGCATCGCGCTCGCCGAGTCGCGATATTGCCGCTCGATCCACTGCTCCAACGAAGGTTCGGGCGATTTTCCGCTCATGCTCACGAACCCAGGTACGGGCTGCTGAAACCGAGCCGGCGCAAGCCGGTCTGCACTTCGGGCACGCTCATGAACAGCTTCCAGAGCAGGCCGGTGCGATGGTTCTCCATCATCACCACGATCGGCCCCTGGTCGATCGCGAGGAAGGTGTCGGCGAACCAGTCGCGTCCTTCATTGAAAGCATCGACGAAGCCGTAACGCTGCCAGACCTTGTCGCCGTAGCGGCGAAGAAAACCACGCAAGCTCTGCACGACCTCGGCAGGCGCGTACGGCAGGCTCGACAGCGCGGCGGTCGGCGAGATCGTGCCGTTGTCGTTGTCCGGCGCATGAGCCGAATAGCCGTCCGGATCGTCGCTCGCCGTGAGGCCCCAGCAGTCCGCGCCATAGCCCTTGAACTGGCCCGGATTGATCACGCAATGCTCACGGTTGATGCGCACGTGACGCGAGCACAAGTCCCAGTAGTCTGCGTAGCGATCACGCAGGCCATGCGGATCGAGCCCGCAGAACGAGTAATGCGCGAAGAACAGCGGGCCGCCGTAAGGCTGTCCGAGCGGCAGTTCGATGCCGTGGTAAGTCTTGCCGTTGATGAAATCGCGGCCGCTCGCATAGCCGCGGTGATAGACGACCGGATCGATCGGATAGCGATTCGAACCCGCCGCGAGCACGTAGGCGATCAGGCATTCGTTCCAGCCGTGGATCTCGTGATCCATGCCCCAGCCGTTGTTCGGGCTCCAGTGCCAATACAACAGCTTGCGGCCGTCCTGCTGGTACCAGGTCCATTCCATGTCGTCCCAGATCCAGTTGATACGATTGCGGATCGAGGCTTCGGCCGGAACGTCCTGCGTGAAGTATTGACGCGCGCACAGCAGGCCCTGCAGCAGCAAGGCGGTTTCGACGAGATCGCCGCCGTCGTCCTTGCGACTGAACGGAATCGTCGCCCCGGTCGCACCGTTCATGAAATGCGGATAGGCGCCGTGATAGCAGGTGGCACGCACGAGCACGTCGAGCATCGCGTTGATTCGCTGCACCGCGGCCTCGCGCGATATCCACTGACGCTCGACCGCGACGATGATCGCCATGACGCCGAAACCCGAGCCGCCGATGGCCACCAGATCGTCGAAGGGCTCGCGGCCGTCGGCCGCGCGGATCGTGCGCCGGTCCGGCGCGAGGCCGCTCTGCGGATGCGAGCCCTCCCAGAAGAAGCGAAAGGTCTGCCTCTGCACGGCCTCGATGAGGGCTTCGTCATCGAGCGAGAGCAAGCTTTCGACGCTGGTCTGCTGATCCGCTGAGCTCAATGGCTACTCCTTGTTGTTCTGTCAGTCGGCCCGCTGCGGGCTCGAAGCACGACTCGATTCTGCGAATATTAATGCAGAGCACATGATCTCTACGCGATCCTCATGAGCCTGCGCTGTCTGCGCCACAGGGCCGGCACGACGGCCTATCATGGACGAAATACCGCACGACACACTCAAGGACGATGCGCGCATGAGCCGAATCGAACAATTGCTGAGCCAGATGACGCTGACCGAAAAACTCGGCCAGCTCACCATGACCGCCTCCGGTTACGCGGTCACCGGGCCGATCATCGTCGGAGACTCCACCGACTCGATCAAGGACGGCAGCGTCGGCAACCTGCTCAACATGGTCGGCCCCGGCCCGACCCACGAAATGCAGAAGATCGCGGTCGAGCAGACGCGGCTCGGCATTCCGCTGCTGATCGGCCTCGACATCATTCATGGCCATCGCATCCTGTTTCCGCTGCCGATCGCCGAAGCCGCGAGCTTCGATCCGCTGCTATGGGAACGCACGGCGCGCGAAGCCGCCAAGGAAGGCGCGGCCGATGGCCTGGCGATGACGTTCGCGCCGATGCTCGACGTCTCGCGCGACCTGCGCTGGGGCCGCACGGCCGAGGGCGGCGGCGAAGACGGTTGGCTCAATTCGCGCATCGCCGAGGCCAAAGTGCGCGGATTCCAGGGCGACGATCTGTCGTCCAAGGACGCGCTCGCCGCCTGCGCCAAGCACTTCGCCGCTTACGGTCCGGTCAACGCGGGCCGTGAATATGCCTCGGTCGACATCTCCGAACGCACGCTGCGCGAAGTGCATCTGCCTCCGTTCGAAGCGGCCGTGAAGGCCGGCGTCGAAACCATCATGCCCGCGTTCACCGATCTCAACGGCATTCCGATGACGGCGCACGTGCCGCTGCTGCGCGACTATCTGCGCGGCGAACTCGGCTTCGACGGCGTGCTCGTGAGCGATTACAACGCCATCGGCGAACTGATCAAGCACGGTGTCGCGGCCGATCTCGTCGAAGCCGCGACGCTCGCGCTCAAGGCCGGCGTCGACATCGACATGATGGCCGACGCCTATCGCAAGGGCCTGCCGGTCGCGCTCGAACGCGGGCTCGTGACGATGGACGAAATCGATGCCTGCGTACGCCGCGTGCTCAAGCTCAAGGAGAAGCTCGGCCTGTTCGACGATCCATATCGCCGTGGCTCGACGCCCGAAGCGCCGCAGGCGCTCGTCGACCGGCGCGCGCTCGCACGCGATGTCGCCACACGCTCGGTCGTCATGCTCAAGAACGAGCACGACACCCTGCCCTTGCCGGCATCGACGCAGCGCATCGCGGTGATCGGTCCGCTCGCCGACGCGGGCTACGACATGTGCGGCTGCTGGTGGGCGGCCGGCGAACACGAGCCGAACACGACCGTGCTCGCGGGCCTGCGGACCGCCTTGCCGGCGGCGCGGATCGATTACGCGGCCGGCGTTCCGATCCTCGAAGACGAGCGCAGCGGTATCACCGCCGCGACGGCGCTCGTCGACGACGCGAACGCCGTCGTGCTCTGCATCGGCGAAGGCGTGCGCCAGAGCGGCGAAGCCGCGAGCCGCGCGTATCCGGAACTCGCCGCGCATCAGCGCGCGCTCGCCGAGAGCGTGTTCGAACGTGCGAGCGCGCGCAGCGTGCCGGTCATCGTCGTGTTGTTCTCGGGCCGCCCGCTCGTGATTCCGGAGATCGACGCCAAGGCCGATGCGATCCTCGCGGCCTGGTTCCTCGGCACCGAAGCCGGCAACGCGATCGCCGACCTGATCAGCGGCAAGGCCTCGCCGAGCGGCCGCACGCCGATGACTTGGCCGCGTGCGCTCGGCCAGGTACCGATCTTCTTCGGCCAGCGCCCGAGCGGCCGGCCGATGAACGCCGACGATTTCTACACGAGCAAGTATCTCGATGTGAGCAACGAGCCGCTGTATGCATTTGGACACGGGCTCGGCTATGGGCGCTTCGTCTACCGCAATCTGCGCGTGACGCCCGAGCGCGTCACCGAGAGCGATACGATTCGCGTGACGGTCGATCTCGTCAACGAGGGCCAGCGTGCAGCGGAAGAGACGGTGTTCCTGTTCGTGCGCGACAAGGTCGCGAGTGTCGCGAGGCCGCTGCTCGAACTGCGTGGGTTCACGAAGATCGCGCTGCAAGCCGGTGAAAGCGGCAGCGTGGAACTCGAAGTGGCTGCGAGCGAGTTGCGCTTTCTCGATGCGGCATTGAAGCCGGTGTTCGAGCACGGCGAGGTCGAGATTCTGGTTGGGCCGAGCGCGGAGCGCGCGAAGCTGCTGGTGCAGACGCTGCAGCTGGTTAGCAATCTGCCTGTCCCCTCTCCCGCGTGCGGGAGAGGGTGGTCCGAAGGACCGGGTGAGGGAAAGCCTGGAAAGTGTGCTCTTTAATCGGGCAGCCCCTCTCTCCCCGCCTTCGGCGGGACTCTCTCCCGCAAGCGGGAGAGAGGAAAAACCAGCAGCACACGCAGCTGCTATTTCAAGCGCGACACCGCCTACGGCAAGGCATACGCGATCACATAATCTCCAGCCGGCGTCTCTTCGAGATGCCGCTCAGCCGCCTTGTCCCCTCTCCCGCTTGCGGGAGAGGGTGGTCCGAAGGACCGGGTGAGGGAAAGCCTGGTAAGTGCGCTCTTTAGTCGGGCAGCCCCTCTCTCCCCGCCTTCGGCGGGACTCTCTCCCGCAAGCGGGAGAGAGGAGAGGAAAAACCAGCCGCACACGCAGCTGCTATTTCAAGCGCGACAGCGTCTACGGCAAGGCATACGCGATCACATAATCCCGGCCGGCGTCTCTTCGAAATGACGCTCAGCCGCCTTGTCCCCTCTCCCGCTCGCGGGAGAGAGTGGGCCGAAGGACCGGGTGAGGGAAAGCCTGGTAAGTGCGCTCTTTAGTCGAACAGCCCCTCTCTCCCCGCCTTCGGCGGGACTCTCTCCCGCAAGCGGGAGAGAGGAAAAGCAAGCCGTGCACGCAACTGCTGTTTCAAGCGCGACACCGCCTATGGCAAGGCATACGCGATCACATAATCTCCAGCCGGCGTCTCCATGAAGTGATGCCCGGCCGCGACGATGACGAGATATTGCTTGCCCTGGCTCTCGTAGATCATCGGCGTCGCTTGCCCGCCGGCCGGTAGAGCGTCCTGCCACACCGTTTCGCCGGTTTCGATATCGATCGCGCGAATCAGGTCATCCGTCGCGGCCGCGATGAAGATCAGCCCGCCTGCGGTGACCACAGCGCCGCCGTTGTTCGGCGTGCCGATTTCGATCGGCAATCCCGAACGGATACCGAACGGCCCGTTGCCGCGTGCGCTGCCGAACGGCCGGTCCCACAGCGTCTTGCCGCTTGCGAGATCGACCGCGCGAATGCCGCCGTAAGGCGGCTGCTTGCAGAGCAGCTTGGTGAACTTGAGCCGCCAGCCCGCGTCGACGTCGATCGCGTACGGCGTGCCGGCCTGCGGGTCACCCTGGCCCTCGGCACCGCCTGTATCGGGCGTCGGCAATTCCTCGCGTGGCTTCCAGCCGTAGCGATCGGCTTCTTCGCGCGGCACCAGGCGGTTGTAGTTCGGCATGTCGTTGTAGTTCGCGATCATGACGCCGCGATTTGGATCGATCGCCACGCCGCCCCAGTCGGAGCCGCCGTTGTAGCCGGGATATTCGATCGAGTGCCGGTCGGTCGTCGGTGGCGTGTAGATGCCCTGGTAGCTCGCGCTGCGGAACTGGATGCGGCACACGAGCTGGTCGAGCGGCGTCATGCCCCACATGTCGGCTTCGCTCAGATCGCGCCGGGCGAGCGTGTGGTAGGTCGAGAACGGCTGCGTCTTGCTGCGCTTCTCGGGCTCGACGCCACCGCCCGGAACCGGGCGCTCCTCGACACCGACGAGCGGCTCGCCGGTTCGACGGTCGAGCACGTAGACATCGCCCTGCTTGCTCGGCAGGATCACCGCGGGCACCTTGCTGCCGTTGACCGGGAAATCGATCAGCGCGGGCTGCGAGCCGAGGTCGTAATCCCAGACGTCGATGTGCGTGGTCTGGAAATTCCACACGGGCTTGCCGGTGGTGACGTCGAGCGCGACGAGCGAGGTGGCGTACTGGCTTTCGGCCGGCGTGCGCGAGCTGCTCCAGTAATCGCCCGCCGAATTGCCCATCGGCAGGTAGACGTAACCGAGCTGCTCGTCGGCCGATGCGATCGTCCACATGTTGGGCGTTCCGCGCGTGTAGATCTCGCCGGCTGGCGGCAGGCCGTTCCATTCCGGATGCGTCATGTCCCAGGCCCAGCGCAGCTCGCCGGTGACCGCGTCGAAGCCCTTGATGACGCCCGACGGCGCATCGCGGCGCTGGCCGTCGAGCACCTGGTGTCCCGTCACGATCACGCCGCGCACGATGGTCGGCGGCGAGTTGATCGACACGTAGCCGGCCGGCGTGCTGCCCATGCCCTCCTTGATGTCGACCTGCCCGCCGTTACCGAAATCGCTGCACGGCAGGCCGGTTCTCGCATCCACCGCGATCACGCGGCCGTCGAGCGTGCCCGAGATGATGCGGGTCGCACAGGCTTCGCCGTGGGTCACCGGCAGCGGCGTCAACGGCGCTTGCACATCGTTGGTCACGGGCGTCGCGGCCAGCGTGGTGTCTTCAGCGCTCGGTTCGGTGGAGTCTTCGCTCGTCTTCAGCGTCTGCGCGGGCGGCTTCACGTAATACGAAACGCCGCGGCAGGCCGCCGTGTACGGAATCGCGGACTCGGGCACCTTCGGGTCGTAGCGCCAGCGCTCCTGGCCGGTGCTCGCGTCGAGGCTGATCAGAATGTTGTGCGGCGTGCACAGGTAGACGCTGTCGCCGATCTTGAGCGGCGTGGTTTCCGCGCCCCAGCGATGTTCGGGCAGATCGCCCGTGCGATACATCCATGCGCGCTGCAGCTGCGCGACGTTGTCCTTGGTGATCTGCGCCAGCGGCGAATAGCGCGTGGCCTGGTTGCTACCGCCATAGGCCGCCCAATCCTGGGCCGCGGCCTGCGTCGCCGGCTGCACGAAGCCGCCCGGCGTCGCGTCGGTGGCCACCGACTGGCCTTCGGAAGCGCTCGGCACCGCCGGCCCGCTGGTCACGCCGTAAGGCAGGAACGCAAGCCCGAACGCTGCGATGAAGACGATGACGAAGACGCCCGCGAGCGGCCACGCGCTGCGCAGCCTCGGACCATTGCGCAGCCACGGCGCGAGCAAGGCGACGAGAATGCCGAGACCCAGCAGCAGGCCCAGGCGCGGCACCCAGCGCCAGTAATCGAGGCCCGATTCCCAGGCGCTCCAGACTACGGTCGCCGCGAGTACGATCCAGTAGACCCAGGCACCGGCCCGATGCCGGCGCATGAGCAGCACGCCTGAAACCATCAGGCCCAAGCCGGCCGGCAGGTAATAAGCGGAGCCTTCGAGCGCGAGCAGCCAGGCCCCGCCCACCCCCATCGCCAGACCCACGAGGAAGACGAGCAAACCCAGCACGAAATTCATGACATGCGACTCCTGCGTTCCCTGCGCAAACGCCTGCGAATGAACAAGCGGTGGCGCTTGCCTGCGCCGAGCGGCGAATGTTGGACCCGCAGCGTGAGCGATAGCTGAAGCCGCGATTCAGCTTGGCCGATCCGCAAGCGGAGTACGCATCGTCACGAACTCTTCGGCGGTGGTCGGATGGATGCCGATGGTGTCGTCGAAGATCGCCTTGGTCGCACCGGCCTTGAGCGCGACCGCGAGCCCTTGAATCACTTCGCCCGCATCGGGCCCGACCATGTGGCAGCCCAGCACGCGGTCACTGCGCGCATCGACGACGAGCTTCAGGAAGGTGCTTTCCTTCGAATCGGTCAGCGTGAGCTTGAGCGGCTTGAAGCGGCTTTCGAACACGCGCAACTCGAAACCCGCCTCGCGCGCCGCCGCTTCGGTCAAACCGACCGTGCCGATGTTCGGCAGGCTGAAAACTGCGGTCGGGATCAGCGTGTAATCGAGCGGCCGATAGTCTTCCGGCTTGAACAGCGAGCGTGCGAGCGCCATGCCTTCGGCGAGCGCGACCGGCGTGAGCTGCACGCGGCCGATCACATCGCCGACCGCATGGATCGAAGGCTCGTCGGTGCGGAATCGCGCATCGACGGCGATGAAGCCGCGCTCGTCGAGCCGCACGCGCGTGTTCTCGAGCCCTAGCCCTCCAAGCCGCGGTCGCCGGCCCGTCGCGAACAGCACGCAGTCCGCATCGAGCACGCGGCCGTCGTTGAGCTGCACCGCGAGACTCGAGTCGGGACGCTTTTCAATGCGAACGATGTCGGCGTTGAACTGCAGGTCGAGGCCCTTGAGCGTGAGCTGCTCGCGCAGATGCCGGCGCACGCTGTCGTCGAAACCACGCAGGAACAGATCGCCGCGATACAGCTGGCTGACCTGCGCGCCGAGTCCATGAAAGACACCCGCGAACTCGGTGGCGATGTAGCCGCCGCCCGCGACGATCACGCGCCGGGGCAGCCGCGGCAGATGAAAAGCCTGATCGGAGCTGATCGCATGCTCGATTCCCGGAATCCCGGGCAGCTGGGGCTCGCAACCCGTCGCGATCAGCACATGCTCGGCGCTGTAGCGTTGTGGCCCCGCCGCCGTATCGACTTGAACCGTGTGCGCATCGAGCAGGCGCGCGGTTCCATGCACCGTCTGCACACCGGCCTTGTCGAGCAGTTCGCCGTAGATGCGATTGAGCCGGGCGATCTCGCGGTTCTTGTTGGCCAGCAGCGTAGGCCAATCGAAGCTCGGTTCACCAAGCGACCAGCCGTAGGCGCCGGCCTGCTCGAAGTCGTCCGAGTACGAGGCCGAGTAGACGAGCATCTTCTTCGGCACGCAGCCGAGGTTCACGCAGGTTCCGCCGAGCTGCTTGTTCTCGGCGACGATCACGCGCGCTCCGAGCTGCGCCGCGATCCGCGAGGCCCGCACCCCGCCCGAGCCCGCACCGATCACGAACAAATCGACGTCGTAAGCCATGAGGCAACTCCGGCCATGAAAAACGCATTGTCACCGAAGACGAGGTCGACGGTGACAATGCGTTTTATCCAACTGGCCGGTCATGGGACTGGCCCCGCGTACCGGAGTCGAAGGGCTTCCTCCTCTGGGTTATGAACCGCGGTTGCCGAGATCGAAGTCGTAGTCGATATCGCTGCTACGGTCGGCACGTTCGAGGCCGCTGCGCTCGCTGCTGCTCGTGCGCGTGAACCCGAGGCTGTTGTTGTTGGAGCGTTCGATATCGCCGTCGTCCGAGCCGTTTCCGCTGATCCTGAGGCTGCTCTCGCCCGAGGTCTGCATCGCCAGGCGATTCTCGACCGAACGACTGCGCGGAGCATCGTCCGTGCGGGCCTTGACCTCGCCGCTACGATCGAAGTTCAGCGAGGACGTGCGCTTGAAGCTCGAGCTCGAATCGCGCTGGGCGAGCGCACCGCCGCTGGTTTCGCGGCTGCCTTCGAGCGTGTTCTCGATGTTGAGCGTTCGATCGAGCGAACGCTCGCCCGAGCTGCGATCCGAGGGATCGGGACGCTTGGCTTCGACGACGTTGGTGATCTTGAAATCCCCATTCTGGCCGGCGACGGTGAGCGTGCGTGTACGCGTGTCGCCATCGCGATCGCTGTCCGTCGTTACCTGCGGCAGACGGTCGCGCAGCGCGCTCGCGTCGGCCTCTTCGAGTCCCGGCAAGGACGCACGGCGATCCTGGATTCGATCGCGCAGCGCGCTGTCGCCATTATCGGCGGCATTCAGCCGCGCGACATCGCGGCCCGCGGCACGGCGGTCCTCGCGACGATCTTCGCGGCGCTCCTGCGCATTCTCGCGGCGGTCGCGTGCGGCCTCGCGCAGGTTGTCGACCCGATCGCCATCGAGCAGCTCGCGCGCGCGGCTGTTGTCCATGCGGTCTTCGCGCGCGTCGGCCCGTGCATCCGCGCGATCGGCGATGCGCTCGCGCAAATCGGCGCGCGCACTCGTCAGCGAATCGGCTCGCGATGCATTGACGGCGTTCGCTCGATTGGCGCGCAGCGCGCTGAAGTTGTTGCTGTCGCCGTTGCGCGAGCCGAGGCCCTGGAGGCCAAGCGCGTTGTCGGCCTGGGCGCTGAACGTCGCCATCGAAGCGGCGATCAGCGGAGCAAGAAGAAACTTGCGATTCATGGTGAGCGTCTCCGTTCCTGAGTTGAGGCTTGTCGCTATGCGACTCTGTGTGTTGCTGGAACGGATGCTGCGCGTTTCCGCCTGAATGCTCCCTAAAAATTCGCCATTGAACATCAAATAGTTAGACGCTTTCCACGTTCATTGGCGGTCCAGATTCCGATGCTCGCGCACCTCGGTTTCCGACACCGGCCGACCGCGGTTGCCCCAGCTCGCCCGAATGAAGGTGAGCAGATCGGCGATCTCTTCGTCGCTGAGCCGGGTGCCGAACGGCGGCATGCCGAACGGACGCGGATTGCCTTCGGTGCCGGGCTCGTAGCCACCGAAGCGGATGATGCGAATGCTGTTGACCGCCGAGCTCATCGACAGCGCGCGGTTACCGGCCAGGGCTGGTGCGACCGGCGACTGGCCTTCACCTGCATCGCCATGGCAATCGGCGCAATGCGTGCGGTAAAGCTCGGCGCCGCGCTCCATCATTGGTTTGACGCTCGGCTGCGGCACGCGCACATAAGCCTTCTGTGGAGGCACGGGCTGTTTCGGCAAGGCGCGCAGGTACGTCGCCATCGCCCGCAGATCGGCTTCGCTCGTGTGCTGCAGGCTCTCGAAGACGACTTCGGCCATCGGCCCCGATGCGCTCGCATCGCGCGATTTTCCGGCACCGAGCAATGCGATCACGTCGTCCTCGCTCCAGTCCGCGACACTGGCCTCCTCGACCGAGTGCAGCGACGGCGAATACCACGACAGCACGAGTCCGCCCGAGGGATTGTCCGACGACTGCACGGCCCCGAGCGCGTTGCGCGCCTCATGGCAGGCACTGCAATGACCAAGCCCCTGCACGAGATAGGCGCCGCGATTCCACAGCTCGCTCTGCGCATCGTCGGGCTCGTAGACACCCGGACGGAAGAACAATCCGCGCCAGGCGATCAGCAGCGCGCGATACCGGTACGGAAAACGCAGTTCGTGTTCGCGAGCCGGCGCGCGCACCGCGGGCAGCGAGCGCAGATACGCGAACAGGGCATCGGAATCGGCGCGCGTGATCTTGGTGTAGTTGGTGTACGGAAACACCGGATACAGCAGCTTGCCGTTCTTCGATCGGCCTTCGTGCAAGGCCAGCCAGAAATCGTCCGCAGTCCAGTTGCCGAGCCCGGTTTCGGCGTCGGGCGTCAGGTTCGGCGAATAGAAAGTGCCGAACGGCGTCGGCGTTCCGCGCCCGCCCGCGTAGGCCTGGCCGCCGCGCAGCGTGTGGCAGGCCTTGCAATCGCCGAGCACGGCCAGGTAGCGGCCGCGTTCGATCTGCGCGACCGCGTCCCGTGTCGCTTGCGAGGCGTGGACCTCGTCATGGCGCAAGCCGAGATACGCGAGCACCACGAGCGCGACGCAGACCAGCGCTGCTGCGGCGGCGATCGCCGCGATCGTCGAACGCTTCATTGCAGGCCCACGCTGCCGCAGCGCTCGGGCAGCGCCTGGCTCTGCAATTGCGGATGCGAGTCGGCCGGTACCGGCGTGGTCGCCAGGAACGCCGCAACGGCCGCGACATCGGCCGGCGTGAGGCGATGCGTGATCGTGCTCATGCAATCGGGCGCGACGGTGCGGCGACTGCCTGTCTGCCAGGCACCGAACTGCGCGACGAGATAGTCGTAAGGCAGGCCCACGAGCCCGGGCACATCGGGCGCGAGCCCGGTCAGGCGCTCGCCATGGCAGGCCTGGCAGGACGGGATGTCGCGTGACGCGTCGCCTTCGCGCACGAGCTTGCGACCGCGTTCGAGCACGGCCGCATCGCGCTCGACATGCATGGGAGCCGGATACGGCAGTTCCTGCGCGGCGAAGTGATCGGCGAGTTCGCGCAGGAATTCTTCGCGCTGGAAATCGACCATGTAGGCCATCGCCGCGTTGTGCCGGCGACCGTCGCGAAAGTTGAGGAGCTGGTTGAACAGATAACCCGCCGGCTTGCCCGCGATGCGCGGATACCAGCCATCCGGCGTCGCCCTGCCCTCGGGCCCATGGCAGGCCTCGCAGGGCTTGGCGCGCTGGGCGGTGCTGTCGAACTGCAGGCTCTGCGCTTGCACGGCGCCCATGCAAAGCGCGAACAGGAGAACAGCGATCAGCTGGCGATGGCTAGGCATGGCCACATGATCGCAACTGCCGCTGCCCTGACTCAAGCTGAACGCCGCCGATGAGGACTACAGGCCTGTCAGCCTTGCGATGACTTCCCATATGGCGACGGCCTACCCATACTCGGGCGAAAGTGCGTAGCAGCACTGCAGCGACGCGCGAGCAAGGATGCTCCAGCGACTCGATTACCGATCGATCCGCACGCGCTGCCGGGAGGCCAGGAACTGGCGACCGATCGGCCACGGCCGACTCCCGCACAACGGAACATCTACCGGGAAAGGAGATCCGGATATGTCATGCCCAGGCCATCACGGCCGCCCAGGTGCCAGCAGCGCACAGGTCAAATCCGTCGCCACCGCTTCGGCTGCCGCTCTACTGCTCTCACTGCTGCCGCGTCATGCGCTCGCGCAGCTCGAAGCCCCGACTCCGCAAGCGCAGCCAGCGCCCGCTGCAACGCCGGCTGCCGAGCCGAGCTTGGAGGCGGATTCACAAGCGCAGCCTTCCGACGAATCGGCAACCGAAGCGCCTGTCGAAGCCGCGCAGCAGATCCTACCCGCGGGCGACCACGGCGTCGCCGAAGTGGTCGTCACCGGCATTCGCGGAAGCCTCGGCCGCGCGATGGACATCAAGCGCGAGAACAAGCAGCTCGTCGATGCGATCGTCGCGGTCGATATCGGCAAGTTTCCGGACAACAACACGGTCGAAGCCTTGCAGCGCGTGACCGGCATCCAGGTCGGCGGTCGCGACAGCGGCGAAGCCAACAACGTCACCATCCGCGGGCTCAACGACATCAGCACCACGCTCAACGGACGCCAGGTGTTCACGGCCACCGATCGCTCGATCGCGCTCGCCGACATTCCGGCGAGCCTGCTCGGCGGCGTGAATGTCTACAAGACGCGCTCGCCCGACATGATCGAAGGTGGCGTCGCCGGCCAGATCGACGTGCGCACGCAGCGACCGTTCGACTTCGATGGCAGCAAGCTCGTGCTGTCGGCGCGCGGCATCCACAGCGAGGAAGGCGACACCACCGATCCGACCGTCAGCGCACTGCTGAGCAATCGCTGGAACACCGGCATCGGCGAAATCGGCGCGCTGGTCAACGTGTCGTATCAGCGCCTGCGCTTTCGGGACCAGACCACCTGGGCCGGTTCGCTCGATCCCTACGATGCGGCGACAGGCGATCGCATTCCGGAATTTAACGCCGACGGTACGCGCATCATAAATCGCGGCACCGCGCTATCGACCACGCCGGGATCGACGATCGACGTCGACGGCACGCCGACCGAATACCTGCTGCTGCGCGACGCGATGGGCGGCTTCGACAAATATGGTGAGCGCGAACGCCCGGCCGGCAACATCGCGTTGCAATGGGCGCCGAACGAGACGTCGAAGTATCTGTTCGAGCCTTCTATTTCGGACTGCGCGGCAAGGATGCGAACTCGCAGCTGTTCGCGTTCACCAATGGCGATCGGTATCAGGACTTCGACACCTACGACGGCAGCAACGTCGTGAGCCGCAACTACCTCGACGCGCCAGCCCTCTACACCAACGTCAACGCGACCCGGCCCAAGACCGACAACTACATGTACGCGCTCGGCGGCGAATGGCAGCTCGCCGACGCCTTCACGCTGAAATCAGAAGCCATCTACCAGACGACGAAGTACACGCAGCTGTCGCAGGGTCAGAATCTCGACGGCACACGCTATCGAGCGGACGTGGCCTTCAACGCAGACGGCAAGGGCACACCATCACTCGAGTTCCTCGACGATCCCGCGACAGACGGCATCGACGAATCCGACCTGAGCGATCCGAACCAATGGCGCTACACCTGGTACTACGACAGCATCACCAAAAACAAAGGCGACGCCTGGACCTGGACCGCCGACGGCGACTGGCGCGTCGATTACGGCGTGCTCGAAAAGATTCGCTTCGGCGTTCGCTACGATCGGCATGATGCGAAATCGCGCAGCGGCAATCAGCAGGCCAATTGCGAGGCTGTCGCGAGCTGCGATCCCTCGCTCGCATCGAATCCCGATCGCGACGAGACCACGCCCGGCAATTTCTTCTCTGGCGAAGCGAACTACCCCTCGCAATGGCTCACAGGCGACTACCGCTACCTGCTCGCCAACGTCGCCGCGAGCCGCGCCATGTATGGCTTCAACGGCGCGCCGGCCTTCGATCCCGCGAACTACTTCGACATTCGCGAGAACACCTACGCGGGCTACGTGATGGCCGACTTCGACGTGCAGACCGGCATCGGCGGCTTCGACGGCCAGGCCGGCCTGCGCGTGATCCGCGCCGAATCCGATCTCGGCTACAACACGCTGCAACAGGACTGGGAACCGAGCGAACTCAAGACCAGCCGCACCGATGCGCTGCCGAGCGCGGTGATCCGCTACAAGCCGCGGGCCGACGTGATCGCGCGACTGGCCTATGGCAAGACCATCGGCCGGCCGGGCTTCGCGCAGCTCAATCCGGCGATGGTGCTCAACCCGGCGACTTCCACGGGCGCGACCTTCGGTTATGCGGCGAGCGGCAATCCCGATCTCGACCCGGTCGAAGCGCAGACGCTGGACCTGAGCCTGGAGTGGTATTTCAGCAAGAGCTCGAGCATTTTCGGCACGCTGTTCTGGCGCGACGTGGACGGCTTCATCACCAACGTCAATCGCAGCCTCCAGGTCAGCGATCGGACACCCGAACTCAACGGCAACTACGTGCTGACGACGCCTGAGAACGCCGGCAAGGGCAAGCTCAACGGGGCCGAACTCGGCTTCCAGTGGTTCCCGGATCGTCTGCCGAATGTGCTCAAGGGCTTCGGCGTGCAGGCCAACTACACCTGGATCGACAGCGAATCGCGCGATCCGGTCTACGGCAATCCCGACGACGCCACCGAAGTCACCGACACCCGCAACAGCCGCGTCGCCGGCGTATCGGACTGGGCCTACAGCGTCACGCTCGCCTACGAGCGCTACGGCGTGAGCTCGCGTCTTTCGTGGGTCGATCGCGGCAAGTTCCTGACCGGCTACAACTACTGCTGCTCGATGCCAAGCGAAACCTATTCGTCGGGCGAAGCCTCGATGGACCTGCAGCTGGCCTACGACATCAACCCAAACTTCACAGTCACCTTCGACGCGACCAACCTGACCAACGAAATCTATAGCACGTACTACGGCGACAGCCGGCTGTTCAACCAGGACTCGCAGCTCTACAGCCGGACTTTCGCGTTGGGGTTGCGGTATCGGCTGTAGCCCGGAGTACGACGACCCGGGCTTTGGTTTCGATGTTATTCTGGCTTGTATCTGAAGGTCAGCCATGTGCCACTCGACGACAAAACACCGTCGAATACCGTCAAACAACTCGCCAGAATTTCTACTTCTGAATGGTCTGTTTGACGAGGAAGCTTACGCATCCATTAATGGGGATTGCCTGTCCTTCGTACTTCATCACAACGGGCCCAGCGGCGAAGACCTTGCAGCTTGGCGGCCCCTTAGCGAGTCGCCGGCGGTGAGTCTTCCACCGCTGGGCTGCGGCGTGCCGAACCCACGCGCAGGCAATCCGCCTGCGTCGATCGGAGTCGCCCCGTGCGCCAGCATCAATATCCTCATCTAAAGCAGCTCATCCAGCTCGTCCGCGAGCAGTCCCATCGGCATCGTCCGCACTAGGTCTGGTCGGACTTCTGCGAACTCTCGGCCCTGGCCATCTCCAACAGCGTCGACAAGCAGCACGCCGAGGCGCGCGAGGCGAGCATCGGCGTGCTTGAGCGCCGAGAGAAGAACGTCACCAGCCGGTACAGGCGTTAGATGGTCACGCGCGCGTAGACGGCCAGCATCAGCGTGTCGTCGGTCGCGTTCTGCAGCCAAATATTAGCGCTGACGGCCACTCGTCTGGCCGGTGCGCCCGCTTGGCTGCATTGCGGCCGAATAGAGGGCCATCAAGCGAACGTTGCAGTGTAGTGTGGCGCAATCCAGGGAAGGGGGATCGTATGTCTCACATAGCGAAATTTGTGGCTGTAGTGGTGCTGGGCTGTCTAACTCAGTCCTGCAGCGAGCCATCGTCCGGCCCAACATCCGCAGACGGGGTTTCTTCATTGGAGCGGCCGAAGGCGGGACTATTTGCGATGCCAGGGCCTCCTGGTGGCCTCGCCAGCGCATTGAGAACGGCCGCGAAGTCGGAAGGTGACGCCGACGATGACGGACTGCCGGATGCTAGTGATGCGTTCCCGAATGATCCGGGGGAGTTCCTCGATTCGGATGGCGATGGGATAGGCAATTTCGCCGATGCCGATGAAGACGGCGACAGCGTTCTCGACCAGAACGATGCGTTTCCCTTCGATCCGGCGCGCTGGGCGGAAGTCACCTTCACCGAGAGCGAGCCCAACGACACCGTAATCGATGCTGACGTGGTCCCCGAATCATGGCCAATCACCATCCAAGGAACGCTCGATGGGCCACTGGACGTAGACGTTATCAAGCGCCCACCTTTTCCCACGATCCCTCCGGGTCAATTCGTATTTTGGACCATCGCCTATCGCGCCACTGTCAGTTCCGCCGTCGACATGTCACTGATTGATGCCAGTGGCGGTCCGATTCAGTCCTTGCTCGGAACCTACAAGCCCAAGAACGGAGCGGAAGCCCTCGCGTATTCGTCGGCTCTGCCGGGCAATATCTACTACGCTTCAGACTATGGAGGATCGGCAGACGACTATCTCGTTATCCGCCCATCAGCTGATGCGATTTATCCGCAGTCGTATTCGATCCAGATTTTTGTCGATTCGGAAGGCGATCTTGTTCCCGACGAACTCGAAAAGGCGCTTGGTCTTCGGGTCGACGCGCTGGATGCAGACGCGGATGGAATCTCCGACTTGGCCGAACTCACCGTTGCAATGTCGTCGTCGCCAGCGTTGTTCGATCGAGATGGCGATCAAATCCCGGACTGGCTCGACAAGGATTCCGACAACGACAGCATTCCGGATGCGGTGGAGGGCACGGACGATCTGGATGGCGACGACTTGCCCAACTATGTCGACACAGACTCTGATGGCAACCTGATATTGGACTCGGTCGAAAGAGGATCGTCACCCGGAAACTACGTCGACACCGATAAGGACAGCATTCCTGATTGGCGCGATCTGGACGATGACGGCGACCTTGTGCTGGACGTCAACGATCCGGATCGCTTGCTGCCAGTGGCAGGCTTTGCCGCCGGGACAGCAAACAGTCCCTATCTGATCAAAGCCGGCATCTTGGACTCGAATGGAAATTTCGTAGCAGGAGTAGGAAGGGCGGGTGATGCTCTCGTGATAAGAGCTGACAACGTTGCAAGTCTGGGAACGCCGACGTTTGTCGTCGTCGCCGAGAACCTGGGATTCACCGCCGCCGGCCGTTCACGCATCGCCAACATCGCGGTGAGCACTTCAAGCGGTACATTCATGCCCACCCTACCTTGGGCAGCGGACGATACCGTGGGACTGCTCGTCACGGATGGCTTGGTGTCGTCCAATGTACTGGGGCTCAAGATACTGGCGCACGATGCGCCGTTGATTGGTCAAGTAGTGTCTGTACTTGGCACCGGAAATGTTGCGCTGACCGTCAAGGGTGATCACTTCGGCACCGCTGCAAGCTTGCTCGTCGATGGCGAGGTTGTGCCCAGTGCAGTGGTTCAGAATGCAACGACGATCACCGCCGCACTGTCGGCGACATCGCTGCAAGGTACTGTTCAAGTGCTCAGTGAAGGCGCCGCCAGCAACCTGCAAGCATTTAGTACTGCGCGAAATGGCACGCTGGTACTTTCACTCCCAAGCGCTGCCCCTTTGGCGGTGACGGATCTCCATCTCTTGTCCGACGGCGACTATGTTGCGCCGGCGTCTTCCTCTGGCAGCGCGGCATTCCGGACGAATGGTGACTGTTTATATGCGACAGCGAGCACATCAATAGACGACGAAGAGACGGTACTCAGCGGCTTGGTTTCGATGGGTGACACTGCGCCGGTCCTCAATGTGGAAACGACCGCGGTTTCCTTGGCGCTTATGCCGTTGATGGCGATCGGCGGGATCGATCTCGAGAAGGCTTGCACGCTAAGGGCCCAGGTTGCAGCGCTGGCCGCCGTGCAGGCGTTGAAAACGCTAATTGAAAATGCGCTGGCTGCTGACGCAAAGCTCCCTGACTTTGATACGCCGACTCAAAAAGCCGTTCTGAGCGATGCCGTATCCGCAGTGGCGGCGGAGATCGGTACGCCCAACCAGAGCCGTCTTGGCTTGGCTTCCCCCAAAGCAGTTCGAGCAAAGGCGGCATCGACTGAGGAGTTACCCACGATCACGCCTGTGGCGCAATTCGACCTAGAAGTCTATGCACTGGAAAAGGACGACAAACCCACCGGTGACGTCGGCGTGCGCAACGATACTTCTCTCTATTACTCGGTACGAATGCTCAACCGAGAGACAGGTGACGAAGTGCTGGGGCATGCGACCAGTTGGCTCGATCCCCGATTGGTACAGCCACAAGACCCGCTGATCAGCGTCGTGAACGGATCGTATGCCGCCAAAGAAAAGGAGGACTTCCATCAGCCGCGATTCCGGGATGTAGATATCGATCTGGTCAAATCGATCGCTGGCGGGTCTGGAGGGGCATCGTTCAATGCCGCGATCGACACCGATCCCGCCATTCATGCAGCGACGCGGACGATCCTTTCGCAGATCATGACCCCGTGGCTGTCCGCCGTTCTCGGGTTGCCTGGTCACGTTTTTTTCGATGCCATTTGCGCAGGTCTCTATTACTACCCATCGCTGCATATGGCAGTGGCTTCGAACATCGCCAACGGCGACTACGCAGGCGCAGCCCGCTTGATCCTCAGCCAGATCGTAGATGATGTATCTCAGCGAGGGCCGATCTATCAAGTACTGGCTGGAGCCGTAGCGGACCCGGAACTGCTGCGAAAGGTGGCCTTGAAGCGCTTGACTCCATATCTCAACATCATATCGGTCGTGCTGGATCTCGGATCAACCGCCTCGGACACCTCCAAGGCCCTGTACGACCTTGCGACGATACCAGCGAAGGTACGCTTCGCAGTTGAGTGGCCCCTTCGTATTCATGACATCAAACCGGACGGCGATGCTAATTCCTGGGCCTGGGTGGGGCTTGGACTTCCGATGCGGATGACCGGGACTGGGTTCTGGTATGTGGTCGACACCAACAACGTAGAGTCGCCGCCATTGGTCCATATCAAAATTTCCACGGGCGAGGAAGAATTCCTGTCACCAACCAATATCGATCCGGACGGCATCTCATTGGTTTTTCCAGGATTGACGGCAGTCATTGGTGGAGTTGATAGCCACGGCCCAGGCGACACGATGGAAATCACCGTCGCACGAGGCGAAAAGGAGTCGCAGCCTGTGGAGTATGAGTGGCGGCAGGTAACCGTGTCTTGCCCTACTGACTACGGCTCGTACGACTTCACGCTGGTGGGTTGGCAATACTTTTACTATCCCGGCAAAACGCATGAGCAGGTTATGGCTGAGCAGGGTTGCTTTTGATCGTTAGGGATTAGGAGAGCAGAACGATGAAAAGTGAATCGAAGTTGAGTTGGAGGTTGTGGCTCCTACCCCCCGTCGCAGTGCTGCTGATCACTTACGGTACATACTTCCTGATCACGGGCGAACCGATTCCAGCGGGGGGAGGTACTGGGACCCACGGTGGCTCCGGTCGAATCGGAGGTTCCCTGTTGATGCTGGAAGGTGCTGTCATTGGCATTGTCTTCTACGTGATCTATCGGCGTGTACGCCGATCGGGGCAGTCGGACAGTAAACCGCCCGGATAATGCCGGAGGCAGTCATGACTCGGCGGGGTTTCGTCAACGCGCCTTTCACCATCTACCCTGCACGCTGGATCATCTGCTGGCGGCTACTATCAACGAGCATTAGAAAAGCCGGGGTTAACTCGCGGAAGCGTTGGCCGCCAGCAAGTCGTCCCAGCTCGTGGTGGGGCGGCGTGAGCCGCTGTCGCTGCATCTTCCAGCGGCGTTCCCGCTCGATGTCCCGGCGCCAGCGACGACCAAGCTGTCGGGGCCAGCCTTCGCGTTGACGCTGTCGAGCGCGGCAGTGAGGCGATGCACTTGGCGCGCGTCGCCTCGTCTTCAAACAGGGGTGCGCTGGCGTTCCCGCGGCGGTCGCAGTTCAGTCAGCATGGTGCCGGCCTTCTTGTACTGAAAGCCGGCGCGTTAGCCTGTCGATAGCGGCCCGCGTATACACAGCGAGCATCAGTGTGTCGTCGGTGGCGTGCGGCAATTGAATCGTAATGCCGCGTGAGTATTGGCAGCGATCCTCGCGGAAGGGATTGGTTTCGACGAAGACATACAGTGCGCCGACGAGCAGCTGCTGCTCGCGCAAGCGCTCTGCGGCGCGGCTGACATAGGTCAGCACGGCCCGGCGCAGCTCGTCGACGAAGTCAGACGTCATTGTGGTCTCGGTATGGGCGCCGGGCATGTCTGAAACAGTCGAAATCACGCAGCGATTTCGTCCTAGCTCTCCGGGCCCCTTCGCATTGATTGGAGATGCCCAATTCATTGTCGAAGGTAAAGTCCTGAAACAAGAGTCCGCTGCGACTTGCTCAATCCAGTCATATCCGCTGCCCGATTCACTCCAGAACTGCAAACTGTTCCATAGAGCTCCCCACCTTCAGCGCTGCACTTCTCGGGTGCTCCCGTAAAGCTCGGGAACTGTATCGATGCACCATATAACTGCACGCTGGCAGGTCCGGACCTGTACGGCGGAGGTCCAGACCTCCTCGCTTGGAGCCCGGAACCTGTTTCGCGACAGTTCTCAAGCTTCCAGCGTGCAGCTCAATGGGGCATAGCCAGAGCCCAAGGGCTCTGCCGTACAGCTTGTGTACTCAAGCCATGCAGCTTCGAGGTGCATGGGAACAGGTTCAGGACTCTTTCGCTGCGGTTAGGGCGCAGCTGCGGGTGCAGCCCGGTTGCTCCCAAGCTACGATGCGCGCCCGTTTTTCACGCAGCTCCCATGCAACTCGCTCTCGCGCCGATGGAAGGCCTTGTCGACGACATCCTGCGCGACGTGCTCACGCGGGTCGGCGGCATCGACTGGTGCGTGACCGAGTTCGTGCGCGTGAACGAGCAGCTGCTGCCGCCTGCGGTGTTTCATCGCTTCGGACCCGAGCTCAAGCACGGCTCGCGCACGCGCGCCGGCACGCCGCTGCGCGTGCAGCTGCTCGGCAGCAATCCGACCTGCCTCGGTGACAACGCGGCGCTCGCCTGCACGCTCGGGGCGCCCGTGATCGACCTGAACTTCGGTTGCCCGGCCAAGACCGTGAACAAGTCGCGCGGCGGCGCGGTGCTGCTCAAGGAACCCGAGCTGCTAAATGCGATCGTGCGTGAAGTCCGGCGCAGCGTTCCGGCCGAAATTCCCGTTACCGCCAAGATGCGCCTGGGCTATGAGGACACCAGCCTGGCGCTCGACTGCGCGCACGCGCTCGCCGACGGCGGAGCCGCGCAGATCGTCGTACACGCACGCACCAAGGCCGATGGCTACAAGCCGCCTGCGCACTGGGAATGGATCGCGCGCATCAGCGAGGCGATCGCGCGGCCGGTCTACGCGAATGGCGAAATCTGGAACCTGCAGGATTGGCGGCGCTGCCGGCAGGTCAGCGGCATGCAGGATTTCATGCTTGGCCGCGGGCTCGTCGCCTGCCCCGACCTCGCCCTGCAGATTCGCGCCGACCGCGAGGGCCGCGACTACAGGCCGATGGGCTGGGACGAGCTGCTGCCGCTGGTCCGGTATTTCTGGACCCGGCAGCGGCAAAAGCTGCCGGCGATGTATGCGCCCGGGCGCATCAAGCAGTGGCTCAACTGGCTGGCGCGCAATTACGCGGAGGCCGCCGAGCTGTTTGCGCGAGTGCGCCGCGAGACCGATTGTGTGGAGATCGATCGGATCGTGCTCGGCTTGGAAGATGTGACACGGCTGCGGGTGGCCTGAGAGAGCGCTCGTCTTTTCAAGCGGACCCTCTCTCCCCACTACGCGGGACTCTCTCCCGCAAGCGGGAGAGAGGAAAAGCACAATTCCGCTCGCTTGTCCCCTCTCCCGCTTGAGGTGAAGTCACCTCGCGATGAAGTCGTCTTGGGTGAGCTCGTCTTGGGTGAGCTCGTCTTGTGGTGAGGTCGTCTTGTGGTGAGGTCGTCAGGACGGGTGAGGGGCGGCCCGGAAAGTGCGCACCCTCCATCGAGTCACCCTCGGCTCCGTCTGCGCGGTCATCGATGGACGGCAATAACCCCCGGTTATACGCCCCCATCCGCATTTCATTTGCTGGCCCCGCGCCAGCCCCCCATAGTCAGACTTGGATCAACGTGGCCTGACCGCGCGTCCATGGAGAAGCTTCGTAAGGGCTTGTGCGCCCACGAAAACTTGCTGACGACGCCGTAAGCTTTGTGTCAGTCCGAAGTCCATCGGATTGCTTTACTTTTAGCCTCGCCGCAGCGTGCGGCGCCTCCTTCAGGATGAATCGATGACCGCCGCCCTGCGCAAGCGCTCCGTGTTGCTCGCCTGCGTGTTGCTCGCTCTGGCCGCTATTGCCTGGTGGTTCTTCGGCGCAGCGAAGACCGAGCCCACCGCCAAGCCGACGGTGATTCCGGTCGGGCTCGAAACCGTGCAGCTGCGCGACGTTCCGCAGTCGACCAGCGGCATCGGCTCGGTGCAGTCGCTGCACTCCGTCACGCTGCGCTCGCAGGTCGAAGGCGTGCTCGCCGAAGTGCTGTTCCGCGAAGGCCAGATGGTCAAGCGCGGCGATCTGCTGGCCCGCATCGACGATCGCGAATATGCCGCCGCGCTGATGCAGGCCGAGGCCGAACTCGCGAGCAACCAGGCCCAGCTCAAGTCGGCCGAGCTCGATCAGGTGCGCTACGGCAACCTGCTCAAGGAAGAAGCGGTCTCGGTGCAGATCGTCGAGCAGCAGACCGCCACGGTCGCGCGCCTGCGCGCCGCCGTGCGCTCGAGCGAGGCCGCGGTGGCCACCGCCAGGGTGCAGCTCTCGTACACGCGCATCGTCTCGCCGATCGACGGCCGCGTCGGCCTGCGCCGCGTCGACGCCGGCAACCTGGTTCGCGCCAACGATGCCGAAGGCCTCGTGACGGTGACCCAGATCACCCCGATCTCGGTCATCTTCAGCCTGCCGCAGGAGCTGCTGCCGACGCTGCGCCCGCTGCTCGACGGCGCCGCCGCGCCGGTCAAGGCCTACACGCGCGAAGCCGGCACCCAGCTCGCCGAAGGCAAGCTCGCGACGATCGACAACCAGGTCGACCCGACCACCGGCATGGTGCGCCTGCGCGCCGACTTCGCGAACGCCGACGGCTCGCTGTGGCCGGGCCAGTTCGTCACCGTGCAGTTGCTCACGGGCCAGTTCCCGAAGGCGCTCGTGGTGCCCGTGCGCAGCCTGCGCCACGGCCTCAACGGCGCATACGTGTTCCGCGTGAAGGACGGCAAGGCCGAGGTGGTTCCGGTGAAGACCTCGTTCCAGGACGACAGCATCGTCGTCGTCACCGAAGGCCTCGCGGCTGGCGATCGCATCGTCATCGACGGCTATTCGCGCATCAAGGCCGGCTCGCAGGTGCGCGAGGTCGAGGCCGCCGTGAACAAGGCGGCTGACTGACGATGTCCGATTCCCATCTGCAACCGAGCCGGGCTCAGCTGGGACTCTCCAGGCCCGGGCTGTCGGGCTGGTTCATCGACCACCCGATCGCGACGGTCCTGCTCACGCTCGGCATCCTGTTCCTCGGCGTGCTCGCGTTTCCGCAGCTGCCGGTCGCCGCGGTGCCCGAGATCGATCTGCCGACGATCCAGATCAGCGCCAAGCTGCCCGGCGCGAGCCCCGAGACGATGGCCTCGTCGGTCGCCACGCCGCTCGAGGTGGAGTTGTCCGGCGTGCCGGGCATCACCGACATGACCTCGAGCAGCTCGCTCGGCAGCACCAGCATCACGCTGCAGTTCACGCTCGGCAAAAGCATCGACGTCGCCGCGCAGGAAGTGCAGGCCGCGATCAACGCGGCCACCGCGCGCCTGCCGTCCGACCTGCCGAGCCTGCCGACCTGGAAGAAGGTCAATCCGAACGATGGCCCGATCCTGCTGCTGCGCATGCAGTCCGAGCTGCTCACGCCGATCGAACTGTCCGATCTCGCGGAGACGCTGATCGCGCGCCAGATCTCGCAGATCGAAGGTGTCGCGGTCGTCGACCTGAATGGCCTGCGCAAGCCGGCGCTGCGCATCCAGGCCGCTCCGGAGAAACTCGCCGCCTTCGGCCTCACGCTCGCCGACGTGCGGACCGCGATCCGCAATGCGAGCGTCAACCAGGCCAAGGGCGCGCTCTACGGCTCGCAGCGCATCTCGACGATCGCGACCAACGATCAGATCTTCAATCCGGACGACTACAAGGGCCTGGTCGTCAGCTATCGCAACGGCGTGCCGGTGTTTCTCGGCGACGTGGCGAAGGTCACCACGGGTTCGGAAGACGATTACCTCGCGGCCTGGATCAACGGCGAACGCGGCGTCGGCGTGATCGTGCGTCGCCAGCCCGGCGCGAACCTGATCGAAGTGGCCGATCGCATCATTGCCGAGCTGCCACGCCTGCGCAGCCTGCTGCCGGCCGGCGTCGAACTCGAACTGCTGTCCGACCGCACGCGCACCACGCGCGCTTCGCTGCACGAGGTCGAGATCACGCTCGGCGTGACGATCGGCCTCGTGATCATGGTCATGGGCCTGTTCCTGCGCCAGCTGTCGGCCACCGCGATCGTCGCCTCGGTGCTCAGCGTCGCGCTCGTGGCGACTGCCGCGGCGATGTACGCGCTGGGCTTCTCGCTCAACAACCTCACGCTCGTGGCGCTGATCGTCGGCGTCGGCTTCATCGTCGACGACGCCATCGTCGTCGTCGAAAACATTCACCGTCATCTCGAAGCCGGCGAGCCGATGCGCACGGCCGCGCTCAAGGGCGTCTCCGAGATCGGCTTCACGGTCGTCACGATCAGCTTCTCGCTGATCGCAGCCTTCATCCCGCTGCTGTTCATGGGCGGCACCATCGGCCGGCTGTTCCGCGAGTTCTCGCTGACGCTGACGGCCGCGATCCTCATTTCGGTGGTCGCCTCGCTGACGCTCGCGCCGATGCTCGCCTCGCGCTTCATGAAATCCGCTCCGGAACACAAACCCGGCGGATTCTCCGAGCGCCTGATCGCGCTCTACGATCGCGGATTGGTGTGGACGCTCGAGCACCAGCGCATCATGCTCGGCGTGTTCGCGATCACCGTCGCCATGGCGGTGGCGAGCTACGTGATGGTGCCGAAGGGCTTCTTCCCGATCCAGGACACCGGCTTCGTGCTCGGCACTTCGCAGGCGGCCGAAGACGTCTCGTACGAGGACATGCTCGTCAAGAACAAGATGCTCGAAGACATCCTGCTCGCCGATCCGGCCGTCGATGGCCTGATCCAGGCGGTCGGCGCGGGCTTTTCGAGCACGTCGGTGTCGACCGGCCGCTTCTGGATTTCGCTCAAGGACATCGAGGATCGCGACGTGAACTCCGAGGAGTTCATCGATCGCATTCGCCCGAAGGCCGCGCAGGTTCCGGGCATCCAGCTGTTTTTGCGCACCAACCAGGAGGTCAACGTCGGCAGCCGCGGCGGTCGCGCACAATTCCTCTACGCGCTCAAAGGCCCCGACAGCGACGGCCTCGCGCGCTGGGCCGACCTGCTCGTCGATCGCATGAAGTCCTCGCCGATGGTCCGCGACGTCTCGAGCGATCTGCAGCTCGGCGCCGCCGTCACCAAGCTCGTCATCGATCGCGCCGCCGCCGCGCGCTTCGGCCTGTCCACCGCCGACATCGACCAGGCCCTCTACGATGCCTTCGGCCAGCGCCAGATCAGCGAGTACCAGACCGAAACCAACCAGTACAAGGTCATCCTCGAAATCGATCCGGCGCTGCGCGGCCGCATCGACAGCCTCGACTACTTCCGCCTGCGCTCGCCGCTGACCGGCGAGATGGTGCCGCTGTCGGCGCTCGCGAGAGTCCAGCCGACCGCCGCAGGGCCGCTGTCGATCGCGCACGATGGCTTGTTTCCGTCGGCGAACATTTCGTTCAACCTCGCGCCGGGTTATGCGCTCGGCGATGTCGTCAACATGGTGCAGGCGCTGCAGGCCGAGATCGGCATGCCGACCGAGTACAGCGGCAGCTTCCGCGGCAATGCGCAGGCCTTCCAGGATTCGCTCGCGAGCCAGCCCGTGCTGATCCTCACCGCGCTGCTCGCCGTCTACATCATCCTCGGCGTGCTCTACGAGAGCTTCGTGCATCCGCTGACGATCCTGTCGACGCTGCCCTCGGCCGGCATCGGCGCGATCTGGATGCTGTCGGCCTTCGGCTTCGATTTCTCGATCATGGCGATGATCGGCATCGTGCTGCTGATCGGCATCGTCAAGAAGAACGGCATCCTGATGGTCGATTTCGCGCTGCATGCGCAGCGTGAGGAGGGCCTGTCGCCGCGCGAGGCCGTGCACAAGGCCTGCCTGGTTCGCTTCCGTCCGATCATGATGACCACGCTCGCCGCCCTGCTCGGCGCGGTGCCGCTGATGTTCAGCCTCGGCATGGGCTCGGAACTGCGACAGCCGCTCGGTTTCGCGATCGTCGGCGGCCTGCTGCTGAGCCAGCTGCTCACACTGTTCACGACGCCGGTCGTCTACCTGGCGCTCGATCGGCTGTTCCATCGCGAGGTGCCCGACGGCATGGTCGGCGCGAGCACCACGCCGGAGACCGTGCGATGAGCTCCGTGCGCAATCAGCTTACGGGTGTCGTACCTCTCGCCCTCCAGGGCGCCGGTGGATCGGGGATGTCCGGAGCCGACGCGCAACCGCGCCTGCCCTGCCGTTCCTCTCTCCCGCTTGCGGCAGAGAATCCCCGCACAGCGGAGGAGAGAGGGGGCATCTGCACAGGGAGCGCACTTTTCCGGCAGCCCCTCTCCCGGTCCTTCGGACCACCCTCTCCCACAAGTGGGAGAGGGGATTGGGCAAGACTCCTGCAAAGCGGCCGGGCGCGCCTGCTTTGTCATTCCTCTCTCCCGCTTGTGGCAGAGAGTCCCCGCGTAGCGGGGGAGAGAGGGGGCGTCTGCACAGGGAGCGCACTTTTCTGGCAGCCCCTCTCCCTGTCCTTCGGACCACCCTCGCCCACAAGTGGGAGAGGGGATTGGGCAAGGCTCCTGCAAAGCGGCCGGGCGCGCCTGCCTTGCCGTTCCTCTCTCCCGCTTGCGGGAGAGAGTCCCCGCGCAGCGGGGGAGAGAGGGGGCGTCTGCACAGGGAGCGCACCTTTCCGGCAGCCCCTCTCCCTGTCCTTCAGACCACCCTCGCCCACAAGTGGGAGAGGAGACTGGGGAAGACTCCTGCAAAGCGGCCGGGGCAGCCGCTCTTCAACTCGATCGAACATGAAACTCCGTCGCTCAGCCTTGCTTTGCCTCGCCGCAGCCGCAGTACTGCTCGCGGGTTGCGCGAGCACGCCCAGGACGCTGCCGAGCGCGGAACTGCAGGCGAGCTGGAGCGAGGCTCCGGCCGGCGACGTCACCCAGCTCACGGCCGACGGCTCGGCCGCGTGGTGGACGCTGTTCGGCGATCCGGTGCTCGACGAGCTGATCAAGCGCGCCGAAGCGCGCAACCTCGATCTGCGCAGCGCCGAGGCCAGCGTGCAGGAGGCGCGCGCCTCGCGCGCCGGAGCGCGCTCCGCCCTGCTTCCGCAGCTCAATCTCGATGCCGATTTCACGCGCGGCCGTCCGCTGCAGCTCGGCGGCAGCTTGCGCGAATCGGCCAGCATCGGCCCGACCGTGAACTGGGAGCTCGACCTGTTCGGCCGGCTGCGTTCGCAGCAGCGCGCCGAAGTGGCCAACCTGCTCGCGAGCGAGGCCGATCGCGATGCGGTGCGTCTGACCGTGCTCGCCGAAGTGGCGCGCAGCTATCTCGAGTACCGGCTCTATCGCGTGCAGCAATCGCTGGCCGAGAAGACCGTCGAGGCGCAGGCGCGCACCGCGCGCATTACCCAGGCCCGCTTCGGCCAGGGCATGGGCTCGCGGCTCGACGTGGAGCGCGCCAACTCGCTGCTCGCCACCATCCGCGCCGCGGTTCCGCAGGCGCACGAGCAGGCCGAATCGGCGTTCCATCGCCTGGTGCGACTCACGGCCTCGACGCCCGAAGCGCTCGAAGCCCTGCTGCCGCGCGAAGTCTCGTCCGACAGCCTGCCGACCACCGATGCGCTGTCTGTGCTGATGACGCCGACGCAGGTGCTCGGCCAGCGTCCCGACGTGCGCGCGGCCGAACGCCGGCTCGTCGCGGCGGCCGCCACGCTCGATGCGACGCGCACGCTGCGCTATCCGCAGCTCACGCTGTCCTCGCTGATCGGCATCGGCGTGACCGACGCCAGCGACATCTTCAAGAGCTCGACCAACACCTGGTCGATCAGCGCCGGCCTGCTGACGCCGCTGTTCGATTTCGGCCGCATCCGCGCCGCGATCGACGTCGCCGACGCGCGCCAGGAACAGGCTTATCTGGCCTACGAATCGTCGGTGCGCACCGCGCTGCAGGAAACGCAGACGGCGATCGTGCTCTACACGCAGGGCCAGCTGCGCCAGACCGAACTCGGGCACGCGGCCGATGCGGCGCGCAAGGCGGCGGCGATCGCCCGCACGCAGTACGCGCAGGGCCTGCTGTCGATGATCGACGTGCTCGACGCCGAGCGCAGCCTCTACGACGCGGAGCGCGACTGGTCGTCGGCCTCGGCCGATGTGTCGCTGCGGCTCGTGACGCTGTACCAGACCATGGGTGTGGTGCCGAAGCACTCGCCGCCCCAATCCTGAGTCCAGGCATACTCGCAGGCGTATGAAGATCCTGATCGTCGAAGACGAGCCCAAGACTTCCGCCTATCTGCAGCGCGGCCTGAGCGAGCAGGGTTACTCGGTCGATCTCGCCACCGACGGCATCAGCGGCCGGCATCTGGCGATCGAGATCGATTACGACGTGATCGTGCTCGACGTCATGCTGCCGGGCCTCGACGGCCTGTCGGTGCTGCGCGAGCTGCGCCTGCGCAAGCAGACGCCCGTGATCATGCTGACCGCGCGCGACCGCATCGACGACCGCGTGCTCGGCCTGCAGGCCGGCGCCGACGACTACCTCGTCAAGCCGTTCTCGTTCCTCGAGCTGATCGCGCGCCTGCAGGCGCTCACGCGGCGCGGACGCCAGGCCGCGGTGTCGCAGCTGCGCATCGGCGATCTCGAGATCGACCTGTTCGCGCGCAAGGCCTGGCGCGCGGGACAGCGGCTCGACCTGACCGCAAAGGAATTCGCCCTGCTCGCCGCGCTCGCGCGCCGCCAGGGCGAGATCATGTCCAAGACCGTGATCGCCGAGCTGGTCTGGGACGTCAATTTCGACAGCGACGCGAACGTCGTCGAAGTGGCCGTGCGCCGCCTGCGCGGCAAGCTCGACGATCCGTTCAAGCAGAAGCTGCTGCACACCATCCGCGGCATGGGCTACGTGCTCGAGGTCCGCGAGCCGCAGGAGCACTCCGCGTGAGGCTGTCGATCTCGCGCCGCCTCGCGATCATGTTCGCGGCCACCGGCTTTCTGGTGTTCGTGCTGTTCGGCGTGGTGCTGCACGGCGTGCTGCAGCGCGAGCTCGACCGCAGCGAACGCGCCGAGCTCACGCGGCGCATGGATCTCTACACGCCGGTCATCGTGCGCAACGGCGAGCCCGCGCGCTGGCATCTGGCGGTGACGCGGCTCGATGCGGTGACGCCCGACAACGGCAGCGCCCGCTACTGGGTGCTCGGCGACGATCCGGGCTTTCGCTACGGCAAGCCCACGCCCGAGCTCATGGAAATGGCGCGAAACGAAGGCTATGGCGAGATTCATCTCGAAGGCCACGAAGCGCCGCTGAGCATCCTCACGCGCAAACTCACGCTCACCGACGGCAAGACGGTGGTGCGCTTCGTCGCGGCGGTCGACAAGGGCCGCTACATCGAGACGATGAACTCGTTCACCTACGCGCTGATCGGCGTTTCGATCGCCGGCATGCTGCTGGTGGCGATGCTCGGCCACTGGATCGCGCATTTCTCGCTGCGCCCGCTCGAACACCTCGCGCGCGAGGCGCGCAGCCTGAGCCCGAGCAAGCTCTCGCAGCGCCTGCACAGTGGCGGGCTGCCGCCCGAGCTGTCCGAGCTCACGGCCTCGTTCAACGGCGCGCTCGACCGTCTCGAATCGGCCTATCAGCAGCTCGAAGGCTTCAACGCCGATGCGGCGCATGAGCTGCGCACGCCGCTGACGAATCTGATCGGCCAGACCCAGGTCGCGCTGTCGCGCGAACGCGGGGCCGGCGAGCTCGAGGAAACCCTGCAATCGAACCTCGAGGAGCTCGAGCGCCTGCGCGCGATCGTCAACGACATGCTGTTCCTCGCGCGCGCCGACCAGGGCCAGCGCGCGCGCGATCGCGTCCAGGTCTCGCTCGCGCAGGAGATCGCCAAGACCGTCGAGTATCTCGACTTCGTGCTCGACGATGCCGGCGTGCAGGTGCGCATCGACGGCGACGCGACCATCGCGGTCGAGACCGCCCTGCTCGGCCGGGCGATGACGAACCTGCTGATCAACGCGGTGCAGCACTCGGAGCGCAGCTCGGAGATCGTCGCCGAGATCGCGAGCGAGGCGAGCGGCGTGCGCGTGGCCGTGCACAATTCCGGCCCGCGCATCGCCGACGATCACCTGGCGCGGCTGTTCGACCGCTTCTACCGGCTCGACAGCGCGCGCAGCGGCAGCCGCGACAACCACGGCCTGGGCCTGGCGATCGTGCGCGCGATCGCCACCATGCACGGCGGCTCGGTGTTCGCTCGCAGCGTGGGTGGCATCAATACCTTCGGCTTCACGCTCGCGGCGAGCTGACGCTGGCCCGGAGACGGGATTCGTAGAAGCACATGGCCCCGACAATGGCGCCGCTTTTACGATTCCCGGCAGCTAAGCCAGCAGGCCGCGCATGCGCGCGATCGTGCGCTCGCATTCGGTGCGCGCGACCGCCGCCGCCGCTCCGGCTTTCGAAAACGCGCCCACGCTGTCGAGCCGCTGGTAATAGCCTTCGAGTTCGCGCGTCGAGGTGATGAGCCCGTTGCGCTGCAGCCATTTCAGCGGCGCGCGCAGCAGCGCGCTGTGCGTGGCGAGCGCGCTCCATCCGGAGACGAAGCGATAGCGCCAGTCGGGCTCGCGCGGCAGCCGAAACACCTGCACTGGCCTGGAGGTCGACAAGGCCTCGGCCACCATCAGCGCGCTGTCGCTCGTGACGATGAAGCGATCGGCCCGATCGAGCAGCGCGAGATAGGGGTTTTCGTCGCGCTGCGGCTCGTAGACGTAATGCGGGCCGCGCAGGCGCCCGGCGATCAGCTGCGCGCAGGGCTCGGGAGTCCGCGGGCTGCGCAGGAACAGCAGGCTGCCGCCCGCGGCCTGCGCGAGTTCGTTGGCGCGGTCGGCCAGCGCGCGCGCGACCTCCGTCCCGAAGCGGTACGGCCGGCTGTTGCCGCCCGCGAGCAGCACCGTCCACGGCCGCGGCAAGGCCTCGAGTCGCTCGCGCAACGCGGCGGGCAGCTCGCTGCTTTCGCGCTTCCGCAAAAACGGCAGCGCGTTGCAGATGACGTTCGGCGCCGGTTCGAGCCCGTATTGCGCGGTGGTGACGACGAGGTCGAACCACTGCGCCCTTCCCCACGGCCGGCCGAAATGCACGAGCTTGGTGGCGCCGCCCGAGCGTGCACGAATCCAGCGCGCGACCGCGGGAGAACGCCGGCCGATGCTCAGCACGAGGCGCGGCGATCCGGCCGGAATCGCCTGCGGATTCGCCAGCGAATGCAGGCTGGCCCCGAGCAGCACGTTCGGCAGCGCGGGCCCCTTGAACTTGAGCGAAATCGTCTCGAACGGCAGGCCCAGGGCCTGCGCCGCGGCGATCACCTGATTGTTGTCGCCGGCGCGGCGGCCGAGCAGCACCCAGACCGGGCGCGCACTGGCACCGCTCAAGCAGCCTCCGCCTGGGGAGCCGGCCTTCGCCCGGCCTTGCGCACGAGCTCGAACGCGTCCGCACGCACGTGCTCGCGCTTGATCTCGGCTTCGAGCAGCGCGGGGCTGATGCTGCCGTTGTCCAGGCATTCGCCGAGCAGGCCGAAGAAGAAGCGCTCCTGCGCCGGGTCCGGGTGCGCCGAGTAATAGCCGGTCGGGCTGCCGCCCGTGATCGCGGCGAGCGCCTTGCGCGCCTTGATGCCGAGGCGCTTGCCGAAGGTGGTGCCGCGCGAGGTGAAATCGGCGCGCAGGCCGGTCTTCCACGGCTGCGTGCGGCGGTGCGTGTTGTGCAGCAGCTTGGTGTTCTGGTCCAGGTGGTCGAAGTCGTTCCACTCGTCGCCGAAGGTTCCGATCGAGCCCGCGGGCTGCGTGAGCAGCCACATCCAGTCGCGATAGTCGACCGTGCCGTCGAAAGTCTTCTGGAAATCGGCCTCGGCGTCCCAGTGCCTGAGCCGGGCGCAGTCGAGCAGCATGACGCTCGAGGCGTAATGCAGCGGACGCCGGCCGTCGGCCGCCATGCGGCGCGCGAGCAGCGAGGCCTGGCCCATGTCGGCGTCGAGCAGCTCGTTGATGTCGCCCACCGCGAAGATGTCGGGGTCCATGAGCACCGCGCGGCCCTGGTAGCCGCGCAGCGCCGGCACCGCGAAGCGCAACGGCGTGAACGACTGCAGGTCGTCGTTGGTCCAGATGACGCGCTTGCCTTCGCGCAGATAGGTCTTGCCCTCCTGCCTGCGCAGGAACTCGAAATCCTCGGCCATGATGATCTCGACGTCGAAGCGACCAGGTGCGGCGCTGTTGCGGCGCAAGGAGTGCTGGGCCACCAGCGCGCCGATCAGCTGCTTGGCGTTGCTATGGATGTATACCGCGCGGTCGGCCATGGGTCCGGTCCCTGAGCTTTGAGCAAGTCATTGTAAATCCGGCCGCTACGGCGCCGCTGAGAGCTTTTCGTAAGGCGGTCGAAAGGGATTCGAAGGCCCTTGCACTCGCCGCTCGGGGCGATCGGCCGATCATCCTCGACGACGAGCAGCCGCATGGGAGAACCATTGAAAGGGGCCGGCATTTTCGCTCCCGGGGGCGGGCGAACGCAAAAGCCCATAAAATCACGCCCTTCTCGTTCAGGCAGGACCGGCGACGGTGCATTCGCAGCAGCAAAATCCGCAGGGGTCGGCGTCTCATCCGGCTCACCGGCTCTCGGTGGCGCCGATGATGGACTGGACCGACACGCATTGCCGGTCGTTCCACCGCCTGCTCGCCCCGCACGCCCTGCTCTACACCGAAATGGTCACCACCGGCGCGCTGCTGCACGGCGATGTCGAGCGCCATCTGCGCTTCGACGCGGGCGAGCACCCGCTCGCGCTGCAGCTCGGCGGCTCGGAGCCCGATGCGCTCGCGCGATGCGCCGAACTCGCCGAGCAGTGGCAGTACGACGAGGTCAATCTCAATTGCGGCTGCCCGTCCGATCGCGTTCAGGAAGGCCGTTTCGGCGCCTGCCTGATGCGCGAGGCCGATCGTGTCGCCGCTTGCGTGCGCGCGATGCGCTCGGCCACGCGCCTGCCGGTGACGGTCAAGCATCGCGTCGGCATCGACGACAGCGAGGATTACGCCTTCATGCGCGGCTTCGTCGAAACCGTCGCCGCGGCCGGTTGCACGACCTTCATCGTGCATGCGCGCAAGGCCTGGCTGCAGGGCTTGTCGCCACGCGAGAATCGCGAGATTCCGCCGCTGACCTACGAGCACGTCTACCGGCTCAAGCAGGAATTTCCGCAGTTGACCGTGCTGATCAACGGCGGTATCCGCACGCTGGCCCAGTGCCGTGAGCATCTGCAGTACGTCGATGGCGTGATGCTCGGCCGCGAGGCCTACGAGAATCCCTACACGCTCGCCGAGCTCGATCGCGAGTTGTTCGAAGTCGGCGACGTCGAACCGCCGACGCGCGAGGCGATCATCGAGGCCTACCTGCCCTACGTACAGCGCGAACTCGATCGCGGCACCACGCTCAATCGCATCACGCGCCACATTCTCGGGCTGTATCGCGGACAGAGCGGCGGACGCGCGTTTCGTCGCCACTTGTCCGAACAGGCGCACAAGCCCGGCGCGGATCTGCGCGTGCTTCAGGCGGCGGTTGCGCTCGCGCGCCCGCAGCGCGATGCGGTGGCGGCCTGATGCGCTGCGTGCTTCGCGGACTGAAGCTGTTCGTGTCGCTGAGCTTGCTCGCATCGACGAGCGCCCTGGCTGTCGATGCGCCGCGCGTGAAGCTCGAAACTTCGATGGGCGACATCGTGCTGACGCTCGACGCCGACAAGGCGCCGAAGTCGGTCGCGAATTTTCTCGATTACGTGAAGCGCGGTTATTACAGCGGCATGGTGTTCCACCGCGTGATTCCGGGCTTCCTGATCCAGGGCGGCGGCTTCGACGCCAAACTCAAGCGCAAACCCGTGCGGCCGTCGATCTCGAACGAATCGAAGAACGGCCTGCAGAATCTGCCCGGCACGATCGCGATGGCGCGCGCAGCCGATCCGAACTCGGCCAACAGCGAGTTCTTCATCAACCTTCAGCACAACGTCGAGCTCGATTATCCGAGCTTCGATGGCTGGGGCTACGCCGTGTTCGGCCAGGTGAGCGAAGGCCTCGACGTGGTCGAGAAGATCGCCTCGGTGCCGACCGGCAGCAGCGGCAAGTTTCCCCGCGACGTGCCGAAAACGCCCGTCATCATCAACAAGGCGGTGCTGCTGAGCCCCGCCCCCAATACCCCTCCAGAAGAGAGCAGACAACCATGACCGATTCGACCCAGCCCGTGAAGGTTCTTCTCGAAACCTCGCTCGGCAACATCACGCTCGAACTCGACGCCGGGAAGGCGCCGAAGACCGTCGCCAACTTCGTCGACTACGTGAACAGCGGCCACTTCGACGGCCTGGTGTTCCACCGCGTGATCCGCGGCTTCATGATCCAGGGCGGCGGCTACGACGAGCAGTACGCGCAGAAGCGCACCAAGGCGCCGATCGAGAACGAAGCCAAGAACGGTCTCAAGAACAAGCGCGGCAGCATCGCGATGGCGCGCACGAGCGATCCGCATTCGGCGAGCTCGCAGTTCTTCATCAACCACGGCGACAACGATTTCCTCGACTACCCGGGCCAGGACGGCTGGGGCTACGCGGTGTTCGGCAACGTCACCGAAGGCCTCGACGTGGTCGACAAGATCGCCGAGACGCCCACGGGCGCGATCCGTCCGTTCGGCCGCGACGTGCCGGTGACGCCGGTCGTCATCAAGTCGGCCAAGCTCGCTTAAGCACCAGCTGCCGGAAGTCCCGCCGTCGTGACGACGCTGCTGCTGTCGGATCTGCATCTGCCGGCAGGCACGTCGACGCTGCGGCGGGACTTTCTGCGGTTTCTGCAAGGCCCGGCGCGCGAGGCCGAGGCCGTGTACCTGCTCGGCGATGTCTTCGAAGCCTGGATCGGCGACGAAGACGGCCTTGCGCAGTACGGCGACGAGGTCGCGGCGCTGCGCGCGCTCGCGCAATCGGGCGTGCGCGTGTTCTTCCAGCACGGCAATCGCGACTTTCTCGTCGGCGAGCGCTTCGCCGAGGCCTCTGGCGTGAGCTTGCTGAGCGATCCGATCGTGGTCGAGATCGAAGGCCGTCGAACGCTGCTCACGCACGGCGATCTGCTCTGCACCGACGATGTCGGCTATCAGCGCTGGCGCCGCTTCTCGCGCAACGGCTTCGTGCAGTGGCTGTTCCTGCGCATTCCGGGACGCGTCAAGCGTGCGATCGCCGATCGCCTGCGCCGCGAGAGCAGGAGCGCCAAGACGCGCAAGAACATGGCGATCATGGACGTCAATGACGCGGCCGTCAGCGAAAGCTTCCGGCACCATGGTGTCGATCGCATCATCCACGGGCATACGCACCGGCCTGACGTGCATCGCGAGCTCGTCGACGGTCGCGCATGCGAGCGCATCGTGCTCGCCGATTGGCGCGAGCACAGCCGCGAATATCTCGAAGTCACGCGCGAAGGCTGCAAGCGCGTCGAACTCGCAGCGAGCTGAGAGGCCTCAGAGCCCCGCAAGCAGCTCGGGCGGCAATTCGCCACGGCTGAAGCCCGCTGCCTGTCGTGCCGGCCAGTTCAAGGGCGGGCGGATTCGCGTGTCGGATTCGGCGAGCAGCCTGCGGAAGGTCGCATCGGGCTCGAGCGAACGCTGCTCGCAAAGCCAGCGAAACCAGTGCGTGCCGATAGCGACGTGGCGTACTTCCTCGTCGAGGATCACGCGCAGGATCGCGACGGTCTGCGCATCGCGCATTTCGTTGAGCCGATTGATCATGCCCGGCGTCACGTCGAGCCCGCGCGCTTCGAGCACGCGCGGCACCAGCGCCATGCGCGCGAGCACGTCGTGCGCGGTTTTCTCGGCCGCTTCCCACAGCCCGTTGTGCGCGGGAATGTCGCCATAGCGATGACCGAACATCGCGAGCCGCTCGGCGAGCATCGTGAAGTGACGCGCCTCGTCTTTCGCGACGCTGAGCCAGTCCTCGTAATACGGCGCCGGCATGCCGGCGAAACGCAGGCAGGCGTCAAGCGCGAGATTGATGGCGTTGAACTCGATATGCGCGACCGCATGCAGCAGGGCCGCGCGCCCGGCATCGCTGCCGAGCCCACGCACGGGCACGTCGCGCGGCGAAACCAGTTGCAGGCTTTGCGGACGGCCGGGCTGCCAGGCTTGCGGACGCGGCTGATGCGCGATGTCCGCATCGAGTTCACCGATCGCGGCGACCATCGCGCATTTGACCGCGGGCTCGCACTCGATCAGCGCCAGCCGTATGGCTTCGATGGATGAAACATCTTTCATCGGTCGGTCACGCCGCGGACGAATCGGGACTCGCGCGATACATCGGCTGAGGTGTCAGCTGATGTATCAGCGATGTGTCGGGCAACAAAAAAGCGGGCCTTGCGGCCCGCTTCGAGAACACCGCTGCTTACTTGGAGACGTGCTGGTTCACCAGCTTGGTCATCTCGAACATCGTCACCTGGTCCTTGCCGCCGAAGATCGGCTTGAGCTTGGCGTCGGCGTTGATCGCGCGACGGTTGGTGGCGTCCTGCAGGTTGTGCTTCTTGATGTATTCCCAAACCTTCTTGGTCAGGTCAGCGCGGGTGATCGGAGCGGAGCCGACGACCTCGGCGAGCTGGGAGCTCGGCGTCACGGTCTGCGAAATGCCACCACGGGGAGCAGCCTTTTTGGTGGCTTTGCCGTCGCCTTGCTTGGTGCTGGCCATTGAAATCTCCTTATTAGAGCGGGGTATCAAATTCTTGGGGGGAACCGCGTAGCGGTGCGCAAGCTTACACGGGAGTGCTGGCTTGCGCTAAAAAACACGCACTGGATAACGCATCCGGCCGCTTCAGCGCAAGCTTTTCAATGTTTCGCATACGCTCTAAGGGCAACGGCGGATCGCCTGCGCGCGATATCCGAAGCCCAAACCCTCATGCAAGAGCGACCAGACTTGCCTTAAAAGCCTTTGACGCGCGAAAACGCCTGTCGCAGATCGGTAATGAGGTCTTCGATGTCTTCGAGACCTACTGAGATGCGGATCAAACCTTCGGTAATCCCCGCTTCTGCGCGCTGCTGTTCACTGATGCGCCCGTGCGTAGTGGTCGCCGGATGCGTGATCGTGGTTCGCGTATCGCCGAGATTGCCCGTGATGGAGCACAACCGCGTCGCATCGATGACACTCCAGGCCGCTTCGCGCCCACCTCTGACTTCGAACGAAACGATCGAACCGAAGCCCTTCTGCTGGCGCCTGGCGAGGTCGTGCTGCGGATGCGAGGCGAGCGAAGGATGCAGCACGCGAGCGACGAGCGGCTGTTCGACGAGCCACTGCGCGAGCCGGCACGCGCTCTCTTCGTGCGCCTTCATGCGCACCGACAGGGTTTCGAGTCCCTTGAGGAAAACCCAGGCGTTGAAAGGCGAAAGGCAGGGTCCGGCCGTGCGCATGAAGCCGTACACGTCCTTGCCCACGCGTTGCGCATCGCCCACGATCGCGCCGCCGAGACAACGCCCTTGCCCATCGATGAACTTGGTCGCCGAATGCACGACGTAATCGGCGCCGAGCTTGAGCGGCTGCTGGAACACCGGCGTCAGGAAGCAGTTGTCGACCGCCAGCGCAGCGCCGTGCTCGTGCGTGAGCTCGGCGAGCGCTTCGATATCGACGAGCTCGGTCAGCGGATTCGATGGCGTTTCGACGAAGACGAGCCTGGTGTTCGGCTTGAAACCCGCGCGCCAGGATTCGAGATCGCTGAGCGTCGCGTAGCCGATCTCGATGCCGAACTTGGCGATGTAGTTGTTGAACAGATTGATCGTCGAGCCGAACAGGCCTTTCGATACGAGCAGGTGATCGCCCGCTTTGAGCGTGGTCAGCACGAGCGTGAGGATGGCCGCCATGCCGCTCGCGGTGGCGACGCAGGCCTCGCCGCCTTCCATGCGCGCGAGCCGCTTTTCGAAGGCCTGCACGGTCGGATTGGTGAACCGGCTGTAGACGTTGCCTTCGCGCTGACCCAGGAAGGTCGCCGCCGCTTCGGCCGCGCTGCCGTAGATATAGCTCGACGTCGGATAGATCGCCGGCGAGTGTTCGCGTTCGGGGCCACGCAGCTCCGCGTGGCGAATGCCGAGCGTGCCGAAACCCCAGCTTTCACTGGGATCGGCGGAATCGAAGGGGTCTTGATCGTCGATGCTCATGGCGGTTCTCTTCGCATGGGCACCACGGTGCCCGCTGCTCAAAAAGCAAAACGGGCCTGCTGTCCGTTTAGCCGAATTTATTTGCGAAGAAGCTCTTTCGAACTTCGATCGCTGCGCCCGCAAGCAGGGTTCAAATCGGCGCGGCGCGAGTCTAGGACTCGCGTTTACGTGGGGTCAAGCGTGCATAGGCCTCAACCAACGCCCGCGTTCTGCAGCTCGATGACCGACTGCGGACCGCGCGAGCGCTTGAGCTTGGCCGCATCGGAGCGGAACAGCTCGAGCTGAGACAGGTATTCGGCGCTGATGTCCTGGGTGATGTATTCGCCCGTGAACACCGAGCAGTCGAAGCGCTCGATCTGCGAATGCTTGTGGCGCACCGCTTCGACGAGGTCGTTGAGATCCTGGAAGATCAGCCGATCGGCCCCGAGCAGCTTTTCGAGCTCCGGCACGGTGCGGCCGTGCGCGACGAGTTCGCTCGCGGTCGGCATGTCGATGCCGTAGACGTTCGGATAGCGCACCGGCGGCGAAGCCGAGGCGAAATAGACTTTTTTGGCGCCCGCGTCGCGCGCCATCTGGATGATCTCCTGCGAGGTCGTGCCGCGCACGATCGAGTCGTCGACGAGCAGCACGTTCTTGCCGCGGAATTCGACGTCGACCGGATTGAGTTTCTGGCGCACGCCTTTCTTGCGCTGGGCCTGGCCCGGCATGATGAAGGTGCGACCGATGTAGCGGTTCTTGATGAAGCCTTCGCGATAGTTCACGCCCAGGCGCGCGGCAAGCTCGGCGCCGGCCACGCGCGAGGTGTCCGGGATCGGAATCACCACGTCGATGTCGTGCTCGGGCCACTCGCGCAGGATTTTCTCGGCGAGCTTGATGCCCATGCGCAGGCGCGCCTTGTAGACGTAGATGTCGTCGATCACCGAGTCCGGGCGCGCGAGGTAGACGTACTCGAAGATGCACGGCGAATAGATCGGGTTGTGCGAGCACTGGCGGCGATGCAGCTTGCCTTCCATGTCGATGTAGATCGCTTCGCCCGGAGCGATGTCGTCGAGGAATTCGTAGCCGAGCGCATCGAGCGCGACCGACTCGGAGGCGATCATGTATTCCTTGCCATTCGGCGTATCGCGCGAGCCGTAGCAGACCGGGCGGATGCCGAACGGATCGCGAAATCCCACGAGCCCGTAGTTGCTGATCATCGCGACCACCGCGTACGCGCCGCGGCAGCGGCGATGCACGCCCGAGACGGCGGCGAAGATGTCTTCGGCCGTGAGCTTCATGCGGCTCTGCACGAGCAGCTCGTGCGCGAACACGTTGAGCAGCACTTCGGAATCGGATTCGGTGTTGAGGTGGCGGCGATCTTCGGCGAACAGCTCCTGCTTGAGCTCCTCGGCATTGGTCAGGTTGCCGTTGTGCGACAGTGAAATGCCGAACGGCATGTTGGTATAGAACGGCTGCGCCTCGGCCGAGCTGCTCGCGCCAGCGGTCGGATAGCGCACGTGGCCGATGCCCACCGGTCCGCGCAGCCGCATCATGTGCTCATCCTTGTTGAAGACATCGCGCACGAGGCCGTTTTCCTTGCGCAGGTGCAGGCGCGTGCCTTCGTTGGTGATGATGCCCGCCGCATCCTGACCGCGATGCTGGAGCATGGTCAGGGCGTCGTAGAGTTCCTGATTGACGCTGTTGTGGCCGTAGATGCCGACGATGCCGCACATGATGACCTCGGGGATGAACCTAAAGGGATGTCGTACCGGAGACGGGCGCGCCCTCGCGCGAGCCGTCGGGCTGCTCGTCCGGCAAGCCGGCGGGCAGTTCTGAATCTGTGGACTGAATCTGCAGAATCCAGCGCTCGGGAATCAGGGTCCGCAAGCCGTCGGCGAGCCACGCGAAGCGCGGGATCAGCGTCGATTGCGACCACCAGGGATCCTGTTTGAGCGAAGTCACGCTGCCGAGCAGGATGAAGGCGCCGACGATGAGCCCGCCGCGCAGCAGGCCGAAGCCGCCACCGAGCGTGCGATCGATCGACGAGATGCCGTCGTTGCTGCGCATCACGCGGACGATCAGCGCGGTGACGATGCCGCCAGCGAGCAGGCCGCCGAGGAACAGCAGCGCGTAGGCGGTGATCTTGCGAACGGACGGAACGCTGATGAAGGCTTCGAGCCAGTGCCCGAACGGGGCGGCGAAGCGCAGGGCCAGCCAAAACGCGAGAACCCAGGTCGCGAGCCCGAGGACCTCGCGAGCGAAGCCACGCACCAGCCCGACGATGACCGATACCAGCAACACCGCCAGGATGCCGTAATCCACCCAGATCATCATGCGTCCGACTTGCAGCGAAGACGCATTTTACACTGTGTTGAACTCAAACCGAGGTCAGCGTCACGAATCCGGTTCACGCGGGCGTAGACAGGAACGCCCGGGCCCTGCCCTTCGGCGGCTGCCGAAGGGGCTGTGCGATTCGACATCGAAGCGAGTCCGTCGAAGGATCGGCGGCCGTGGAATGAGAGCGGCGGGGCCGTTCAGCCCAGGCGGGCGAGCAGGGCCTTTTCGACGGCCGAGCGCTCGGCCGGCACTTCGACCACGCCCTGCAGGCCACCCTTGACGATGATGTCCGGGTCCTTGAGGCCGTTGCCGGTCAGCGTGCAGACCACGGTTGAGCCCGGCGCGATCTTGCCGGCCTTGATGTCGCGGATCGCGCCGCACAGCGAGGTCGCCGACGCCGGCTCGCAGAACACGCCGTCGAGTTCGGCCAGGCGACGCTGGACCGCGAGGATGTCGGCATCGACGCATTCGTCGAACCAGCCGCCCGATTCCTTCTGCACCGCCCAGGCCAGGTCCCAGGACTGCGGATCGCCGATGCGGATCGCGGTCGCCACGGTCTCAGGATCGCGCACCGGGCCGCCGCGCAAAAACGGCGCACTGCCCGCGGCCTGGTAGCCGACCATCTTCGGGCGATTGTCGGTGAGCTTGCTGCGGTCGTAGCCGCGCAGCTCGGCGGTCAGCACGTTGGCCGCGGTCTCGAAGCCCGAGACTTCGGAATAGCCGATCCAGTGCGCCGAGATGTTGCCGGCGTTGCCGACCGGGATGCAGTGGTAGTCCGGAGCGCGGCCGAGCGCTTCGACGATCTCGAAGGCGGCCGTCTTCTGGCCCTGCAGGCGGAACGGGTTGATCGAATTGACGATGGCCACCGGCGAGGTTTCGGCCACTTCCTTGACCAGGCGCATGCCGTCGTCGAAGTTGCCGCGAATCTGCACGACCACCGCCCCGTGGACGACCGCCTGGGCGAGCTTGCCGAGCGCGATCTTGCCCTCCGGAATCAGCACGAACGCGGTGATGCCGGCGCGCGCCGCGTAGGCCGCGGCGGCGGCCGAGGTGTTGCCGGTGGAGGCGCAGATGATCGCGCGGGCGCCTTCGTGCACGGCCTGCGTCACCGCCACGGTCATGCCGCGGTCCTTGAACGATCCGGTCGGATTGAGGCCCTCGAACTTCACGTAGAGCTCGCCCTCGAAGCCGATCTCCCTGGCGAGGTTTTCGAGCTTGATCAGCGGCGTACGGCCTTCGGCGAGGCTGATCGCGCGCGTATCGGCGGTCAGCGGAAGACGGGCACGGTAGTGTTCGACGAGGCCGCTGTAGCGGGTGATGGTGCGGGTCATGGAAGTTCTACTAGCAGACTGCTTGTTTTGAAAAACGAGGCCAGGGATGGCCTCGGCTTGAACAGGAAGTTCAAAAATGCTCGACGCGAAAACGCGAAATGTCCTCGCGCACGAACGGCAGACCGCGCACGCGCGTGACGGCCTCGTTGAAGCGCGATTCCGGAATCACCGAGGTGATCACGGCCACCGTCGCGTCCTCGCCACCGCGCGGCTCCTTCTGCAGGATCGCTTCGATGCTGATGCCGAGCTCGGCGAGGATGGCGGTGATGGCCTTGAGCACGCCGGGCTCGTCGGCGACGTTGATGCGCAGGTAATGCGCGCTCGCCACCTGGGAGAGCGGCAGCACCGGCAGCGCACGCACGGCCTCGGGCTGGAAGGCCAGCGCCGGGACGTGATGCCTGGATTCGGCGCCGATCGAGCGCGCCACGTCGACGAGATCGGCGACCACGGCCGAGGCGGTCGCATCGCCGCCGGCGCCACGGCCGTACAGACCCATCTGGCCGACCGCGTCGCCCTGCAGCAGCACGGTGTTGAGCACGCCGTCGACCTTGGCGATGAGCTTGTCTTCGGGAATCAGCGTCGCGTGCACGCGCAGCTCCGCACCGTTGTCGGTGCGCTTGGCGATGCCCAGATGCTTGATGCGATAGCCCAGCGCCTGCGCGATCTTGATGTCCTGCGGCGTGACCTTGGTGATGCCCTCGACCGCCACCGCATCGAAGTTCAGCGGCATGCCGAAGGCGATGCTCGCGAGGATCGTCAGCTTGTGCGCCGCGTCGACGCCTTCGACGTCGAAAGTCGGATCGGCTTCGGCGTAGCCGAGGCGCTGCGCATCGGCGAGCGCATCGGCGAAGGCCTGACCTTTCTCGGTCATCTGCGTGAGGATGTAGTTGCAGGTGCCGTTGATGATGCCGGCGAGCGCTTCGATGCGGTTCCCCGCCAGGCCCTCGCGTATCGCCTTGATGACCGGAATGCCGCCGGCCACTGCGGCTTCGAAACCGACCAGCACGCCCTTCTCGCGCGCAGCGCTGAACACCGCGTTGCCTTCGAGCGCGAGCAGCGCCTTGTTGGCGGTCACCACAGGCTTGCCGCGCGCGATCGCGGCGAGCACGAGTTCGCGCGCGTAGGTGGTGCCGCCGATCAGTTCGACGACGACGTCGACATCGGCCTTGGCCGCGATGTCCATTGGATCGGAAACGATCGTGATGCCTTCGAGCGAGACTTCGCGCGCCTTGCTCGTGTCGCGGGCCGAGGCGTGCGTGACGACGACCGGGCGGCCGACGCGTCGCGTGATTTCGTCGGCGTTGCGCTGCAGGACGCGAATGACGCCCTGCCCGACCGTGCCCAGCCCCAGCAGACCGACACGCAGCGGTGCAACACTCACGACGTTTTCTCCACGACGGGTTCTACGGCCGGCGCCGGATTCAATGAATCCTTGGGCGCGCCCTTCTGCAACAGCTTGCGTATGCCGCGCACGGCCTGGCGCGTGCGGTGCTCGTTCTCGATCAGCGCGAAGCGCACGTGATCGTCGCCGTATTCACCGAAGCCGATGCCCGGCGAAACGGCGACCTTGGCTTCGCTCAGCAACAGCTTGGAGAACTCGATCGAGCCGAGATGGCGGAAGGCTTCCGGAATCTTGGCCCAGACGAACATCGTCGCCTTCGGACGCTCGACCTGCCAGCCGGCCGCGTTGAGTGCATCGCAAAGCACGTCGCGGCGCTTGCGGTACATCTCGCAGATCTCGGCCACGCAGTCCTGCGGGCCTTCGAGCGCGGCGATCGCGGCGACCTGGATCGGCGTGAACATGCCGTAGTCGAGGTAGCTCTTGATGCGCGCGAGCGCGTTGACGAGCGTGGGATTGCCGACCATGAAGCCGACGCGCCAGCCCGGCATGTTGTAGCTCTTGGACAGCGTGAAGAATTCCACCGCCACGTCCTTGGCACCCGGCACCTGCATCACCGACGGCGCCTTGTAGCCGTCGAACACGATGTCGGCATACGCGAGGTCGTGCACGAGCCAGATCTCGTGCTCGCGGCAGAACGCCACGGCCTTCTCGAAGAACGAGAGATCCACGCACTGGGCGGTCGGATTGCCCGGGAAATTCAGGATCAGCATCTTCGGCGCCGGCCAGGTTTCCTTGACCGCGCGCTCGAGTTCTTCGAAGAAATCGACTTCGGGCGTGAAGCGCACGTGGCGGACGTCGGCACCCGCGAGCACGACGCCGTACGGGTGGATCGGATAGGCCGGATTCGGCACCAGCACGACGTCACCCTGGGCGAGCGTGGCGAAGGCCAGGTGCGCGAGGCCCTCCTTGGAGCCGATCGTCGCGATGACCTCGGAATCCGGGTTCAGATCGACGTCGTAACGCGTCTTGTACCAGCGGGCCATCGCCCGGCGCAGGCGCGGAACGCCCTTGGACAGCGAATAGCGATGCGTGTGCGTGCCGTCTTCGTCGATGAGCTCGGGACGCACGTAGTCGCTGTCGGTGCCGCGCACCGAAGCTTCCACCAGCTTGTCGACGATGTGCTTGGGCGTCGGCTGGTCCGGATTACCCATCGAGAAATCGATGATGTCCTCGCCACGAGCTCGGGCTGCGGCCTTCAGTTCTCCAACGATATTGAAGACATAGGGCGGCAGACGCTGAATGCGTGGGAAGTTGGTTTTCACGGCTTTAGGTGGGTGGTGGGTGAACTGGCTACGCTCTGGGTGATTACCCGGGGCGGAAAATGAGGGCGCGTATTATCGAGTCGCGCGCCGCTCCTTTCAAATCAATCTTTTCCGACCCGGCACGCGCGCAATCGCAGCCTGCTTCACTTGCCCGTGTAGCGCACGCGCCAGATGCGGCCACCGAGGTCGTCGGAGATCAGCAGCGAGCCGTCGGGCGCCTGCAGCACGTCGGCCGGGCGGCCGCTGACGGACTCGTTTCCGTTCTGGTTCTGCAACCAGCCTTCGACGAAGGGCTCCTGGCCCACGACGCGATCGCCGTCGAGGTGCACGCGCTGCACGCGATAGCCGTTCTTCCGGCTGCGATTCCACGAGCCATGCAGGGCGACGAAGACATCGCCGCGGTATTCGGCCGGAAACTGCGTGCCCGTGTAGAACTCCAGGCCCAGCGGCGCGACGTGCGGACCGAGCAGCGCCACCGGCGCGGTCGCGGACGAGCAGCTGCCCTGCTTGCCGAAATCCGGGTCGGACACCGTGCCCGCGTGGCAGTACGGGAAGCCGAAATCTTCACCGGTCTTGCTGAGCTTGTTGAGTTCGCAGAACGGGGTGTCGTCGCCGAGCATGTCGCGACCGTTTTCGGTGAACCAGAGCTGCCTGGTTTTGGGATGCCAGCCGAAGCCGACCGAATTGCGCACCCCGCGCGCCACGACTTCCCAATTTCGCCCATCGGAGTCCATGCGCGTGATCGAGGCGAACTCGAGCTTGTCGCCGCCGGCCGTGAACGCCTCGGGCTTGCAGACGTTGCACGGCGCACCGATCGCCAGATAGAGCTTGCCGTCGGGCCCGAAGTCGATGAAGCGCCAGCCGTGATGCGTCTTGTCGGGCAGGTCGGCGCGGATCGTCACGGGCTTGGGCGGGTGATCGAGCTTGGACTCGATGCCCGGCAGCTTCCAGAGCTTGTCGATCTCGGCGACGAACAGATCGCCGTCGTGGAACGCCAGGCCGGTCGGCCGGTTGAGCCCTTCGGCGAGCACGATCCTGCGATCGGGGCGGCCGTCGCCATCGGTGTCGCTCAGCGCGTAGAGCTTGCCGGCCTCGCGGGAGGAGACGAACAGGGTGCCCTTGTCACCGAGCGCGAGCGTGCGTGCGTTCGGCACCTCGTCGACCCAGACCTCGATCGAAAACCCGGGCGGCAGCCTGAGCTCGGCCCCGGGCGCCTGCTGCGCCGCCGCGGTGGCGGCGGTCTCGCTCCACGAGAACGCCAGGCCGAAAACGACGCCGGCGACGGCGGCGAGCGAGGAAGTCTTGCGCAACAGATTCATGGCCAATCCCTATGCTTGTTTTTCCGAAGAACCAGTGAGCGTTCGCGGTCGCCGAAACCTTCGCCCCGAGTCGGCAGCGCTAGAATGCGGGCCGACCCGGCGGCGACGACCGTCCGTTCGCAACAGTAACCGTATTTGCACCCGACGCGACCATTGCGTCCGCGCTCGAAGCCCCCATATTCCGCAACCTCAACAATCGAACAAACAAAGGCAGAAGAAGATGAGCAAGCATCATCGCCTGATCATTCTCGGCTCCGGCCCGGCCGGTTATACGGCGGCCGTCTACGCCGCTCGCGCCAACCTCAAGCCGGCGCTGATCACGGGTCTCGAACAGGGCGGCCAGCTGATGACCACCACCGAGGTCGACAACTGGCCCGGCGACGTCGAAGGCCTGCTCGGCCCGGACCTGATGGCGCGCATGCAGAAGCATGCCGAGCGCTTCGACACGCAATTCATCTATGACCACATCCACGAGGTCGACCTCAAGAGCAAGCCGCTGAAGCTGCGCGGCGACGCCGGCGAGTACACGGCCGATGCGCTGATCATCGCCACCGGCGCGAGCGCCAAGTACCTCGGCATTCCATCGGAGCAGGAATTCCGCGGCAAGGGCGTGAGCGCCTGCGCGACCTGCGACGGCTTCTTCTACAAGAACCAGGAAGTCGCCGTGATCGGCGGCGGCAACACCGCGGTCGAAGAGGCGCTCTACCTCGCCAACATCGCCAGGAAGGTCACCGTCGTGCATCGCCGCGACAAGTTCAAGGGCGAGAAGATCCTGCACGACAAGCTCAACAAGCGCGTCGAGGAGGGCAAGGTCGAGATCATCTGGAATTCGACGCTCGACGAAGTGCTCGGTGACAGCTCGGGCGTGACCGGCATGCGCGTGCGCAACGTGCAGAACAACGAAACGCGCGACATCGCGCTGAGCGGCGTGTTCATTGCCATCGGGCATTCGCCGAACACCGGCATCTTCGAAGGCCAGCTGACCATGAACGGCGGCTACATCAAGGTCCACAGCGGGTCCGAAGGCGATGCGACCGCGACGAGCGTTCCGGGCGTGTTCGCGGCCGGCGACGTCATGGACCACATCTACCGCCAGGCCATCACGAGTGCCGGCACGGGCTGCCAGGCCGCGCTCGATGCCGAGCGCTACCTCGACAAGCTCGACGTCAAGTAGCCGTCACGCCGCACCCGAAGCCCCGGCACTCCCGGGGCTTTTTCATTTGAGGGACGGCGCGCGGCGGAACTCGACCGTCCGCGCTACGACCGAAAGGAGGCTTGTCAAAAACGCGTGCGCCGGTCAGCCTTCTGCTTTCGCCCTACGGACTTACCGCATGAAGATGAAGCTCTATTGCAGCCCGACGTCGCCGTATGTGCGCAAGGTCCGGGTCATCGCAGCAGAGCTTGGGCTCTCCGATCTGATCGAGGAAATCCACGTCGATCCGCACTCCTCGCCCGAGGAACTGCTGGCCGTCAATCCCTTGTCGAAGATTCCGGTGCTCGTCACCGAGCGCAACGAGGTGCTCCCCGATTCGGCGCTGATCGCCGAATACCTGCTCACGCGCGGCCGCGGGCTCACCGGCCTGCCGCGTGGAAGCAAGCGCTGGGCGGCACTGCGCTGCCAGGTCACGGCCGACGGCATCATCGATGCGAGCGTCGCCACGGTGATGGAAAAACGCCGGCCCGAAAGCATCGTCTACATGGCCTCGCTCGATCGCCAGGCCGCGCTGATCAGCCGCGCCCTGGATTTGCTCGAACAGCAGACTTCGAGCTTCGAGGTCGAGGCGCCGAGCCTGGTCGAAGTGAGTATCGGCGTCGCGCTGGGCTATCTCGACTTCCGCCTGCCCTACATCGAGTGGAGAACCGGCCGCGACGCGCTCGCTGCCTGGTACGCGAACTTCGCCCAGCGTCCGTCGATGCAGCTCACCGCCCCGCCGGTTTGATGTTGAAGACCGGACGCATCTGGCTCGGCATCGCACTGGCGATGCTGCTGGCGGGCTGCGCGGGTTTCGGCGGCGGCGACATTCCGGCGCAGATCAGCGACACGCGTCAGACCATCGTGTTCGAAGCCACGGGACAGATCGGCCGGCCGTATCGCTACGGAGGAACCACGCCGGACGGCTTCGACTGCAGCGGGCTCACGCGCTACGTCTACGCGCAGGCCGGCGTGAGCCTGCCGCGTTCGACGCGCGAGCAGCACGACGCCGGCAGGACCATCAAGATCAGCCAGGCCCAGCCGGGCGATCTGTTGTTCTACCGATTCGGCCGCAGCGGCGGAAACGTCGATCACGTCGCCATTTATCTCGGCAACGGCGAGGCGGTGCATGCACCGGCAACCGGACGCACCGTGATCGTCGCGAGCGTCGGCGATCCGTGGTGGGAGAAGCGCTTCGTCAATGCGGTTCGCGTAATCCCCTAGAACGAAACCCCGAAGCGCGAGACTGCGGCAACACCCTTCAGGATGCTGCCGCCCGTTCGACGACGGCTAAAGTCGCCCGATAGCCAGGCTGCGCCCGGACCTCACCATACCGTCGCCGTGTGACTGGGCGTGGCCAGGCGAATGTCGCCGAATTCCGCCTTGCCCTCTCCACGGCCGAACACGCTGTTGGCGATGAGCCAGACGCGAACCACACGCTTGGGCGGAGGACCGCCGACGGCCTTGGCATAGTCCTTCAGCAGCGAGCGTTCCTCACTGAGCCAGCGGCCGAGTTCGGCTTCGCCGCTGCGCGCCACGATGTGGGTCTCGCGATCCGCCCAGGCCTCGAGCGGACAGGCGAAGTGGGTTCCCGCCGGCAATTTACGGCTCCACAGATAGGTGAGATCGCGACCGTTGTCGAACTCCACCGCGATGCTCAGGTAGTCGTGCGTGGCGGCCGTGTCTTCCGCGGCAAGCCCGGGCAGCATGTCGACCTTCCAGCGCCAGGACAGCTTGAGATCGTCCGTCAGCGCCTGGTCCGTGGGACGCTGAAGGATGGCGACGTCCGCTTGCGTGTGTACGTCCATGCGTCTGCGCGGGCCGCCGTCACCGTTGGCCGAACGCTCGTGGAAGATTTCCGCCGGACCCAGCTCCCACAGGTAGGACCAGCCCGCCGGCACGGTGGGCGGATGCGCCAGGCGTTCCCGCTCGGCCTGCACCCAGGGCGCCGAAGCCGCATCCAGCGTGGCCAGTGCCTGCACCGGATCGGCCTGCCGTGTCCAGCGGATCAGCCCCACGCTGACGGTTCCGCCGCCATCGGCGTTGAAGGGCTGGGGCTGCGGCAGGTAACGTCCGTCGCGGCTCAGCCAGCGCGTCGGGAAAGTCTTGAGTTGCAGTGTGCCACCACGATCGGCGGTGAACGTATCGGTATGGCGCGTTCCGTGGAAAACCGGTCCCCGCGCACCGATACGCGCCCAGGCCACCAGCGGCTGATCCAGGCCGAGCTGGTAGGCACGCGACAGCCATACCGTGCCGCCGACGACGATCGTGACGCGGTCGCCCGCGTCGAGGGCCATTCCGGTGTCGAGCCAGCCGTCGACGTCGGCGCTCAGTTGCAGCACTTTCGCATCACGTACGGATTTGCCCGCCAGCGGCGCGACGGCCTGCCTGAACTGGGTATCGAATGCCTCGACCGTGGTCTTGCTCAAGGGCACCGCCGCCTGCGCCGAACCCGCAGCGACCGCCAGCCAAACTGCCAGCCAAACTGCCCGCAACCGGCCGTGCCTTCCTCCTGAAACGAATGTCATCGCCCGCTCCTCCGTCTTGTCTTGGTGTCGGCACGATAGTGATCGCCGCCCGAAGGCCGCTACCGAAAACTGACTCCCGCATGCCGGGCAATTTGCCCGCGTGAAACCGATGTCGCGGCAGACGCGACATCACATGAAACAATGGCGCCGGGCGAGCGGGATCGCTGCAGAAGAGGAAGCAGACATGAGCCTGAAGTGGCATCTACTGATACGCATGACGTTGCTCGGGCTGCTGTGCTGGGCCGCGGTCAGCCTCGCCGTGATCGCCAGTGCCGCCAGCCGCACCCGCAGCGAACTCGAGCAGCGCGCGGACCGACTGGCACAGCACATGGAGCTCGATCTGGCCTGGCAGATGACCGCGGCGGCGGCCGGCGAGCGTTCCCCGGAGCTTTCGCGCATCGCCGCCGCCATGCCGGAGCCCTTGTGCATCCGCTATGTCGCGATGAACGGGCGCAAAGACGAACATGGCTGCGAAACCGAGCCGGCCACCCGCGCACATCACCGCCTGCCGCGCTGGCTTGCCGGGCTGATCCCGGTCGCGCCCACGCTCGAACGGCCGGTACGGCTTTGGGGCCAGACCGCCGGCACCGCACGCTTCACGCCAGACCCGCAGCGCCTGTTCGACGCCGAGTGGAACACCGTGCGCAAACTCTCCGGCCTAGCAGCACTCACCATCATCGCATTGGACGCGCTGGTGTTCTGGATGATCGGCCACGCGCTGAGCCCGACCCGCCAGATCGTCGCGGCACTGGATCGCCTCGCCGGTAGCGGCGTGCCCGTGCCGGAGCAGCTGCCGCGCTATCAGGTTCGCGAGTTCCGCGACATTTCCGACGGCGTACGGCAGCTGGCACTGCGGTTGAAGCAGGCCTCGGACCTGCGCGACCAGCTCACCTCCAAACTGATCCGCATCCAGGAGGACGAGCGCCGCGAACTGACCCACGCACTGCACGAGGAAGTCGGCCAGTCCGTCGCCGCTACCGCGGTGGCGGTCGCGCTGCTGCGCATGCGCATCGGCGACGGCGAGGCCATGGACGAAAACGATCTGGAAGAAATCGATCAGACGGTGGAGCAGACCCAGGTGGCCCTGCGCAGCCTGCTGCTGCGCGTCCGGCCGCCGCTGTTCGAACAGCAGGGACTGGTCTCGGCGCTCAACGATCTCGGCACCGGCTGGCGCGCGCGTCTGCGCGGACGTCCGCAGCTGCACTTGGCCACTGCCGGCCATGATCTGGCGGGCATTGGCGGCGAACAGGCGCTTTGCCTGTACCGGGTGATGCAGGAATGCCTGAGCAACATCGCGCGCCATGCGGGCGACAGCCAGCGCGCCGAGATCGCGCTGCACTGCGGTCCCCGTGGCGTGGAAGCCCGTGTCAGCAACGATGTCCCTGGCGACCGAATCGTCAGCCGTGGCAGCGGCATGGGCCTGCAGCTGCTGGAAGAACGCCTGCGCTCGCTCGGCGGTTGCCTGGAGATCCAGGCGACGGCGTCACGATTCGACGTCTGCGCCCGCCTGCCCGCCGGGAACCCGGCATGAGCGGCCCCGGAACCCCGCAACCCTGGCGCGTCCTGCTGGCGGACGATCACGCGGTGGTCCGTGCCGGCTACCGGCATCTGCTGGAACGCCACGGAAAAGTCAGCGTGGTCGCCGAAGCCGATCATGCGGACGAAGCCTATCGCCTGTATCGCGAGCACCGTCCCGACTTGTTTATCACCGACATCACCATGCCGGGCGCCAGCGGCCTGGATGCCATCCGGCGCGTGCTGCTGATAGAACCTTCGGCGCGCGTACTGGTGTTCAGCATGCATGTATCGCCGGACTTCGCGCTCGCGGCGCTGCGCTCGGGAGCCTGGGGCTACGTCACCAAGAACAGCACGCCCGACGTGCTGCTGCGCGCCATCGGTGACGTGATGGGCGGGCGCCAGGTGTTGAGCCCGGATATCGCGCAGGCGCTGGCCCTTGCCAGCGTATGCGGTGGACGCTCGCCACTCGAAGAACTGACGCCGCGCGAATTCGACGTGTTGCTGCTGATGGTGGACCTGCACAGCGTGGAACGCATCGCCCAGGCGCTGCATTTGAGTACCAAGACCGTGCAGAACCTGCACTACCAGATCAAGCGCAAGCTGCAGGTGAGCAACGATATAGAACTGGCCCAGCTCGCCATGTCCTGCGGCCTGGGGAATGCGCCGGCGCGCCCGTCACCGTGAAAGCTGCCGATACGCGATAAGCCAATCGAAGCCCCGCTGCGATAAAAAAACGGGCGCATGCAGCGCCCGTTTTCAGTTTCAGGCCAAGCCAATCAACCCAGCAGGATGCGACCGCCGCCCTGGCCGAGAATCAGCTTGTTGAGTCGCTTGACGAAGCCGGCCGGATCGTCGAGCTGGCCGCCCTCGGCGAGCACCGCCTGACCATGCAGCACTTCGGCCAGATCGGCGAAACCCACCTCGTCGCCGAGTGCGTCCTTGAGCTTGGCGACGAGCGGATGCTCGGCATTGAGCTCGAGGATCGGCTTGATGTCAGGCGCATCCTGGCCGGCCTGCTTGAGGATTTCGAGCAACTGGCGCGACATGCCGTGCTCGGGCGCGACGAGACAGGACGGCGATTCCGTGAGTCGCGCCGACACGCGCGCGCTCGCGATGCGATGGCCGAGCGCCTCGGGCAGCTTGGCGAGCACGTCCGCGAACTCGGCTTCCTGCTTGGCCTTGTCGGCGCTCTCGATCTTGCCGGCGGATGCGGCATCGCCGCGCGCTGCCGATTCGAGCTTCTTGCCCTGGTATTCGGTCAGGTTGCCGACGACCCACTCGTCGATGCGATCGGACAGCAGCAGCACTTCGAAGCCGGCCTTGCGGAAGCCCTCGAGATGCGGACTGTTGCGGATCGCACCGAGCGTCTCGCCCGTCAGATACAGGATCTTCTCCTGCGCCTCGGGCATGCGCGCGATGTAGTCGTCGAGACCCACGCTGGGCTTGTCGAGCGCCGTCGTCGAGTTGAAGCGCAGCAGCTTGGCGATGCGCTCGCGGTTGGGATGGTCCTCGACGATGCCTTCCTTGAGCACCTTGCCGAACTGCTCGTAGAACTTCGCGTAATCGTCGGGCTTGTTGGCTGCGAGGTCGTCGAGCAGATCGAGCACGCGCTTGACCAGCGCGGAGCGAATCTTGTCGACCGTGCGATTGCCCTGCAGGATCTCGCGCGAGACATTGAGCGGCAGGTCGGCGGTGTCGACGAGGCCACGCACGAAGCGCAGGTAGGACGGCAGCAGCTCGGCCGCACGATCCATGATGAAGACGCGCTTCACGTAGAGCTTCACGCCGCGCTGCTGATCGCGATCCCACAGGTCGAACGGGGCGCGCGTCGGAATGTAGAGCAGCGAGGTGTATTCGAGGTTGCCTTCGACCTTGTGATGCGCCCAGGCCAGCGGCGCTTCGAAGTCGTGCGTCAGGTGCTCGTAGAAGCTCTTGTAATCGTCCTCGCCGATCTCGGACTTCGGCCGCGTCCACAACGCGCGCGCCTGGTTGATCGCCTCGGGCTCGCCCTCGGCCTTGCGCAGCTTGATCGGCAGGCCGATGTGATCGGAATACTTGCGCACGATGTCGCGCAGGCGATGCTCTTCGAGAAATTCCTTGTCGTCGTCGCGCAGGTGCAGGATCACTTCTGTGCCGCGCTCGGCCTTGTCGCCCGTTTCGAGCGTGTAGTCGCCCTCGCCGGTCGACTCCCAGACCGTCGCCTCGCCGTCGGCACGTTTGGTCTTGACCGTGACCTTGTCCGCGACGAGGAAGGCCGAGTAGAAACCCACGCCGAACTGGCCGATCAGCTGCGCATCCTTGGCCTGGTCGCCCGACAGCGATTCCATGAAGCGCTTGGTGCCCGAACGCGCGATCGTGCCGAGGTTGTCGACCACCTCTTCACGCGACATGCCGATGCCGTTGTCGCGAATCGTCAGCGTGCCGGTGAACTTGTCGGCCTGCAGTTCGACGAACAGCTCGCCGTCGATCAGGTCCGGCTGCTGGATCGCCGCGAAGCGCAGCTTGTCGCAGGCATCGCTGGCATTGCTGATGAGCTCGCGCAGGAAGATTTCCTTGTTCGAGTACAGCGAGTGGATCATCAGGCGCAGCAGCGAGCGCGTTTCGGTCTGAAATTCATGGCGTTCAGCGTGACGTTCAGCGGTCATGACGGAAGGGCCTCCTCGGGTGTTGTGTTCGCCCTTCTACTGGGGGCCGAATGCGCGGCTTCAAGTGCCGCGACGCTTGCCTGGCAGCGCCACGTCCCCGCAAAAACGCGCGCAACGCAAAAAGCCCGCGCCGGGAACCCGGGCGGGCTTCATGACCTCGGTACGGAACCGCCGGCGTTTAGGCCAGCTTTTCCTTGATGCGAGCGGCGCGACCCTGCAGGTTGCGCAGGTAGTACAGCTTGGCGCGGGCGACGTCGCCACGGCGCTTCACGATGATCTCGGCCACCTGCGGGCTGTAGGTCTGGAACACGCGCTCCACGCCTTCGCCATGCGCAACCTTGCGGACCGTGAACGCGGAGTTGATGCCGCGCGAACGCTTGGCGATCACCACGCCTTCGTAGGCCTGCAGACGCTCGCGGTCGCCTTCCTTGACCTTGACCTTGACCTCGACCGTATCGCCGGGGTTGAAGTCCGGGATCTTCTTGTTCATCTGCTCGGCGTCGATCGCCGCAATGATCTTGCTCATGCTCATCTGTGTGCTCCGTCCTGCTCGTGCAACTGCTCTATGACGATCTCACGGAGCAGTTTGAGCTGTTCCGCATCCAACTTCAGTTCATCCAACAAGTCGGGGCGACGCAGCAGCGTCCGCTCCAACCCCTGCTTGAGGCGCCAACGGCGAATCGCCGCATGGTCACCGCTCATCAACACTTCCGGCACCGGCTCGCCGCGCCAGACCTCGGGCCGCGAATAGTGCGGGTGATCCAGCAAGCCGTTCGAGAACGAGTCACTGGCCGCCGATCCTTCATGCCCCAACACGCCGGGCAACAAGCGCGCGATGCTGTCGACGATCAACATCGCGGGCAGTTCACCGCCGGAGAGCACGAAATCACCCACCGACAGCTCGAGGTCGATCTGCGGTGCGACCCGCTCGTCGATGCCCTCGTAACGCCCGCAGATCAGGATCAGCCCCGGCTCCGCGCTCAAGCGTTCCGCCCATCGCTGGTCGAAACGCTCGCCCTGCGGCGACAGACTCACGACCTTCGCAGGCCCGATGCTGGCTTTCGCCGCTTCGATCGCCTGGGTCAGCGGTTCGGCCTGGATCACCATGCCCGGACCGCCGCCGAAGGTTCGCTCGTCGACGCGTCTCCAGCGATTCCCGCTGTAGTCGCGCAACTGCCGCGTACTCAACTGCATCGCCCCGCGTTCGACCGCCACGCGCGGCATTCCAAACTTCGCGACCTGTTCCACGAGTTCCGGAAACAAGCTCAGGACCTCGATCTTCATCGAAGCCCTCAATAATCCAGCTGCCAATCGGCAACGATGACGCGTTCGCCCATGTCGACCGACTTGATGATCGGCCCCTTGACGTAGGGAATCAGCCTTTCGACTTCGCCTTGCGTCAACACCAGCACGTCCTGAGCCCCGTTGCTGGTCAGGCTGTCGACGATACCGAGCTCGACGCCGTCTTCATTCACCACCTTGCAACCGACCAGATCGGCCCAGTAATGCTCGCCTTCGTCAGGCTCGGGCATGTCGTCCCGATCCACCAGAATCTCCGCGCCGATCAGCGCGGCGGCGACATCACGATCGGCGATCGGCTTGCCTTCGGCATCACCGAGCTGGGCGATCAGACCCTTGTTCTGCACCTGCCCTTCGAGCAGGGTGACCACCGATTCCTTACCTTGCTGGAGCAAGGTCCAGCGCGAGTAATCCAGCAGGTTTTCAATGGGACGCGTATAGGAATGCAGCTTCACCCATCCGCGAACCCCGAAAACCCCGGCGACGCGGCCCAGCGTCAGCCGGCGGACCACAGTCAGACTCAGGCAGCGGCCGGAGCCGGAGCGGTCTTGACGAGGTAGGCCACGCGCTCGGAAATCTGCGCGCCGCTCTTGCTCCAGTGGTCAACGCGGGCCAGGTCGAGCACGAGCTTCTGCTCGCCGCCACGCGCGTTCGGGTTGTAATAGCCCAGACGTTCGATGAAACGGCCGTCGCGCGAGCTGCGGCTCTCGGTCGCAACCACATGATAGAACGGGCGCTTCTTGGCGCCGGCGCGAGCCAGACGAATCTTGACCATGCTTAATCCAGTGAGTCCAAAAACCAATTGAATGCGGATCAACCGACCCGGGTGGGCCGTTGAAGGGCGCGTATTGTAGCGACTTCTTTGCAAATGTGAAGCTTATGAAACACCTACGTGACGACCGCCCGTCGGTCACGCGAGGCTGGCCGAAACGGGGCCATCCGGGCTTACCAGCAGATGCGGCAGGCCGAGCCCATGAGCAGGGCAACAACACCATCGATCGACTTGTCCTGATCGGGTTCGGCACAGGGGTAGCTGGCGCCGTTGGCGTGCGTCGTTCCGGCGACCGTTCAACCGCCCACGTGATTCGTGGCTGGCACGCAGCTCAGTTCGTTCGCTTGAGCAATGCCAGAACGCGCGTCCTGAGCTCGGCCGTATAACCCTTGCCGTAGCCGGCGTAGATCATCTGCACGCGGCCATTGCGGTCGATCAGGTAGGTCGCCGGCAGGCGCCAGAGCTTGTAGGTCTGCGGAGCGATGCCGATCTGGTCGGCGACCACCGGAAAATCCACCTTCACGCGCTGCAGGAAGCTGCGCGGCTTGGCCACTTCGGGGTCGGTGGCCACCGACAGCACCTCGAAGTCGTCTGCGTAGCCCTCGCGGTGCAGGCTGTTGCGCATCGCGTTGAGCTCCGGCATCGACTCGCTGCAGGGTCCGCACCAGGTCGCCCAGAAATCGACCAGCACGACCTTGCCCTTGAGCCTGCTGAGCTTGATGCCGGCCGGTCCCTGCAGAACGATGCCGGCCGCCTCGGGCGCGAGATCGCCGATGCCGACCACGTAGGGAGCGGTTCCTGCAACCGCCCACGGCGACGAAGACAGCAATACCCCGAGCATCAGGCCTCGCAACGAACGGAGACCGGATGCCCGTGGACTCATCTGCGCGGCATCATCCCGGGCGGAATGCGGCCGGCGAGTCCGCGCATGAGCTTGGCCATGCCGCCGTTGGCGACCTTCTTCATCATGTCGCGCGTGGTGTCGAACTGGCGCAGCAGCTTGTTGACCTCCTGCACCTCGACGCCGCTGCCGGCCGCGATGCGGCGCTTGCGCGAGGCCTTGATCAGATCCGGGAACTTGCGCTCCTGCGGGGTCATCGAGTTGATGATCGCGACGACCTTGCCCATTTCCTTGCCGGCATTGACGTTCTTCATCTGCGCCTGGATCTGCGCACCGCCCGGCAGCTTCTCGATCAGCGACTCGATGCTGCCCATGTTCTGCACCTGCAGCATCTGCTCGCGGAAGTCCTCGAGATCGAAGCCCTTCTTGCTCTTGAGCTTCTGCGCGAGCTTGGCGGCCTTCTCGGCATCGACCTTCTTCGCCGTCTCTTCGATCAGCGAGAGCATGTCGCCCTGGCCGATGATGCGGTTGGCGATGCGATCGGGATGGAAAACTTCGAGCTTGTCGCTCTTCTCGCCGACGCCGAGGAACTTGATCGGCTTGCCGGTGACGTGGCGCACCGACAGCGCCGCGCCACCGCGCGAATCGCCGTCGATCTTGGTCAGCACCACGCCGGTCAGCGGCACCGCGTCGGCGAAGGCGCGCGCGGTCTTGGCGGCGTCCTGGCCCGTCATCGAGTCGACCACGAACAGGGTTTCGACCGGGTTGACCGCCGCGTGCAGCTGGGCGATCTCGGCCATCATCTCCTGGTCGACGGTGGTGCGGCCGGCGGTGTCGACGATCAGCACGTCGGCGTACTGCTTGCGCGCATGCGCGAGCGCCGCGGTGGCGATCGCGACGGGCGACTCGCCGACCGCCGACGGGAACCATTCGACGCCGACCTGGCCGGCGACGATGCGCAGCTGCTCGATCGCAGCCGGACGGTAGACGTCCGCCGAGACGACGATGACGTTCTTCTTGTCCTCGGTCTTGAGCTTGCGCGCGAGCTTGCCGGTGGTGGTGGTCTTGCCCGAGCCCTGCAAGCCGGCCATCAGGATCACCGCGGGCGGTTGGGCGCGCAGGTTGATCGGCTCGGCGGTACCGCCGAGCGTGGCCGTGAGCTCCTGCTGGACGATGCGCAGAAACGCCTGGCCCGGCGTCAGCGACTGGGTGATCTCGACGCCGAGCGCGCGCGCCTTGACCTTGTCGATGAAGTCCTTGATGACCGGCAGCGCCACGTCGGCTTCGAGCAGGGCCATGCGCAGTTCGCGCGCAGCGGCGGAAATCTGCTCTTCGGTCAGGCGGCCCTGGCCCCGAATCGAATCGAGGACGCGGGTCAGTCGGGATGTCAGGTTCTCGAACACGAAGCGGTCCGTTGCAGAAGGTGATGTCTAGTGTAGGACACAGTCGGCAGCCGAGTCGGCCCGCCGACCCGGCCGCGGCTCAGAGCTCGAAGACTTCGCCGCGCCGCAGGTGCCGGTAGCGCCAGCCCGCGAACAGCTGCCGGCACTGCTGTTCGATGCGCAGCTCGCTGCCGGGCTTGTGGTGCGTGAGCAGCAGTTCGGGCCGATGGCGCAGGCCGGCGAGTTCGGCCGCGAGCCGGCTCGGGGTGAAATGGCGGGAGGCCTCGCCAAGCTCGGCATCCTCGTCCGGAAACGCGATCTCGATCATCAGCAGATCGACCCGCGCCAGGCCGTTGAGGTACTCGATGAAGCTCGATCCGGCTCCGGTATCGCCGCTGAAAGCGAAGACACCCGTGGGCGATTCGAGCGCATAGCCGACCGCCGGCACTGTATGCGCGACCTCGGAAGCCGTCAGCACCAGACCATCATGCAGGGCCTGGCGCTGCATGGGCTGCAGCGGCCGCTCGACCAGCATCGGGGCTGCCGCGCTCGGCAGCTGGAAGAAATCGGGCCAGATCACCCAGTTGAACAGGTGCGTGCGGATCGCGGCGAGCGTGGCCTCGAGGGCGCTGATCTGGATCGGGCGGTCGATCAGGCCGAACAGGTTGTCGGCCATGAAGGCCAGGCCGCAGATGTGATCCAGATGCGAGTGCGTCAGAAAGATGCGCTCGATGCGGCGCATCTGGGCGAGCGACAAGTCCTCGACGCCGGAGCCTGCATCGATCAGCAGGCGATCGTCGATCAGCAGGCTGGTCGTTCGCAGACCGGGCCCGACTCCACCACTGCAGCCCAGGATCTCGATACGCATTCGCCTCCGATGCTTGCGGGCCCCGCGCCGCAATCGACCGATGCTAGCACGGCGATTTCGAGCTTCCGCCGATGCGGCTCGCGCGCGCGTGACCGCGCTCCGGAATCGGGGCGCAGGCAAACGGTGGGAATCGCCGGCCCTGCACCTCACCATGCGAATGCTATTCTTTCTCGGCTATGTCCAACCCCGTCCTTCTGGCCGCGATCGCAGCCCTGATCGGCTACGCGGTCGCCGGCGTGCTCGCCTGGCGCAGTCGCGCCGAGCTGCCGTGGGTGGCGCTGGTCTCGATCGCATTGCATGCGGGCTCGCTGTTCGCGCAGCTGTTCCAGGACGGCTCGCTGCGCATCGGCGTCACCGAAGCGCTGTCGCTGTTCGCCTGGCAGTCGGCCTCGCTGCTGTGGATGTTCAGCTGGCGCGAGCCGGTATCGATCAATGGCGTGGTGGTCTATCCGCTGGCCGGCGCCTTCGCGGTCTGGGCGGCCTTGTTTCCGGCCCCGATCACCGATGTCGATCCGCTCCAGTGGCAGGTCGGGCTGCATATCCTGATTTCGCTGTTGTCGGCCGGCGTGCTGACGCTCGCCGCGGTGCAGGCGGTAGCACTGGCGATCCAGGACCGGCTGCTGCACCAGCATGCGGTAGCCTCGCTCTCGCGCCTGCCTCCATTGCAGCTCATGGAGCGGCTGCTGTTCCAGATGGTCGCGATCGGCTTCGTGCTGCTGTCGCTGACGCTGCTTTCGGGCTTCTGGTTCATCGACAACTGGCTGGCCCAGCATCTGGCGCACAAGACGGTGCTCTCGATCGTCGCCTGGGTGGTCTTCGGCGTGCTGCTCTGGGGGCGCTGGAAGCACGGCTGGCGTGGGCGCATTGCTATCCGCTGGGCGCTGTCGGGCTATGGAATCCTGTTGCTCGCCTACTTCGGGACCAAGCTGATTCTCGAGCTTGTGCTGCAAAAACATTGGGTTCCGCCGGGTTCTTGAAGCACGCCGGGTTGACAGGGTCGCGTCACGCCCCGTAACTAGACTTCGACTTTGGGAATACCGTCCTTCGCTTGAACGATCTCCCGCTGGCCGTTCTGATCGCGGCGCTTCTGGTCTGCATGCTCGTCTCGGGGTTTTTCTCGGGCTCGGAAACCGGCTTGATGACGCTCAACCGCTACCGGCTGCGCCATCGAGCCCAGCAGGGCGAGCGCGGAGCCCGCATGGCGCAGGACCTGCTGCGCCGGCCCGACCGGCTGATCGGCCTGATCCTGCTGCTCAATAACGTCGCCCAGGCGCTGATCCCGATGCTGCTCATGGCGATCACGCTGCGGGCGACCGGCGACGCCGAAACCGCCATCGTCGTCGCCACCGCCGCGACCGCGCTGCTGATCTTCGTTTTCTCGGAATCGATGCCCAAGACACTCGGTGCCTTGCATCCCGAGCGCATCGCGATTCCGGCCGCCTACGTGTACTGGCCGCTGCTGCGCGTGCTCGGCTGGTTCATCGACATCGTCAACATCATCGGCAACCGCGTGCTGCGCCTGTTCGGGGTCACGCCCGAGGACGCGGCCCAGCACTCGCTGTCGGTCGAGGAGCTGCGCACGGTGGTCGCCGAAGCCGGGGCGATGATTCCGCAGCGCCACCAGAAGATGCTGCTGTCCATCCTCGATCTCGAGCACAGCACGGTCGAGGACATCATGGTGCCGCGGCAGGATATCGTCGGCCTCGACCTGTCCGAGCCCTGGGCGCTCGTGCGCGCGCAGATCATCGAGTCCGAGCACACCCAGCTGCCGGTCTACCACGGCTCGATCGACGACCTGCTCGGCGTGGTGCACCTGCGCCGGCTCATGCGCCTGGCCGCCGAGGACCAGCTCGACCAGCAGACGCTGCAGCAGTTCGTCCGCGAGCCCTACTTCGTGCCCGAAGGCACGCCGCTGAACCAGCAGCTGCTCAACTTCCAGACCCAGCGCCAACGCATGGGCTTCGTCGTCGACGAGTACGGCGACATTCGCGGAATCGCCACGCTCGACGACATCCTCGAAGAAGTGATCGGCGAATTCACCACCGGCAACGGCCAGCGCGCACGCAACGTGCACGCCGAAGCCGACGGCAGCTATCGCGTCGGCGGCTCGGTGACCCTGCGCAGCCTCAATCGCAGCCTGGGCTGGACACTGCCGCTCGACGGCCCCAAGACCGTCAACGGCCTGGTCATGGAGCGGCTCGAGCAGATTCCGCAACCGGGCCGGCAGCTCGAAATCGACGGCTATCTGTTCGAGATCACCGAGATGCAGGCCAACGCGATCAAGAACGCCCGCATCACCCCCGGCGGCGCTCCATCGGTTTCGCCGATCGCCGCGTAAGGCGGCACCGATCGCGCTGCGGCAAAACGCGACAGTTGTAGCGCCTCTCGACCTTCGGAGGTGTGAACTGGGGTGGTGATTGAATTATCATTGCGAGCTAAGTCACTGACCTGACTTGCTCGGAGCCAGCACCATCCCAGCACCATAGAAGAGCTTGCACCCGCCCAGTGCCGCCCTTCATCCGTTCTTCCCAACACCGGACAAACTGAGACCATGTTGCAAGCCTATCGCCAACACCTTGCCGAGCGCGCCGCTCTCGGCATTCCGCCGCTATCGCTGTCTGCCCAGCAGACCGCCGAAGTGATCGAACTGATCAAGAATCCGCCGGCCGGCGAAGAGGCTTTCCTCGTGGACCTGCTCACGCACCGCGTTCCGCCGGGCGTGGACGACGCGGCCAAGGTCAAGGCCTCGTTCCTGACCGTGGTCGCCGACGGCGAACTCAAGGTCGACCTGATCTCGCGCGCCAAGGCCACCGAGCTGCTCGGCACGATGGTCGGCGGCTACAACGTCAAGCCGCTGATCGACCTGCTCGGCGATGCCGAAGTCGGCACGGTCGCCGCCGAAGCACTCAAGAAGACGCTGCTGATGTTCGATTTCTTCCACGACGTCGCCGAGCTCGCCAAGGCCGGCAACGCCAACGCCAAGGCCGTGATCCAGTCCTGGGCCGACGCCGAGTGGTTCACGAGCCGCCCGAAAGTCGCCGAGAAGATCACCGTCACGGTGTTCAAGGTCCCCGGCGAAACCAATACCGACGACCTGTCGCCCGCTCCGGATGCCTGGAGCCGCCCGGACATCCCCCTGCACTACCTCGCCATGCTCAAGAACCTGCGCTCCGACGCGGCGTTCGTGCCCGAGGAAGACGGCAAGCGCGGCCCGATCCAGTTCATCGAAGACCTCAAGAAGAAGGGCAACCTCGTCGCCTACGTCGGTGACGTGGTCGGCACCGGCTCGTCGCGCAAGTCCGCCACCAACTCGGTGATCTGGGCCACCGGCGAAGACATTCCGTTCGTGCCGAACAAGCGCTTCGGCGGCGTGACGCTCGGCGGCAAGATCGCCCCGATCTTCTTCAACACGCAGGAAGATTCCGGCTCGCTGCCGATCGAAGTCGACGTCTCCAACTTCGAAATGGGCGATGTCATCGACATCTATCCGTACGAAGGCAAGATCGAGAAGAACGGCGCGGTGGCCGCCACCTTCGAACTCAAGAGCCAGGTGCTGCTCGACGAAGTCCAGGCCGGCGGCCGCATCAACCTGATCATCGGCCGCTCGCTGACCAGCAAGGCCCGCGAATTCCTCGGCCTGCCCGCCTCGACCCTGTTCCGCCTGCCGCAGTCGCCGGCGGCTTCGACCAAGGGCTTCACGCTCGCGCAGAAGATGGTCGGCCGCGCGGTCGGCCTGCCGGAAGGCCAGGGCGTGCGCCCGGGCACCTACTGCGAACCGAAGATGACCACGGTCGGCAGCCAGGACACCACCGGCCCGATGACGCGCGACGAGCTCAAGGACCTGGCCTGCCTGGGCTTCTCGGCCGATCTCGTCATGCAGTCGTTCTGCCACACGGCCGCGTATCCGAAGCCGGTCGACGTCAAGACGCATCGCGAACTGCCCGCCTTCATCAGCAACCGCGGCGGCGTCGCCCTGCGTCCGGGCGACGGCGTGATCCACTCCTGGCTCAACCGCCTGCTGCTGCCCGACACCGTCGGCACCGGCGGCGACTCGCACACGCGCTTCCCGATCGGCATTTCGTTCCCGGCCGGCTCGGGCCTGGTCGCCTTTGGCGCCGCCACCGGCGTGATGCCGCTCGACATGCCCGAATCGGTGCTGGTTCGCTTCAAGGGCCAGATGCAGCCCGGCGTGACGCTGCGCGATCTCGTGCATGCGATCCCGCTCTACGCGATCAAGGCGGGCCTGCTGACGGTCGCCAAGGCCGGCAAGAAGAACATCTTCTCGGGCCGCGTGCTCGAAATCGAAGGCCTGCCGGACCTCAAGGTCGAGCAGGCGTTCGAGCTGTCCGACGCCTCGGCCGAGCGCTCCGCCGCCGGCTGCACGATCAAGCTCAATAAGGAGCCGATCATCGAGTACATGAACTCGAACATCGTGCTCATGAAGAACATGATCGCCGACGGCTACAAGGACGCGCGCACGCTCGAGCGCCGCATCAAGAAGATGGAAGAGTGGCTCGCCGCGCCGAACCTGCTGTCGGCCGACGCCGATGCCGAATACGCCGCGGTGATCGAGATCGACCTCGCCGACATCAAGGAACCGATCGTCTGCTGCCCGAACGATCCGGACGACGCCAAGTTCCTGTCCGAAGTCGCCGGCACCAAGATCGACGAGGCCTTCATCGGCTCGTGCATGACCAACATCGGCCACTTCCGCGCGGCCGGCAAGCTGCTCGAAGGCAAGAAGGACATTCCGGTCCGCCTGTGGGTCGCCCCGCCGACCAAGATGGACGCCGCCGAGCTGACCAAGGAAGGCATCTACAACACCTTCGGCACCGCCGGTGCGCGCACCGAAATGCCGGGCTGCTCGCTGTGCATGGGCAACCAGGCGCAGATCAAGGAAGGCAGCACGGCCATTTCGACCTCGACGCGCAACTTCCCGAATCGCCTGGGCAAGAACACCAACGTGTTCCTGGGCTCGGCGGAACTCGCGGCGGTGGCCTCCAAGCTCGGTCGCCTGCCGACCGTCGAGGAGTACCTGACCGAAACCGGCGTGATCACCAAGAACGCCGACAAGATCTACAAGTACCTCAACTTCAACCAGATCGAGGAATACGCCGAAACCGCGAAGTCGGTGTCGGTCGCCTAAAAGGCCCTCACCGCGATGACACTCCACCGGCACCGCGCAGTTCAGGCCGTGTCGGGATCGGTGGAGCCATCATGCAGCCCGTCGGCGCGAGCCGGCGGGCTTTTTTTTGCCCGCTGGATTCAACGCGAGCGATTCTATTGCCTGCGTTCAAGACAACCTCATCGTAAGCGGGTCAGGATTCGCCCCGTTCCATTCGCCACCGCGCCGCGGGCCCTGCTCGCCGGACCGCGGAAGCCACAAGGAGATTTGCCATGACGGACAGCTTCAAGACCAAGGCCCAGCTCAAGGTCGGCTCGAAGACCTACACCTACTACAACCTCAAAGCGCTGGAGCCGCAGTTCAAGCTGTCGCGTCTGCCGTATTCGATCAAGGTGCTGCTCGAACAGCTGCTGCGCCATGAGGACGGCGTCAACACCACCAGGACCGACATCGAGGCGCTCGCCGGAGCCGACTTCAAGGCGCTGCCGAACAAGGACATCAACTTCACCCCGGCGCGCGTCGTGCTGCAGGACTTCACGGGCGTTCCGTGCGTGGTCGATCTGGCGGCGATGCGCGACGCGATGAAGTCGCTCGGCGGTGACATGAGCAAGGTCAATCCGCTGTGTCCGGTCGAACTCGTGATCGACCACTCGGTGATGATCGATCACTACGGCAGCAAGGAAGCGCTCGACCTCAACGCCAAGATCGAATTCAAGCGCAACGAGGAGCGCTACAACTTCCTGCGCTGGGGCCAGGAAGCGCTGCAGAACTTCAAGGCGGTGCCGCCCGATACGGGCATCGTCCATCAGGTCAACATCGAGTACTTGGCGCGCGTCGTCTTCGAGAACGCCGACGGCGTGCTGTATCCCGACAGCTGTTTCGGCACCGACAGCCACACGACGATGGTCAACGGCATCGGCGTGCTCGGCTGGGGCGTCGGCGGCATCGAGGCCGAGGCCGCGATGCTCGGCCAGCCCTCGTCGATGCTGATTCCCGAAGTCATCGGCGTACGCGTGACCGGCAAGCTTGCCGAAGGTGCCACCGCCACCGACCTCGTGCTGACCGTCACCGAGCTGCTGCGCAAGCGCGGCGTGGTCGAGAAGTTCGTCGAATTCTTCGGCCCGGCGATCGCCAACCTGTCGGCCTCGGATCGCAACACCATCGGCAACATGGCGCCCGAATACGGCGCCACCTGCGGCATCTTCCCGATCGACGTCGAGACCCTGAACTACCTGCGCCTGACCGGCCGCTCCGAGGAGCACATCGCCGTCGTCGAGGCCTACGCCAAGGCGCAGGGCATGTGGTGGACGCCGGATCAGCCCGAGGCCGAATACACCGACGTGCTGCACCTCGATCTCGGCAGCATCAAGCCGAGCCTCGCGGGCCCAAAGCGTCCGCAGGATCGCGTGTTGCTGACCGACGTCAAAGCCAACTTCCGCAAGGCCTTCGAATCCGAGCAGAAGGCGCGTCCGTCGAAGGGACCGGCGAAGGTCCATCACAAGAACCAGGACTTCGAGCTCAAGGACGGCGCCGTCGTGATCGCGGCGATCACGTCCTGCACCAACACGTCGAACCCGAACGTGCTGATCGGCGCCGGCCTGCTCGCCAAGAAGGCGCGCGCGCTCGGCCTGACGAGCAAGCCCTGGGTCAAGACCTCGCTCGCGCCGGGCTCGCTCGCGGTGACCGAATACCTCAAGAAGGCGAATCTGCTCGAAGACCTCGAACACCTGGGCTTCTTCGTCAGCGCCTACGGCTGCACGACCTGCATCGGCAACTCGGGCCCGCTCGACGAGCCGATCGGCAAGGCCATCAACGACAACACGCTGAGCGTCTCGGCCGTGCTGTCGGGCAACCGCAACTTCGAAGGCCGCGTCCATCAGGACGTGCGCATGAACTACCTCGCCTCGCCGCCACTGGTCGTGGCCTACGCGATCGCGGGCAGCACCGACATCGACCTCTCGTCCGAGCCGCTCGGCAAGAGCAAAGACGGACAGGACGTGTTCCTCAAGGACATCTGGCCGAGCAACGCCGAGATCCAGGACGTGGTCGCCAAGGCCGTCACGAGCGAACTGTTCAAGAAGAGCTACGCCGACGTGCTCAAGGGCGACGAGCGCTGGCAGGGCATCAAGGTCACCAAGTCGGAGACCTATCCGTGGAATCCGAAGTCCACCTACATCGCCAACCCGCCCTATTTCGTCGGCATCACCAAGACGCCGCCGGGCATTCCGACCATCAAGGGCGCGCGCGTGCTGGCCGTGCTCGGCGACTCGATCACCACCGACCACATCAGCCCGGCCGGTGACATCAAGAAGGACGGCCCGGCCGGCAAGTTCCTCGAGGCGCACGGCGTCGCCAAGGCCGATTTCAACAGCTTCGGCAGCCGCCGCGGCAATCACGAGATCATGATGCGCGGCACCTTCGCGAACACGCGCATCAAGAACCAGATGACGCCCGGTGTCGAAGGCGGCGTGTCGAAGTACATCGGCAAGGATGGCACCGCCGGACCGGTCGAGCCGATCTACGACGTGGCGATGAAGCACGTCGCCGACGGCACGCCGCAGGTGGTGCTCGCCGGCAAGGAATACGGCACCGGCTCCTCGCGCGACTGGGCCGCCAAGGGCACCATCCTGCTCGGCGTCAAGGCGGTGATTTCCGAGAGCTTCGAGCGTATCCACCGCTCCAACCTTGTCGGCATGGGCGTGCTGCCGCTGAACTTCGTCAACGGCGAATCGGCGCAGAGCCTGGGCCTGGACGGCACCGAAGTCTTCGACTTCGACGGCCTGGTCAATGGCGCCACCGAAGTTTCCGTCACCGCGACCAAGGCCGATGGCAGCAAGGTCCCGTTCAAGGCCAAGGTCCGCATCAACACGCCGAAGGAGTGGGAGTACTACGAGAACGGCGGTGTGCTGCAGTACATGCTGAGGCAGATGGCAGCCTGAGCCCCGACGAGGAGCTCCGCGCAGCGGGGATCGGAGAGATCAGCGAAGGCTGCTAGCGAGCGACCACGCTAGTCTCTCCGGTCTTCGCGAAATCACGGAGCGAGCGGCGCCTGCCGCAGATCGGCTTCGCCTCAACAACCCAAAAAAGCGGCGCAAGCCGCTTTTTTCTTGCCTGTTAGACTTCGCGCCATTCCAACTGGAACCGAGAGCCGCCTTGAACCGTCGACTCACCTGGACCCTTGCCTCGCTGAGCCTGCTGCTGGGCCTCGCCATCGCCGGCTGCGCGAGCGAGCGTCCGTCCGTTCGTCCACCGCAGCTGACCATGGACCAGATCTCCGAGCTGTACATCAAGCAGGCGCTCGCCCTCGGCGAGCACGATCCGAACCTCGTCGACGCCTACTACGGCCCGAAGGACTGGCAGGCGCAGGCCAAGACCCGCAAGCGCACGCTGATCGAGATTCGCAACGTGCTCGTGCGGCTCTACCAGGACATCGACTCGGCCCCGACCGACACCAGCATCCCACCCGAACTCTGGAACCTGCGCCGCCGCCACCTGCGCAACCAGATCGCGGCGCTCGAGGCGCGCACGCGCATGCTCGAAGGCTGGAAGCCCTCGTTCGACGACGAATCGCTGGCGCTCTACGACATCTCGGCCCCGTTCTACGGGCAGGAAGATTTCAAGCCCATGCTGGCCTCGCTCGAGCGCATGTTGCCGCCAGGCGACGGCACGCTCACCGAGCGCTACAACCGCTATCTCGAGCGCTTCACGGTGCCGCCGAACCGTGTCGAGGAAGTCATGCGCATCGCCATCGGCACGGCGCGCGAGCGCACGTTGCAGTATTTCCGCCTGCCGGAGGGCGAACGCTTCGAGCTCGCGCTCGTCAAGGACAAGCCCTGGAGCGCCTACAACTGGTATCAGGGCGAATTCGTCAGCCGCATCGAGATCAATACCGACCAGCCGCTGACCGTCGCGCGCGCGCTCGAACTCGCGGCGCACGAAGGCTATCCGGGGCATCACGTCTTCAACGTGCTGATCGAAGACCAGCTCGTGCGCGGCCGCGGCTGGAAGGAGTTCACGATCTACCCGCTGTTTTCGCCGCAGTCGTTCATTGCCGAGGGCACCGCCGACTACGGCATCGAGCTCGCGTTTCCGAAGCCCGCGCGCATCGCCCTGATCAAGAAGCTCATGGCGGTTTCGGGGCTCAATCCGGGCGAGGCCGAGACCTACGACGCCATCGTGCAGACCACCAAGCTCGCCGGCGCGGCGACCGTCGAGGCCGCGCGCCGCTATCGCGACGGCCAGGCCGATGCGGCGCAGACGCTCGACTGGCTGCAGGCTTATGGCCTGGCGACGCCCGAACGCGCCCAGCAACGCCTCGATTTCTTCGACCGCTACGGTGCCTACATCATCAATTACGCGTTCGGCGAAGCCGTGGTCGGTGGCTACGTGCAGCGCAGCGTGGGCGAATCCGAGCCCGATTACGCACGCTGGCGCGCGCTGTTCGACCTGCTGACGACGCCGCGCACGCCGCAGATGCTGCTGGCGGAGTAGGCCGTGTTCGATTTCGGAGCTTCATGGGAGCGTGCGCGATCCGGTGATGCGGAGGCGCGCGAGTTCGTCTACGGCCAGGTCTATACCGAGGCCCGGCGGCTCGCGCAGGCGCGCTGGGCGGTCGATGAACTCATCACGTCCGAACAGAGCCGGGCCATCATCGACAAGGTCGGCGAGCGCGTCAGCGGCGAGCTCGCGCTCGAGGAGACGCTCGAGTTCATCGCCTACGCGGCCTCGGTCATGCGCGGCGTGATCTGCGACCTCAGCGAGACCCGCCGCAAGCTCAAGAAGCGCCGCGAATTCGGCGAAATGCGCCTGGCGACGCCGCTGCTCGAGGTCGAGCCGGCGGCCGACGTCGAAGTGCTCGATCACCTGATCGACCAGCTGCAGGATCTCGATCCGCTCGCCCGCGCCGTGGTCGAGATGCGGCTCTACGCCGACCTGTCGATCGACGAGATCGCCGTCGCCCTGCACCAGCAGCCCGAACCGGTCGAGCAGCGCTGGACCGAAGCGCGAACGCTGCTGCAGGACGCGCTCGGCGCCGAGTAGGCCGCTCGCCTCGGCGAGCAGGGCATTTCGATAGACCGGTCCGGCTTGTCCGATGGCCGGCAAGTGACTAAACTCATACCGTACTGATTCGGTACTGATTCGCCCTCGCCCGCTTCGCCTCGTCCCGCTGCCATGCTCAAACTCGCCAAGCTGACCGACTACGCCACGGTGCTGATGACCGTGCTGGCGGCCGATCCCTTGAGCTGGGCCAGCGCGCAGGAACTCGCCGAGCGCTCGCATCTGTCGCTCGCGACGACCTCGAAGCTGCTCAAGCAGCTCGCCAAGGCCAGGCTCATCGAAGCGGCACGCGGCGCTCACGGCGGTTATCGCTTGCTGCGTGCGGCGACGCAGATCACCGTCGCCGACGTCGTCGATGCCATCGAGGGCCCGATCGCGGTGACCGAATGCTCGATCCACGCGGGCGGCTGCAGCATCGAACGCAGCTGCGGCACGCGCGCGAACTGGCGCCTCATCAACACCGCCATCCGCGAAGCGCTCGAAGCAGTCACGCTCGCGCAGATGGCGGCTCCGCTGCGCCGCAGCGGCAACGAGTCGCCGCTCACCTTTCACCCACGGCCTGCTTCCGCGCCACCTGCGCGGGAATGAGGCCCAGGCAGACACTGGCAACCCTCATGGCAGCCCCAGCTCAGACCACCACGCAAGACCTCCAGGCGCTCGTCAAGGCGCGCAAGTACGAGGCCGGCTTCATCACCGACGTCGAATCGGAAAGCGCCCCGCCGGGCCTGTCCGAAGACACGATTCGCCTGATCTCCTCGCGCAAGCACGAGCCCGAGTGGCTGCTCGAGTTCCGCCTCAAGGCCTATGCGCGCTGGCTCAAGATGGAAGAGCCGACCTGGGCGCACGTGAAGTATCCGAAGGTCGATTTCCAGGCCATTTCGTACTGGTCGGCCCCGAAGTCGATGAAGGATCGTCCGAAGTCACTCGACGAAGTCGATCCCAAGCTGCTCGAGACCTACAAGAAGCTCGGCATTCCGCTCAAGGAGCAGGAAATGCTCGCGGGCGTGCAGAACGTCGCCGTCGACGTGGTGTTCGACTCGGTCTCGGTCGGCACCACGTTCAAGGAAACGCTCAAGAAAGCCGGCGTGATCTTCTGCTCGATCTCCGAAGCCGTGCGCGAGCACCCGGAACTCGTCAAGCAATATCTCGGCACCGTGGTGCCGGCCGGCGACAACTACTACGCCGCGCTGAACTCCGCCGTGTTCACCGACGGATCGTTCGTCTACATCCCCAAGGACACGCGCTGCCCGATGGAGCTGTCGACCTACTTCCGGATCAACGAGCGCAATACCGGGCAGTTCGAGCGCACGCTGATCGTCTGCGAATCGGGCGCTTCGGTTTCGTATCTCGAAGGCTGCACGGCTCCGCAGCGCGACGAGAACCAGCTGCACGCTGCGGTCGTCGAACTCGTCGCGCTCGACGATGCGACGATCAAGTATTCGACCGTGCAGAACTGGTATCCGGGCGACGAGGAAGGCCGCGGCGGCATCTACAACTTCGTCACCAAGCGCGGCGACTGCCGCGGTGCGCGCGCCAAGATCAGCTGGACGCAGGTCGAAACCGGCTCGGCGATCACCTGGAAGTATCCGAGCTGCATCCTGCGCGGCGATGACTCGATCGGCGAGTTTTATTCGGTCGCGCTGACCAACAACCTGCAGCAGGCCGACACCGGAACGAAGATGATCCACGTCGGCAAGCGCACGCGCAGCAATATCGTCGCCAAGGGCATCTCGGCCGGCAGGAGCGAGCAGAGCTATCGCGGCCTCGTGCGCGTGTTGCCAGGCGCCGAAGGCGCGCGCAACTACACGCAGTGCGATTCCCTGCTGATCGGCTCGCAGTGCGGGGCGCACACTTTCCCGTACACCGAAATCCGCAACCCGACCGCGCAGCTCGAACACGAAGCGACGACGAGCAAGATCGGCGAAGACCAGCTCTATTACGCGCGCAGCCGTGGACTCTCGGAAGAAGACGCCGTGTCGATGATCGTCAACGGCTTCTGCAAGGACGTGTTCAAGGAGCTGCCGATGGAATTTGCCGTCGAAGCGCAGAAGCTGCTGCAGGTTTCGCTTGAGGGTGCAGTCGGCTGAGCCACGCGCTTTCAACTGCTGCAAAGCGACAACGAGAGATCAAAACAATGACGACACCGATGCTGACCATCGACAACCTGCACGCAAGCACCAGCGGCAAGGACATCCTCAAGGGCCTGAGCCTGACCGTGAACCCCGGCGAAGTACACGCCATCATGGGCCCGAACGGCGCCGGCAAGTCCACGCTCGGCCACGTGCTCGCGGGCCGCGAAGGTTACGAATGCACGCAGGGCTTGGTGACGTTCGACGGCAAGAATCTGCTCGAACTCGAAACCGAAGAACGTGCCGCCGCCGGCATCTTCCTGGGCTTCCAGTACCCGGTCGAAATTCCGGGCGTGTCGAACATGTACTTCCTCAAGGCCGCGCTCAACGCGCAGCGCAAGCGGCGCGGCGAAGCCGAGATCGAAGCCACCGATTTCCTCGCCTTCGTACGCCAGCAGGCGAAGAAGGTCGGGCTCGAAACCTCGATGCTCCAGCGCGGCGTCAACGAAGGCTTCTCGGGCGGTGAGAAGAAGCGCAACGAGATCCTGCAGATGCTCGTGCTGCAGCCCAAGCTCATGGTGCTCGACGAAACCGACTCGGGCCTCGACATCGACGCGCTCAAGCTCGCGGCCGACGGCATCAACGCGATGCGCTCGCCCGAGCGCTCGGTGATCCTCGTCACGCACTACCAGCGCCTGCTCGATTACGTGAAACCGGACTTCGTGCACGTGCTGGCCCGCGGCCGCATCGTCAAATCGGGTGGCCCCGAATTCGCGCTCGAACTCGAAGAGCGCGGCTACGGCTGGCTGGAGGCCGCGTGAGCGCAGCTTCGTCAACGTACGCACAAGCCTTCGCGAACCTGCCGGCCGAACTGCGCGAAACCCGTCGCGAAGCCTGGCATCGTTTCGAGCAGCTCGGCTTTCCGACGCGCAAGCAGGAAGACTGGAAGTACACCGATCTGTCGGCGCTCAGCGCGGCGAACTACGCGCTCGACGCGAGTGCCTTCGATGCGCCCTCACCCGCCCTGCCCGGCTGGGATGCGCTGCGCTTCGTCAACGGCCACCGCGAGAACGGTGAAGCCGCCGCGCCAAACGCCAAACTCGTCGACGACGGCGTCAGCGCGCTCAATGCCGCGCTCGTGCGTGATGGGCTCGACCTGCGCATCGGCCGCAACCAGCGGCGCACGCCCTTGTTGCTGACGCTCGCCAATGGCGGCGCCGGCATGAGCCATCTGCGCCATCGCCTGCATCTCGAAAGCGGAGCCGAGGCGACCGTGCTGCTCGATCTGCGCAGCGACCGCAGCGAGGCGCTGTCGACCTCGGTGTTCGAGATCGAACTCGAGGCCAACGCCAGGCTGCGCCTGCTGCGCATCCAGGATCTCGGCGACAAGAGCACCGACCTCACGCGCACCGAAGTGCACGTGCAGCGCGATGCGCACTTCGACTACGTGGGCCTCGATCTCGGCGGAGCGCTCGTGCGCCACGATCTCAACGTGTTCCTCGACGGCGCTGGCGCCGCGACCGACGTGCACGGCGTGTTCGCGCCGGGCGGACGCTCGCATTTCGACACGCACACGCGCATTCACCACGTGTCGCCGCACACGACGAGCCGCGAGACTTTTCGCGGCCTCGTGCGCGACAAGGCCAACGCGGTCTTCAACGGCAAGATCGTCGTCCACAAGGACGCGCAGAAGACCGATTCCGAGCAGCACGTCGCGACCTTGCTGCTCGCGCCGGGCGCGCAGATCAACGCCAAGCCCGAGCTCGAAATCTACGCCGACGACGTCAAGTGCGCACACGGCGCGACCTGCGGCCAGCTCGATGAAATGGCCGTGTACTACCTGCGCTCACGCGGCCTCGATGTCGAGACCGCGCGCAACGTGCTGCTCTACACCTTCGCGCACACCGTGCTGTCGCAGGTGGGCGACGAGCAGGCGCGCGGCGAAATGCAGCGCCGCCTGCTGAGCCGCCTGCCCGGCGCGCAGTCGCTGGACGAGCTCGCATGAGCAAGCCGATCGATCTCGAGGCGATCCGCGCCCAGTTTCCGATCCTGGCCGAGCGCATCCACCGCAAGCGCCTGGCCTATCTCGACAACGCGGCGACCGTGCAGAAGCCCGAAGCCGTGCTGCAGAAGCTCGACGGCTATTACCGCCACTCGAACGCCAACGTGCACCGCGCGGTGCATGAACTCGCGGCTCGCGCGACCAATGCCTACGAAGGCGCGCGCGATCGCATCGCGCAATTCTTCAATACGCACCGCGACCAGATCGTATTCACGCGCGGCACCTCGGAGTCGATCAATCTCGTCGCGCGCAGCTACCTGCAGCCGCGCGTGCAGCCCGGCGACGAAGTGCTCGTCACCGGCATGGAGCATCACTCCAACATCGTGCCGTGGCAGCTCGCGGGCGCGAAGACGGTCGCCGCTCCGGTGCTCGACGACGGCAGCCTCGACTTCGACGGCTGGCTCGCCCGGCTCAGCGAGCGCACTCGCCTCGTCGCGGTGGCCTACGTGTCGAACACGCTCGGCACGGTGAACCCGGTCGGGAAGATGATCGAGGCGGCACATGCGCGCGGCATTCCGGTGCTCGTCGACGGTGCCCAGGCGATCGCGCACCAACGCGTCGACCTCGCCGCGCTCGACGCCGACTTCTTCGCCTGCTCCTCGCACAAAGCCTACGGACCGACCGGCTTCGGCGTGCTGTGGGCCAAGGCCGAGCATCTCGAGGCGATGGTGCCCTGGCAGGGCGGCGGCGACATGATCCGCACGGTCGCCTTCGAAGGCAGCACCTGGAACGACGTACCGTACAAGTTCGAGGCCGGCACGCCCGACATGGCCGGCGCCATCGGCTTCGCCGCGGCGCTCGACTGGATCGACAGCGTCGGCATCGACGCGATCGCCGCCCAGGAACACGACTTGCTGTTGTACGGGACCGAGCTGCTGAAAGGCATCGACGGGCTACGCCTGATCGGCACCGCCCCCGGCAAGGCCGGCATCCTGTCCTTCGTGATCGACGGCGCGCATCCGCACGACATCGGCTCGATTCTCGACCAGGACGGCGTCGCCGTGCGCACCGGGCACCATTGCACGATGCCGCTGATGGAAAGGTTCCGGGTTCCGGCTACAGTTCGGGCGTCTCTTGCCGTTTATAACGGCAAGGACGATCTCGACCAGCTCGGTTCCGGACTGGCACGGGTGAAACGCCTGCTTCTGTAGGCCTTGTCGGCAGTTAGGCAAACAATCGATAGTGCTGTGTAATGATGTCCACAACCACGTCGTAGACCCAAGCTGCAATGAGCCGATCGCGACCCAGCACAGCTGCGATGCAGACCAACGCCCAGCCGAGGGCGTTGTCGTGGCGTCAGGGCTTGCAGTTCAAGCTCGGCCTCACGCTCGGCCTGATCACGCTCGCGCTCGCTGGCCTGGCCTACTGGGCCGGCGACGAACTGGTCCGTAGCAACCTCGTCGACGATCGCTACGCCTACGACAGCGAAAGCGCCCTGCGCCTGGCCGAAAAGCTCAACGCCGACGCGCGCGCCGTGCAGGGGCTCGCGAGCACCATCGCCCTGCTCGCCCTGCAGTCGTCCTCCGGCCCCTCGCGCGCGACGGCGATGGCCTCGATCCAAAGCCTCGTCGAGCACAGCCGCGCGGACAGCCTGATCGTCTCGGCCGGCGTCTGGCCGCTGCCGAAAACCCTCGATCCGCTCGCCGAACGCGCGAGCGAGTTCTGGCTGCGCGATGCCTCGGGCACGTTCCGCGCACGCAGCGACTACAACGATCCGGCCGCGATCAGCTATCTGCAGGAAAGCTGGTTCACGCCAGCCCAGTACCTGCCCGCCGACACCTGCTTCTGGACACCGGCGCATCGCGAGGCCTTGTCCAAGCAGGAGGTGGTCTCCTGCACCATGGCGATGCGGGACGGCCGCGGTTTCGTCGGTGCCGTGACGGTCAACCTGTCGACGATCCGGCTCAACGAGCTGTTCGCGCGCTATTCGCAGGGCGGCAAGGGTTACAGCCTGTTGATCGGCCGCGACAACCGCCTGCTCGGAATCTCCGACGCCGCCGCGCTGGCCTTCGGCGCCCAGCCGCCGACCAACCTCGTCGAACTCGCGCAGAAGCTGCCCGCCTTCAATCCGCTGGCCCTGTTCATGCACCAGCAGAACGAGGCCTTCATTTCGGCGGCCGTGCAATCCCCGCTCTACGACGCGGCGACGGTCTCCGCGCTCAAGGACGCGAGCCGCGAAATGTCGCGCCCCGAGGCCGAGGCCGCGCTCGCCGCGATCTGGAACGGAACCTCGAGCCGACAGCAGCAGTCCTCCGTCGCCCAGCGGCTCCAGTTCGACAGCGACGCGGTGCTCGGCGAGCCTTCGTTCGCGAACATCATCGACCTGCCCGGCACGCACTGGCGGCTCGTGCGCGTGGTGTCGACGCGCGATGGCCTGGCCGGCGTCGATTACCTGTTCTCTCGCACGCTGATGATCATGGGCGTCGGCCTGGCGCTCGCGATCCTGCTGATCTACGCGGGCGTGAACTGGCTCGTACTGCGCCCGCTGCGCCGCATGACCGGCGAACTCGCGCACGCCGAGTCGGCCGAGGACGCGCTGCATCTGCAGTTCAACGAGAACGCCGACAACGAGATCGGCGTGCTTTCGCACTGGCACAACGAGCGCGTGCGCCAGTTGCGCGAACTGATGGAACGCACGATCGCGACCAACTCGCAGCTCGTCGTCGAATCCGACGAGCGCCGCACCGCGCAGGAAGCGCTCGTCAAGGCGCAGGAACGCGCCACGCTCGCGCTGCAGGCGGTCGCCGACGGCGTGATCATGACCAACGAGCGGGCCATCGTCGAAGAAGTGAATCCGATGGCCGAGCAGCTCTCGGGCGTGGGTCATCGCGCAGCGCGCGGACGCTCGTTCGCCGACGTCTTCAGGGCGCGCAGCTGCGATCCGGAATCGGGGCAGTCGACGCCGCTCGCCAACCTGGCCGAACTCGCGATCAGCCGCGGCGCCCGGCTCGAATACACCAGCGGCGTGTTCCTGCAGCGCGATGCGCTGCCCGACGCCGAGGTCTACGTCTCGGTCACGCCGATCCGCACGCGCCTGAACCGGGTGATCGGGGCGATCGTCGTGTTCCGCGAGATCTCGGGCACAGTCGCGGTCGGCGCTGGCGAAAAGCCGTCGCCGGAGCAGCAGACGCGCGACGTCGTCACCGGCCTGCCGAACCGCGTCGCCTGCGATCGCGCCCTGCGCCTGCTGCTCGACAGCCAGCGCGTCCATCCGCGGCCGAGCGTGGTGCTGTCGCTCGACGTGGATCACCTCAAGCGCATCAACGACATCGCGGGCCAGCAGGCCGGCGACGAAGTGCTCGCCCGGCTCGGCGAATCGCTCGCCTCCAAGGTCGGCAACGCCGGTGAAGTGTTCCGCATGGGCGCGGACCAGTTCGTCGTGCTGCTGACCAATTTCGAGCCCGAGCGCGCCCGCATCTTCGCCGAGGCCCTGCGCGAGCTCGTCGCCAACACGCGCATCTATTGGGAATCGCAGCCGCTATCGGTGACCGTGAGCATCGGCATGACGCCGATCACCGACGACATGCAGTCGCCGGTCGATGTGCTCGCACGCGCCGAAGACGCCTGCGCCGCCGCCAAGCGCGCCGGCCGCAACGCCGTGAAGCCCTACGACGCGAGCCTCGATCGCGCCGAAACCGGCATCGACGATTCGATCTGGGTTCGCCGCATTCGCGCCGGCCTCGAACAAAGCCTGTTCCACCTGACCACGCAGTGGATCATGCCGGCGCAGGCGCATCAGTCCGAAGGCCACGTCTACGAGATCCTGCTCGCGCTCGAAGACGAGGAAGGCTTCTGGGCCTCGCACGGCGCCTTCATGCCGGTGGCCGAGCGCCATCACCTGGTCGCCGACATGGACCGCTGGGTACTGCGGTCCACGCTCGACCACCTGACGCGCTATCCGGAGACGCTCGAGCGCCTGGCCTTCTGCGCGATCCAGCTGTCCGGCAGCACGCTGGCCGACCATTCGCTGATCGAATTCCTGGCCGACCAGCTGCAGCTGCATCCCGACGTGCCGGCGCGAAAGCTCTGCCTCGAAGTGCACGAGAACGTGCTGTCGGAATTCCCGAACCAGGCGCAGACCTTCTGCGAGGCCATGCGCACGCTCGGCGTTCGCGTCGCGGTCGAGCAGTTCTCGGGCCGCAGCCCATCGGACATCGCGCTGATCCGCCGCCTGCACCTGGATTTCGTCAAGATCGACGCGCTGCAGTTCCGCAGCCTGTCGACCGATCCGGTCGAGCAGATGCTCGCCGAATCGGTGATCCGGCTGTCGCGCGCCCTGCGCAAGCGCGTCGTGGTCGGCAACATCGCCGACGCCGGCGCGCTCGAAGCCTGGCGCCGCCTCGGCGCGGACTATCTGCAGGGCGCCACCGTGGCGAAGCCATCGCCGGTGGTGTTCTACGCGCCGGGCGGCTGAATCATTGCCCGGGCACTACGGTGCTCGCAGCCGGGCAATGATTCTCAAATCGGCTCGAGATACTCGAGTCGTAGATCGAGCGACTCGCGATCACGGAAGCGATTCACCCCGACCGCATAAACCGCGCGCAGCCGGCCCTTGCGGCACAGGCGTTCGGCGCCGCCAAAGTCGATCGCGCTGATCTCGAGCGACGGCGGACCGTCGATCAGCCGCAGGCGGTACTTGGCGTGAGTGCCGTCACTGCCGACGATGCGGGCTTCGGCGACTTCGAAGCAATTGTCGAATCGCGGCTCCTCGAATCCCGTGCCCCAGGGGCCGCCGCGCTCGATCGCGAGCGCGGTCTGCACGTTGAATTCCTCGTTCGCGAGCGGGCCGTCGGTTTCGATGCGAATCACGTTCCAGCCTGCGGGCAGGCCCGCCCGGCAGGCTTCGTCGAAGGCGCTCTGGAACCTGCGGTAGTTCGATTTGCGCAGGCTCAGTCCGGCCGCCATCGCATGGCCGCCGAAGCGCTCGATCAGGCCCGGATGCCGCGCCTCGACGAGTGCGATCGCGTCGCGAATGTTGAAGCCCGGGATCGAACGCGCCGAGCCCTTGAGCGTCTCGCCGTCCTGCCCGGGCGCAAACGCGATGACCGGGCGCTGCAAGCGTTCCTTGATCTTCGAGGCGACCGGCCCGACCACGCCTTCGTGCCAGTCCTGGTCGAACACGGTGACGCCGGCGCGATTCGATCCGACGTCCTCGGCGATCTGCAGCACCGCATCCTCGGTCATCGTGCGCTGGATCTCGCGGCGCTCGCGATTGATGCGCTCGAGCGTTTCGGCCAGCGGCTGCGCCTGCTCGAGCGTTTCGGCTAGCAGGCATTCGATGCCGGTGCGGATGTCGGCGAGCCGCCCGGCCGCGTTGATGCGCGGGCCCAGCACGAAGCCCAGGTCGCTCGCGGTCAGCGTCGACGGATCGCGGCCGGCGGCCGCGAGCATGGCAAGCAGTCCTGGCCGTCCGCGGCCGCTGCGCAGCCGGGCGATGCCCTGCGCCACGAGGATGCGGTTGTTGCGATCGAGCCGCGCGACGTCGGCCACCGTGCCGACCGCGACCAGATCGAGCCAATCCGCGAGCCTGGGCTCGTTCGCAGCCGTGAAATGGCCGCGCTGGCGCAGCCGGGCGCGCAAGGCGGCGAGCACGTAGAACATCACGCCGACGCCGGCCAGCGACTTGCTCGGGAAACCGCAGCCGGGCTGGTTCGGATTGACGAGCGCATCGGCCTGCGGCAGCTCGGCGCCCGGCAGATGATGGTCGGTGACGATCACGCGCATGCCGAGCCGACGCGCGGCCGCCACGCCGGCGATGCTCGCGATGCCGTTGTCGACCGTGACGAGCAACTGCGCTCCGAGCGCGGCGGCGGCTTCGGCGAGTGGCGGAGACAGGCCGTAACCCATCGTGACGCGGTTCGGCACCACGTAATCGACCTGCGCCGCGCCCATCGCGCGCAGGCCGAGCACCGCGAGCGCGACGCCGGTCGCGCCGTCGGCGTCGTAATCGCCGGCGATGACGATGCGCTCGCCATTGCGGATCGCGGCTTCGAGCAGATCGACCGCGACTTCCAGTCCGAGCAGGCCGGTCGGCACGAGCATCCGGGCGACTTCGAGCGCGAGCTCGTCTGCGCTGCCGACCCCGCGTCCCGCATAGACGCGGTGCAGCACGGCCGGAATCGAGGCGTCGAAGCGGTGATCGACCAGCACGCGCCGCGTCAGACGCGGGCGCTCATAGACCATCGTTGACGACCTGCGCGGGCAGCTTGGAGCCGGCGATGCGCCCGCGAGCCGCGTCGGCCGCCTCGCGAGTCGCGAACGGGCCGCAGCGCACGCGGTAGCGCGCCCCGCCGCTCGTATCGATCACGGTGATGTTGCTCGGATAACCGAGCGACTTGAGCTGCGCCTGGATCTGCCGCGCGTTGGCGATGTCCGCGTAACTGCCGGCCTGTACGGCCCAGCGCACGGCGCCCGATGCCGCCGGAGTCGCGGGCTTGGGCGTGGCGGCGCTCGCCTCGGGCTTCGGCGGTGGTGTCACGGCTGGCTGCTGGGAGGCGGTCGCGACTTCGGGCTTGGGCGTCGTCGCCGGCGCGGGAGCGGGTTTCGGCGCTTCCTTGACCGGCGCCGTGGTCGCGGGCTTCGGGGCTTCGGGCTTGCGCAGCGGCTCCGCCGGCTTGGCCTGCGGTTTCTGCACCGGCTTTTCGGCGGGCTTCCGAGTCGGTGTCTGAACCGCGGGCGCCGGCTTGGGTTCCGGAGCCGGCTCCTCGGGTATCTCGTCCACTTCGGGAGCTCGCTCGGCGACCGCGGGCTCGCTACCGGAATCGGCAGGTGGACGGATGTCGGCCTCCCCGCTCGCGGCGAGCTCGACCGAGTCGGGCGAATAGCGGCCTTCTTCGGCATCCGCGCTCAGCGCAGGCCTGCCCTTTTCCTCACGGCTGCGATCGCGTCCGTCCGCCAGCGGACGCTGGCCCGAGGATTGTTCGACCATCTGCCCGGATTCGTCGACCCGCACCTCGACGACCTGGAGTCCTTCTTCGAGCTCGGGCGGCTGATTCGGCTGCGGCAGCAGCAGGCTGACGACCAGCGCGCCCGCGGCGAGCACGCCGGCACCGACCAGTCGGCGAATCAGGGTCTCATTCATCAGCGGACGTCATCGGATGGAATCGAAATGCAAGGCCTGCATGGCATGCGCGACGGTCAGAAACGAGCCGCAGACGACGGTGACGTCCGCCGGGCCCGAAGGCGCGCATTGTCGCACTGCCTGATCGAGACTCGCATGGCATTCGCCGCTCGTAGCGCTCAATTGCAAAGCGTCGGCGCGCAGCCTGAGTTCGTCGGCCGAAAGGCCGCGCGGCGGCGGCAGGCTCACGAAATCGATTCGTCGCACCTGCGCCGACAGGATCCGCAGCACCGTTTCGACCGGCTTGTCGGACAGCATGCCGAGCAGCAGTCGCGGCCGGGGCGAAAGCTTCAGCGCGGCCAGATTGCGCGCGAGCACCTCGGCCGATTCGGCGTTGTGGGCGACGTCGAAAATCCAGTTGCCAATGCGCTCGAAACGGCCTCCGAGCCGCAGCGCGGGCAATGCCGAGCGGATGACCGACGCCTCGACAGGCAGCCGATCGCGCAGAGCCTGCAGCGCCGCGATCACCCCGGCCGCGTTCGCGAGCTGCGCTTCGCCCTGCAGCCCGGGCATCGGCAGCGCCTCGAGCTGCAGGTCCAGGCCCGACCAACGCCAAGACGATTCACTGTCGGCGCGATAGTCGTAGTCGGTCCCCAGCGCGAGCACGCGCGCGCCGATGTCCTTCGCCTTTGCGAACACACTGCGCGGCGGATCGCGCTCGGCCACGATCGCGGGGCGACTGCGGCGGAAGATGCCAGCCTTCTCGGCACCGATGGTTTCGCGGTCGGGGCCGAGCCAGTCGAGATGGTCGAGCCCGATGTTGGTCACGATCGCCGCGTCGGCGTCGACGATGTTGACCGCATCGAGCCGGCCGCCGAGGCCGACCTCGAGCACCTGCACGTCGACCTTCGCGCGCTTGAACAGCCACAGCGCGGCGAGCGTTCCGAACTCGAAGTACGTGAGCCCGATTTCGCCACGCGCGGCCTCGATCGCCTCGAAGGCCTCGACGATCCGCTCGTCCTCAGCCTCGGCGCCGTCGACGACGATGCGCTCGTTGTAGCGCAGCAGATGCGGCGAGGTGTACAGACCGACGCGATAGCCGGCCTGCTGGTAGATCGACGCGGCGAGCGTCGAGCTCGAGCCTTTGCCGTTGGTGCCGCCGACCGTCAGCGTGAACGGCGGCGAATCGAGCAAGCCGAGGCGCTGCGCAACCGCGCGCACACGGGCGAGCCCCAGCTCGATCGCCGAGGGATGCAGGCGTTCCTGGTAGGCCAGCCAATCGGCCAGAGAGGCCGAAGGCGGCGGGGCTGGAACCGCGCTCAGATGAAGCCGAGCGGGAGCGGGATGCAGCGGCGCATCAGGCGCTCGGCGGCGGTGCCCAGTGCGTCATCATCGCGAGCAGGCGATGCAGCTTCTCACGCAGCTCGCGACGGTCGACGATCATGTCGATGGCGCCGTGCTCGAACAGGAACTCGGCGCGCTGGAAGCCTTCCGGCAGCTTCTGGCGCACGGTCTGCTCGATCACGCGCGGGCCGGCGAAGCCGACCAGGGCGCGCGGCTCGGAGATGATGATGTCGCCGAGCATCGCGAGGCTCGCCGACACACCGCCCATGGTCGGATGCGTGAGCACCGAGATGAACGGCAGGCCGCGCTCGGAGAGCTTGGCGAGCGCAGCGGAGGTCTTGGCCATCTGCATGAGCGAGAACAGCGACTCCTGCATGCGCGCGCCGCCGGTGGCCGAGAAGCAGACGTACGGAATACCCGCTTCGAGCGCCGCGTTGGCACCGTGCACGAACTTCTCGCCGACGACGCTGCCCATCGAGCCGCCCATGAAGCCGAACTCGAAAGCCGACACCACCAGCGGCAGGCCGATGATCTGGCCCTTCATGACCACCAGCGCGTCCTTCTCGCCGGTGTCGGCCTGGGCCTCCTTGACGCGGTCGGTGTACTTGCGCGAGTCCTTGAACTTGAGCGGATCGGCCGGCGCGAGATCGGTCGCGATCTCGACGCGCGGCTCCTTGTCGAGCAGCTGGTTCAGACGCGAGCGCGCCGTGATCGGGCGATGCGCCGAACACTTGGGACAGACCTCGAGCGTCCGCTCGAGCTCGGCACGATAAAGCACCGAACCGCAGCCCTCACACTTGGTCCAGAGGCCTTCGGGAACGTTGTGCTTGCGCACGCCCGTGGTCAGCAACTGCGATCCAGAAATTTTGTCGAGCCAGCTCATGTCCTTGCACCTGTTCCTTAAGTGTTGACTCTGTGATGACTCTTCGATGATTCGTCCAACGCACCACGCATCGCCTTGAGCTTGTCCCTGAGCAGAGCCGGCAACATGGCTGGCGTCGATTGATGCTTTTCGATTTCGCCGACCAGGGCGCTACCGACGATGACGCCGTCGGACACCTCTCCGACCCGGGCGGCCGATTCCGCATCGCGGATTCCGAAGCCGACGGCCAGTGGCAGATCGGTGAACCGGCGAATCTCGTCGAGCTTGGTCGCGACGCTGCCCACGTCCAGATTCGCCGAACCGGTGACGCCTTTCACGGAAACATAATACAAATAACCACCTGCCTGCGAGGCCACGGCCTGGATTCGCTCGGCCGGGCTTGTCGGAGCGAGCAGGAAGATCAGATCGATGCCGCGTGCCTTGAGCACCGACGAATACTCCGCCGCCTCCTCTACCGCGAGATCGACGATCAGCACGCCGTCGACCCCCGCCTCCGCCGCCGCGTCCGCGAACGGGGCGAGACCGAGATGTTCCACCGGGTTCAGGTAGCCCATCAGCACGACCGGAGTGCGGGCATTGGCGCGCCGGAACTCCTTCACGATGCCGAGGATCTGCTTGAGGCTGGTGCCGTGCGCGAGCGCGCGTTCGCAGGCGAGCTGGATCACCGGGCCGTCGGCCATCGGATCCGAAAACGGAACGCCGAGCTCGATGATGTCGGCTCCCCCTTCGACCAGCGCATTCATCAGACCCAGGGTGTGGTCCGGATGCGGATCGCCGGCAGTGATGAACGGAATCAGCGCCTTGCGCTGCTGCTGCTTGAGTTGAGCGAGTACCGCAGAGATGCGACTCATGCGTCCTTATGAATTCTGCCGGTCATCGAGCGATGCCGTGATAAGTGATGCGACGATTTCGATTCGTTCTGCCGTAAACCAATGACGCGCTGACGAATGGCTGAATCGGCTTTGAACCGTGACGACTTTACGGGATCGCTGCTTCCACACTCAAGCGTACTGCTTCCGTACGGTTTTCCCATCATGAATTAAAACTTACCGAAAAGTAAGTCGAGCCTATTGGCAGGATTCGAACTCGCAATTGGGAAACCGACTATCCAGCCCTTATCTTTGTTGCATTGCAGCATCCGCTGCACCCTGGGCAGGAAGCCGCCATGAAACGATTGATGCCGAACTTTTCCGACTGGTTCGCAGCCTGGGTAACGGCTGGCCAATACAGCTCCGTCGAGGAGCTCGAGCTCGATACCGATGTACTGCCGCCGAACAAGATTCGACCGTTCCGTGCGCCAGCCAAGGGCATGCCGAACAAAGCTCAGCCACCGGGCCAGCAGCCGAGAAAAGTTCGCTGGGGTTGAGGTTCCCGCAAAGCAAAAGGCCTCCACAGCGGAAGCTGCAGAGGCCTTTTTCATATCCCGCGCCGCCAGATGGTGGGTCGTGATGGATTCGAACCATCGACCAATTGATTAAAAGTCAACTGCTCTACCGACTGAGCTAACGACCCATCTGGACAGCCTTACAAACAAAGCCCCCTGTGCGGGGGCCGCGCATGATACTGGAACCCGTCTTCGGGTTGAATAGTTTTCAGGCCGATTGGTAGCGCGTCGGGTCGGCAAGGCCTGCGGATTCGAAGCCGGCGCGACGCAGCCTGCAGGAGTCGCAGCGTCCGCAAGCGGCTCCCGAATCATCGGCCTGATAGCAGGACACCGTCTGCGCGTAATCCACGCCAAGCCGGGCGCCCTCCGTCACGATCTGCGCCTTGCTCATCGCGATCAGGGGCGTGTGGATGCGAAAACTCGCGCCCTCGACGCCCGCCTTGGTCGCCACGTTCGCGAGCTTCTCGAAGGCTTCGATGAACTCGGGCCTGCAGTCCGGATAGCCCGAGTAATCCACGGCATTGACGCCGATGAACAAATCCGTCGCTCCGACGACTTCGGCCCAGCCCAGGGCGAGCGACAGAAACAAGGTATTGCGCGCGGGCACGTAGGTGACCGGAATCCCGCTCGTAGGCACCTCGGGCACCGCGATCGACCGATCGGTAAGCGCGGAGCCGCCGAGTTCGTCGAGGTTCACCCGCATGACCTGGTGCCGCACCGATCCCATGCTCGTCGCTACTCGGACCGAGGCCTCGATCTCGGCCGAATGACGCTGGCCGTACGAGACCGCGAGCGTATACGGTTCGAAGCCCTGCTCCACCGCCATCGCGAGTACGGTCGCGGAGTCGAGCCCGCCGGACAACAGCACCACGGCTTTTTTACTTGGCTGGCTCATCGTCCCTGCTCCTCACCCCAGAGCTGCTTGTGCAGCTGGGTCTGGAAACGCACCGCGAGGCGATCCTGGACGATCCAGTCCGCAAGCTCGCGGGCTTTCACCTGCCCATGGCTCGGTGAAAAAAGCACCGTGCAGCGGCTCGTGAGCGAATGTTCCTGCACGACGCGCCTGGACCAGTCGTAATCGCTGCGTGAGCAGATCACGAACTTGACCTCGTCATGGCTCGTGAGCTGATCGAAGTTGCTCCAGAGATTTCGCTCGACCTCGCCCGAATCGGGAGTCTTTACGTCGACGACGCGCATCACCCGTGTGTCGACGGCCGACACATCGAGCGCGCCGCTGGTTTCGAGCGAGACGGCGTAGCCGGCGTCGCACAGGCGCTTGAGCAACCCGATGACATTCTTCTGCGCGAGCGGCTCGCCGCCCGTCACGCAGACATGGCGAGCTCCGAGCGCCGCCACTTCCTCGAGGATCTGATCGAAACCCTTCCACTGTCCGCCATGGAAGGCATAAGCGGTATCGCAATACACGCAGCGCAAGGGGCAGCCCGTCAGCCGCACGAAAACCGTGGGCCAGCCTGAATAAGAGGATTCGCCTTGCAGCGAGAGAAAGATTTCAGTGAGCTTCAGCCGTTCGTCACGCGCCGGCGCCGGCTGCGCAACGGCAAAACCCATGGTGCTACTTACCCACCCAATGTTTCCAGTCGCTGCCGGGCGATGTTCGCGGCATTCGACGTGGGGAATTCACGTGTCACGCGCTGGAGCGTTGCCTTGGCATCGCTCGTGCGCTTGAGTTCGATCTGGCACAGCCCGACCTTGACCAGTCCATCGGCCAGCTTGGGGCTGGTCGGAAAACGGTCGACGAGAGCCTGGAAGCTACTCAAGGCACCGTTGTAATCGCGCTTGACGTAGTAAGCCTCGCCCATCCAGTACCAGGAATTATCGGCGTAGCGCCCCTGCGGCCATTGCTGCTGCATGGACTTGAAGCCACGGATGGCGTCGTCGTACTTGCCGTTCTTGAGCAGGTCGAAGGTCGCCAGATAAGCCGCCTCTTCTTCGGGAGACGCAACGGTGGGACGTTGCGGCGTCGGGGCGGTGGCGATGGTGCCCGGAGTAGCGCCTGGGATGATGCCCGGAGCACTCGAAACGGCCGGCGGGGCCGTGCCTTCGAGGCGCTGCAGGCGCGAGTTGACGTCCTGATACAGATCCTTCGCGGTCCGATCGCGCTGATCACTGTCGTAGCGAAGCTTTTCAACCGTGCCGCGAAGATCACGGAGATCCTCGCGCAGGCGGCTGAGTTCCTGATCCGTTGCGCTCGCATTCAGATTATCAAGACGGCGCGACATTGCGGCCGTCTTGTTCTCCAGATCCTGGAGCCGACGCTCTTCCGGCGACAGTTGTCCCGAACCGTTGATCGGCCCACCCATATCCGCGCAGCCACTGACAGAAAGAATCGACAGGAGCACGAGCGCAGAACGGCGGTGGGCCGACATAAGGAGCCTCTTTGACAGATTCGTGAAGAGCGTCAGACGTCAGCGTGTGCGGCTTACTGCTGCACGAACTCGACGCGGCGATTCAGGGACCAAGCCGATTCGTCATGGCCCGGAGCAGCCGGACGCTCTTCACCGTAGCTGACGACGCTGATCTGGCTGGCGGACGCGCCGCCGGCCGTCAGAGCAGCCTGCACGGAGTTGGCGCGGTTCTCACCGAGCGCGATGTTGTACTCGCGGGTGCCACGCTCGTCCGTGTTGCCTTCGAGGCGGACGCGAACGCTCGGATTGGCGGCGAGATAGCGAGCCCACAGCGAGGCCGTGGCCTGGCCTTCGGACGTCAGCTCGGCGCTGTCGTAATCGAAGTACACGACCTTCTTCGACGCGACCTGGGAGGCCAGATCACCGAGGCCCGAACCCGTGACGTTGCTGTCGGTCGCGCCATAGCCGGTCATGCCGCTGTCGGTATTGGAGACCGGAGGCGGAGCCGTGTTCTTCTTGCCCTTGCTCGCGCAACCCGTCACCGCAAGGCTGCCCACGACAACCGCCGCCACCAGAATCTGCTTCAACATTTCAAAGCTCCTGAAAAAAGTCCCGTCATTGTCGGGTAGATAACTAAATTTTTGATTAACGTGACAACGGCGACCACGCGGGCTCTCGAACGTCACCAGGCTGCCGCAGGCGCTGCTTGACCCGACCGTCTGTTGTGACAGTCGCCAGCTCCGCGGCCCCAGATTTCTGGGTCGCGTAGATGATGACTGCACCGTTGGGAGCGAAACTCGGGCTTTCATCCATGTTGCCGTCGCTGAGGATGCGAAGGTTGCCGGAAGCCAAGTCAAGTAGCGCAATACGATAACTGGAATTCTCAACATTGACCAGAGCTAGACTCTTGCCGTCCGGGGCAAAACTGGCGCGCAGATTCTGCTTGCCCTGGAAGGTGATCCGCTGTGCGTCGCCGCCGTTGACCGACGTCCGGTAGAGCTGCGGCTGGCCGCCGCGATCGGACGTGAAAACGATGCTTTGCCCGTCGGGAGCAAACGCAGGCTCGGTGTCGATTCCGTAGTGATCGGTGACCCGGCGCTTACGACCGGATGCGACGTCGAGGATGTAGATGTCGGGGTTGGTTTCGTACGACAGCGTGATGGCCAGCTGCGTACCGTCCGGCGACCAGGCCGGCGAGCCATTGATGCCCTTTTCCGAGATCAGGCGCTTGACCACGCCGGTGGCGATGTCGTGCACGTAGATGCCCGAGCGACCGCGCTCATACGCCACATACGCGAGCTTCTTGCGATCCGGCGACCAGGCGGGCGACATCAGCGTCTCACGCGAGCTTGCGATGGTGCGCGGGTTGAAGCCGTCCGCGTCGGCGATCAGCAGCTGGTAGGTCCGCGAGGGGCCGAAACCGCTCGAAGCCACGTACGCGATCTTGGTGTTGAAGATGCCCGGAATGCCGGTGAGCCGCTCGAAGATCAGGTCGGCGATCTGGTGCGCCACGTAGCGCAGCTGATCGGGTGCGACCGGCGGCATGTCGTAGGCGATCAGCTGCTCGCCGCGATAGACGTCGAGCAAAAAGAAGCGCGTCGACATGCGATCGCTGCCGGGCTCGCGGTTCATGCGGCCGATGACGAGGCTCTCCATGTTGACCGCGCGCCAGTTGCGGAAATCGACCTGGCCGGGCTCGTTCGGACGCTCGAGCATGTCGCCACGCGGCAGCGACTGGAACAGGCCGCTGCGGTTCAAGTCGGCCTCGATGATGCCCGCGACGTCGGTCAGCGACGGATCGTTGCCGGCGAACGGCACGATCGCGATCGGCTTGGCGCGAGTGTTGCCGCCGGTGACCGTGAATTCCAGATCGGCACGCGCGAGCCCCGGCACGACCAGCAATAGGACCAGTATCAGGCGTTTCATAGCATCCATGACTTACCTCGCATGACGAAATCCTCGTGTAACCAATTTCACTACTGCAGCATTTCAGGGGTGAAGATCGGTTTCAGGGTCCGATCGAAGGCCTTCGGGTCCGCGGGCAATGGCAGCGGGCTCGCCTTGAGCACGGCGGTACGGACGGAATCGTCGAACGCCGGCGAACCCGAGCTCTGGATCACGCGCACGTCGATCACCTGGCCGCTCGGCAGCAGGGTGATCGTGACCTGGCAGCGCAGGTTGTTCGGCAGGCCCGGAATGCGGTCCCAGTAGCGGCTGATGTGCTCGATGAGCTGCTGCTGCCAGGTGGCCTGCACGCCCTGGATGTACTCGCCTTCGGCGCGCGCGGCCTCCTCGGCCATCATCTTGCGCGCCATGTCCTCTTGCTGCTTGCGCGCGTTCTCTTCACGACGGCGCTGCTCCTCGGCCGCCTTGCGCGCCGCCTCTTCGGCCTTCTTCTTTTCGGCTTCGGCGCGGGCGCGCGCCTCGTCTTCCTGGCGCTTCTTCTCGGCGGCTTCCGCTTCGGCTTTCTGGCGAGCGTCTTCGGCGACCTTCTGCTTGGCGGCTTCTTCGGCCTTCTTCTTCTCGGCCGCCTCGGCGTCGGCCTTTTTCTTGGCTTCTTCTTCCTGGGCTTTGCGCAGCGCAAGCTCGGCCTGCTTCTTTTTCTCAGCCTCCGCTTCGGCTTGTTTCTTCTTCTCGGCCTCGGCCAGGGTCTTCTTCTGCTCTTCGGCCTTGCGCGCCTCGAGCTGCCGCTGCTGCTCGGCCTTTTCCTGCTGCTGGGCCTTGAGCTTTTCTTCCTGCGCGCGAGCCTGCTTCTTGATTTCTTCCTGGCGCTGCTGCTCGCGCTTCTTGAGCTCTTCCTGGCGCTTGCCTTCTTCGGCCTTGCGCTGCTCGGCCATGTCGTCGGTCTTCTGCTCCGGCGTGACGCGCGGCGTGTCGGTCGGCGTGTCCTGCTTGGCCGAAGGCTTGGGGACGACCATCGCCACCATGACCGGCGGCGGCTCGATCTTGGTCTGGCACTGCACACCGAAGATCATCAGCAGGATCAACGCGGCATGCGCGGCTGCCGCCAGCAGGAAATGGCGCTTCGAAACGGGCATGCAGCCTCAGTTCTTCTTGGGCGTCGTAACCACGGGGTCGGTCACGAAACCGATCTTCTGCACACCGGCGCTTTGCAGCACGGCCATGGCGCGGGCGACCGATTCGTAAGGCACTTTGGCGTCACCTTCGACCAGAAACATCTCCTGCGGCTTGTTGCGGACGATGGCGCCGGCACGCGCACGAACGTCTTCGTCCGACAGCGGGGAGTCCTTGTTGTCGCCGACGTTGAGGAAGAACTCGCCGTCGCGGTTGACCGACAGCGTGATCGGCTCGTCGCCCTGCGTCATCTGCTGGCCATCGGTGGCCGGAAGCTCCACTTCGATGCCCTGCGTGAGCAGCGGCGCGGTGACCATGAAGATGATCAGCAGCACCAGCATGACGTCGATGTACGGCACCACATTCATCTCGGCATTCATGCGGCGCTTCTTGCCGCCGCGCGGACTGACGGAAGCGCCCATGCTCAGCTCTTCGCGCTACGCAGCGCGCGTTCGATGATGCCGATCATTTCGTCGGAGAACGTCATGTAGCGGTTCTCCAGGCTTTCCACGCTGCGCGTGAAGAAGTTGTACGCCACGACCGCCGGAATCGCCGCGAACAAGCCGATGGCGGTGGCGATCAGCGCTTCGGCGATGCCTGGCGCGACCATCGCGAGCGAGGCCTGCTTGACGTTACCGATGGCGATGAAGGCGCTCATGATGCCCCAGACGGTGCCGAGCAGACCGACGTAGGGACTCACCGAACCGATCGTCGCGAGCAGCGAAAGGCCGCCTTCGAGACGCTCGACCTCGCGCACCTGGGCGACGCGCATCTGCCGCTGCACGGCGGCCATGATGTCGTCCGGATCGATGCGTCCACCCTGCTGCTGGCGCGTATATTCCTCGAAGCCCGCCGAGAAGATCGGCACTAGGCCTTCGTCTTCCTTGTTGCGGCGCGTCGATTCGTAGAGATCGGTCAGCGCGCCGCCGGACCAGAAGCGGTTTTCGAAATCATCGGCGGCTTTGCGGGTCCGGGCCAGCAGATTGCGCTTGGCAAAGATCACCGCCCAGCTTCCCACCGATGCCAGCAACAGCAACAGCATGATGAACTGGACCGGCAAGCTCGCCTGCGCGACGAGATGTGCCAGCGACAGATTGGCATTCATTCCCCGATGACCCTCCGAAACGTCTGGATAAAAACGAAAGACCGACGCCCGAGCGACGGCAACGCCTCGGGGCGTGACACATGAGTCTGTGATTATATGCTCAACAATGTGGCGTCAGCGCATGAATTTGGAGTGAACCCGCTGCCTTTCAGACAGTAAACCCGAGCTCCGGCATGCGCCTGGGCGCAAACGTACGCGCATCGACACACGCCACCAGTACACGCGCCTGGCACAGGACGGCAGCGCGATCGCCACGACGGCTCAGGGTTTGCGCGAACGTCAGCGAGGCTTTCTTGAGCTCGGCGACGCCGGTGACGACCTCAAGTTCGTCGTCGAGCCGCGCGGGCCGCTTGTACTGGATATCCAGACTGGCCACCGTGAACGCCACCCCGACCTCGCGCATGAGCTTGTCCTGATCGAAGCCCAGGGCGCGCAGCCATTCGGTGCGTCCGCGTTCGAACCAGCGCAGGTAGTTGGCGTGATAGACCACGCCCGAGGCGTCGGTATCTTCCCAGTAGACGCGCACGGGCCAGCAGTGGCTGTCGCTGCTCATCGCCTGCGACTCAGTCCGATCCGAACAGATCGGGCGTCACGCGCGTTTCGAGCCCGGTGGGCGGCTTGAGCCCGTAGTGCTGATAGGCCAGGCGCCCGGCCACGCGACCGCGCGGCGTGCGCATCAGATAGCCCTGCTGGATCAGGTAGGGCTCGATCACGTCTTCGATGGTGTCGCGCGATTCGCCGATCGCGGCCGCGAGGTTGTCGACGCCGGCCGGCCCGCCGTCGAAGCGCTCGATCAGGGCCAGCAGCAGCTTGCGGTCCATCAGGTCGAAGCCGTTGGAATCGACGTCGAGCAGCTTCATCGCCTCGCCCGCGATCTGCTGGGTGATCACGCCCTGCCCACGCACCTCCGCGTAATCGCGTACGCGGCGCAGCAGGCGGTTGGCGATGCGCGGGGTGCCGCGCGAACGGCGCGCAATTTCGTGTGCGCCGCCGTCTTCCATCGGCGCCTTCAGAATGCCGGCCGAGCGCTCGACGATGCTCGCGAGATCCTCGACCGAATAGAACTCGAGTCGCTGCACGATGCCGAAACGATCGCGCAGCGGGCTCGTCAGTGCACCGGCGCGAGTGGTCGCGCCGACCAGCGTGAACGGCGGCAGATCGAGCCGGATCGAACGCGCCGCCGGGCCCTCGCCGATCATGATGTCGAGCTGGTAATCCTCCATCGCCGGATACAGCACTTCCTCGACGACCGGCGACAGCCGATGGATTTCGTCGACGAACAGCAGATCGCGCGGCTCGAGGTTGGTCAGCAACGCGGCCAGATCGCCGGCGCGTTCGAGCACCGGGCCGGAGGTCTGGCGCAGGTTCACGCCCATTTCCTCGGCCAGGATGTGCGCGAGCGTGGTCTTGCCGAGGCCCGGCGGGCCGAAGATCAGTACGTGGTCGAGCGCTTCGTTGCGACGGCGGGCGGCCTCGATCGAAATGCTCATCTGCTCGCGAACCACCGGCTGGCCGACATAGTCCGCGAGCCGATGCGGGCGGATCGCGCGCTCGATGCGCTCCTCGTCGGAGCCGCCGACGCTCGCGGAAACGGCGCGGTCGGAGCTTGGCTTAGCGGACGGCACGGCGCAGCGCTTCCTGGATGATCTGTTCGGTGCTCATGCCGTCCTTGTGGACGGCATCGGTGAAGCGCTGGATCTCGGCCGGCTTGTAGCCGAGCGCGACGAGCGCCGCCTTGGCCTCCTGCAGCGGGCTGCCCGCTTCGGCCGTCACCGCGCCCGGCAACCCGAAACTGCCCGCATCGCCGCCACCGGCCTTGTCGCGCATTTCCACGACGAGACGCTCGGCGGTCTTCTTGCCGACGCCCGGCACCTTGGTCAGCCGGGCCACTTCGCCGGCGCGCACGGTGCTCCAGAAATCCTCGACGCTGATGCCCGACAGCAGTGACAGCGCGAGCTTGGGGCCGACGCCTGAAATCTTGATGAGCTCGCGGAACAGCGCCTTCTCGACGCTGCTGCCGAAGCCGAACAGCAGGTGTGCGTCCTCGCGCACGGTCAGGTGCGTCTGCAGCGTCACCGTCTCGCCGAGTGCCGGCAGCTTGTAGAAGGTCGACATCGGCGCCTCGACCTCGTAGCCGACGCCGCCGACGTCGAGCACGAGCAAAGGCGGCTGTTTTAAGACGAGCTTTCCGGTCAGGCGTCCGATCATGGCGGCAGTATTCGGGTTTGGCTGCGTGGGAACAAGCTCGATGGCGACGGCCTGACCGCGACGCGTCGAGCCGCCGGACTCAGCCCCAGGCCTTGTTGAGCGCGATGCCGGTCTTCACGCGCGTGCCGCGCACATGCGCATGCGTGAGCGCGACCGCGAGCGCGTCAGAGGCGTCGGCCGTCAGCTTGTCCTGCAGGTTCAGCAGCACCTTGACCATGTGCTGCACCTGCTGCTTCTCGGCGCGGCCATTGCCCGCGATGGCGACCTTGACCTGGGCCGCGGCGTATTCGGCCATCGGCACGCCGGAACCGGCGATCGCGCAGATCGCCGCGCCGCGCGCCTGGCCGAGCACGAGCGCACTCGCGGCATTGGCGCGGTTGACGAAGGTTTCTTCGATCGCGACCTCCGCAGGCGCGTACTCCTCGATGATCTCGGTGAGCCCACGCAGGATCTTGAGCAGGCGCGGGGCGAGCTCACCGTCGCCGAGCGACAGGCAGCCGTTCGCGATGTGCACGCTGCGATGGCCGCTGGTCTCGATGATGCCGTAGCCGGTCTTGCGCGACCCCGGATCGATGCCGAGGATGCGGACTTTCGCGGCCATGGGCCTGCCTCGCCCGGTCAGGCCGGCAGTTCGGCGTTGTGATAGACCTCTTGGGTGTCGTCGAGCTCTTCGAGGCGATCGATGAGCTTCTGCAGCGTTTCCGCCGCCTCGCCTTCGACGGCCACGCGGTTCGACGGCCGCTGGGTCACGCGCGCCTGCGCCGGTTCGAGCTTGGCATCGACGAGCGCCTTCTTGACCGCTTCGAAGGCATCGGGCTGGGTCACGACTTCGCACCAGCCGCCGTCGGTCTGCACGTCGTCCGCACCGGCTTCGAGCGCGACTTCGAGAATCTTCTCCTCGAGCTCCGGATTGGCGCTGACGTCGAACCAGAGCTGGCCGGCTTCGGCGAACTGGAAGGCCACCGAGCCGCTCGTGCCCATGTTGCCGCCGTGCTTGGAGAACGCGTGGCGCACGTCGGCGACCGTGCGCGTCGGGTTGTCGGTCACGCAGTCGACGATCACCGCGATGCCGCCCGGGCCGTAGCCTTCGTAGCGAACTTCCTGCTGGGCATCGGCGCCTTCGCCGCTCGCGCGCTTGATCGCGGTCTCGATCTTGTCCTTGGTCATGTTGACGTCGAGCGCCCTCGACACGGCCAGACGCAGGCGCGGATTACCTGCCGGGTCGGGCCCCGAGGCGCGCACCGCCAGGCTGATCTCGCGGATCAGCTTGGTGAAGACCTTGGCTTTGACGGCATCGGCCGCGTTCTTGCGACCTTCGATACTCGGACCACGACCCATGACAAGACTCTCGGCAGAAGCGTTGGGCCGGAAGTTTAGAGCTTGGCCCGAGATTAGAGTTAGAACTTGAACCGGAAGCCGAGGTGGAAACCGTCGTCCGCATCGAAGGCGTGGCCGTTCTCGGGGTCGATGCGCAGCTGGCGATAGCCCACGTAAACCGAGGCGTTGCGCAGGATCTGGTAATCCGCGGACAGCGACCACTCGGACTGATCCTCGATATCGCCGAAGCTCAGCACCTTGGGCGAGTACCAGAAATAGCCCTGCAGGCCCAGGCGTTCGAAGCCCGCGAGGCGGATGTCGAACTGGCCGCCGAGGGCGACGCCGCCACCGTCGCCACCGCGAGCGTCGACGTATTGGCCGCGCAGGCCGAGACCGGCGGTGGCCCGCACTTCCTGCGCCCCGGTATCGCCGGTGGCGAGCAGCCCCGCATGGAGCTGCGTCAGGTCGAGATTCTCGTCGTCGCTGTAGAGAGCACCGAGCTGGTACTGGCCTTCGGCGCTCGTCGAGAACAGGCTCGACAGCGCGCCGCTGAATTCACCGCGCACCGCCTCGTCGTTGAGGTTCAAGTCGAGCGACGCCGACTGGGCCGGCAGGGCCGCACCGCCCAGCAAAAGGGCCGGTACCAGCATTTTGAGCAGCTTCATTCTCTCTCCTGATCGTGTATTCCGGGGCCGCGGCAACCGGCACGGAACCCGTGCCGCGGCTTCCGGTATTGGGAGCCGCGCTTACTTGCGCGGCTTGTTGATGCCGTGAATCGCGCGACCGTCGACCGACAGGATGGCGTCGTGGAAGGTCTCCGCGAGCGTCGGGTGGCCATGCATGGTCAGCGCGAGGTCTTCGACCGTGGCCGAGTATTCGAGCGCCAGCACCGATTCGGCGATCAGCTCGGAGGCGAACGGACCCACCATGTGCACGCCGAGGATGCGATCGGTCTTGACGTCAGCGATCACCTTGACGGTGCCGGCAGCCTGTTCCATCGCCTTGGCGCGGCCCGAGGACACGAACGAGCCCGTGCCGGTCTTGACCTCGAAGCCGGCCGCCTTGGCCGCTTCCTCGGACAGTCCGACCCAGGAAACTTCGGGCGCCGTGTAGATGACCGACGGAATCGCGTTGTAGTTGACCTGCGTGTGGTGACCGGCGATCTGCTCGGCCAGGGCCACGCCTTCCTCGATCGCCTTGTGCGCGAGCATCGCGCCGCCGATCACGTCGCCGATCGCGTAGACGCCGGGCACGTTGGTCTTGTAGTGACCATCGACCTTGACGAAGCCGCGCTCGTCGAACGCCACGCCGATGCCCTGCGCGTTGACGCCATCGGTGTAGGGCTTGCGGCCCACCGCGACGACGAGCTTGTCGAAGGTCTCGGTCTTCTTCTCGCCGCCCTGTTCGTACTCGACGACCACGGCATCGCCCTCGACCTTGGCCCCGGCCACCTTGGCGCCGAGGCGGATGTCGAGGCCCTGCTTGGTCAGGTGCTTGAGGGTTTCCTTGGCGATGGCCTGGTCGACCATCGGCAGGAAGGTCGGCAGCGCTTCGATGATGACGGTCTTGGCGCCGAGGCGCGCCCAGACGCTGCCGAGTTCGGTGCCGATCACGCCGGCGCCGATCACGCCGAGGCGCTTCGGCACTTCGGTGAAATCGAGCGCGCCCCAGGAATCGACGATCTTGTCGTTGTCGAAGGCCGCGATCTTGAGGTTCACGGGCGCCGAGCCGGTGGCGATGACGACGTGCTTGCCGACCAGTTCCTGGGTCTTGCCATCGTGGCCCTTGAACTCGACCTTGCCGTCGCCGAGCAGCTTGCCGAAGCCGAACAGGCCGGTGACCTTGTTGGCCTGGAACAGCGCCTTGATGCCGCCGGTGAGGTCACGCGAAATCTTGGTCTTGCGGGCCTGCATCTTGCTCAGGTCGAAGGCGACCTCGCCCGTGCTGATGCCATGTTTCTCGAACTCGTGCTGTGCACGATGCACGAGTTCGGACGATTCGAGCAGTGCCTTGGACGGAATGCAGCCGGCGTTCAAGCAGGTGCCGCCGAAAGCAGGCGAATCGTCCTTGTTGAGCCAGGCGTCGATGCACACCGTCTTGAGGCCCAGCTGCGCGGCGCGGATCGCAGCGGGATAACCGGCCGGACCGCCACCAATCACGATTACATCGTAGTTTTCGCTCATCTTTCTCTCTCTCGGTGATGCGAATATTGTAACCCCAGTAGATGGCCGGGCGCAGGGTTCGAGCGCGCACGGAATTTGCGATCACGCGCATTCAAGAACCAGAACGGAGTCTGCAGAATGACGAACACCGAACGTCGTGCAAGTGAGCGCGCCTCCCTCGATATACGGGATCTGCGTCGTTCCTTCCTCGACAACCTGCTCTACGTACAGGGCAAGTTTCCGAAGCTCGCGAACAACGCCGACTACTATCTGGCCCTCGCCCACACGGTGCGCGATCGCCTGATGCAGCGCTGGATCAGCACCGCATCGGCCTACACCTCGCAGGCGTCGCGTACGGTTTGCTATCTGTCGGCCGAATTCCTGATGGGCCCGCACCTGGGCAACAACCTGGTCAACCTGGGCATCTACGACGAGACGGCGACGATGGTTGCCGAACTCGGACTCGATCTCGAAGACCTGCTGTATCAGGAAGAAGAGCCCGGGCTCGGCAACGGCGGCCTGGGCCGCCTAGCGGCCTGCTTCATCGATTCGCTCGCCACGCTCGAAGTGCCGGCGCTCGGCTACGGCATTCGCTACGAATACGGCATCTTCCACCAGACCCTCGTCGACGGCTGGCAGGCCGAAAAGACCGACAAGTGGCTGCGCTACGGCAATCCCTGGGAGATCGCGCGCCCCGAGTGGACCGTGGAGATCCGTTTCGGCGGACACACCGAGCAGTACGTCGACGAGCAGCAACGCCTGCGCGTGCGCTGGCTGCCCGCGCGCGTCGTCCTCGGCGTTCCGCACGACACGCCGATCCTCGGCTATCACGTCAACACCGCGAACACGCTGCGCCTGTGGAAGGCCGAGGCGCCCGAATCGTTCGACTTCGGCCAGTTCAACCGCGGCGATTACGCCGGCGCGGTGACGCAGAAGATCGTCTCCGAGAACCTATCGAAGGTGCTCTATCCGAACGACGAGCAGGAAGCCGGCAAGGAGCTGCGCCTGCAGCAGCAGTACTTCTTCGTCTCCGCCTCGCTGCAGGACATGCTGCGCATCCTCAGAATCCAGGGCGTTCCGGTCGAGCGCTTCCACGAGAAGTTCGCGGTGCAGCTCAACGACACGCATCCGGCCATCGGCGTCGCCGAGCTCATGCGCCTACTCGTCGACGAACATCTGCTGGCCTGGGATACGGCCTGGGATATCACCTGCAAGAGTTTTGGATATACCAACCACACGCTGATGCCCGAAGCGCTCGAGCGCTGGTCGTTGCCGCTGTTCCAGCGCGTGCTGCCGCGACATCTCGAGATCATCTACGAGATCAATGCGCGCTTCCTCGACCAGGTGCGCCTGCGTTTCTTCGGCGACGAGCAGCGCCTGGCCCGCATGTCGCTGATCGACGAGCAGGGGCCGCGCTACGTCCGCATGGCCAACCTCGCCTGCGCCGGCAGCCACGCGATCAACGGCGTGGCCGATCTGCACACCGAGCTGCTCAAGCAGGACGTGCTCAAGGATTTCTACGAACTCTGGCCCGAAAAGTTCAGCAACAAGACCAACGGTGTCACCCCACGCCGCTGGATCGTGCTCGCCAATCCACGGCTCACCGCGCTGATCAGCGAGACGCTCGGCGAAGGCTGGATCAAGGATCTGGGCCAGCTGCGAGGGCTCGAATCGCATATCGAGAATGCGGACTTTCGCTTGCGCTGGGCCAAGGTCAAGCGCGACAACAAGGTCGATCTCGCTGCGCACATCACGCGACGGCTTGGGATTTCGATCAACCCGGATTCGATCTTCGACGTACAGGTCAAGCGCATCCACGAGTACAAGCGCCAGCATCTGGCCGCGCTGCACATCATCGCGCTGTATCTGCGCATCAAGGCCAACCCGAACATCGATCTGACGCCGCGCACGTTCATCTTCGGCGGCAAGGCGGCGCCGGGCTATTTCATGGCCAAGCTCATGATCAAGCTCATCACTGCGATCGGCGACGTCGTCAACGTCGATCCGGCCGTGCGCGACCGGCTCAAGGTCGTGTTCATGCCGAACTTCTCGGTCACCAACGGCCAGCGCATCTATCCGGCCGCCGATCTGTCCGAGCAGATCAGCACCGCCGGCAAGGAGGCCTCGGGCACCGGCAACATGAAGTTCCAGATGAACGGTGCGCTGACGATCGGCACGATGGATGGCGCCAACATCGAAATCCAGCAGGAAGTCGGCGCCGAGAATTTCTTCCAGTTCGGCCTGTCGACGCCCGAGGTCTACGCGCTCGGCGCGAGCGGCTACCGGCCCATGGAGTATTACCAGCGCAGCGATTCGCTACGCGAAGTCATCGACCTGATCGCGAGCGGCTTCTTTTCGCGCGGAGACGCGAGCCTGTTCAAGCCGCTGGTCGACAACCTGCTCTATCACGATCCGTACTTTTTGCTCGCCGACTTCGATTCCTACGTCGCCTGCCAGGACGAAGTCGCACGCGTCTATCGCAATGCCGATCGCTGGACGCGCATGGCCATCCTCAACAGCGCGCGTTCGGGCAAGTTCTCGTCCGATCGCACCATCCTGCAGTACTGCGACGAAATCTGGGGCGCTAAATCGGTGCCGATCCGCCTGCTCACGCAGGAGGACGTCGAGTCCGCCTTCGAGCAGCAGTAGTCGTCCCGAAGTGAAAAAGGCCGCCGGGTTCATCGGCGGCCTTTTCGTTTGTGGTGTCCGATCGCAACTGCGACGTCGTCAGGTGGTTCGCAGCGCACTCGCCTGTCGAGCCAGGGCGGTGATCTCGCTCCAGCGCCCGGCGGCGACCAGATCGTTCGGCACGATCCATGAGCCGCCGACGCAAGCCACGTTCGGCAGCGCGAGAAACTGCGGCGCCGTCGCCGCGTCGATACCGCCAGTGGGGCAGAAGCGCACGTCGGCGAAGACGCTGCCGAGCGCCTTGAGCATGCCGATGCCACCGGCCTGCTGCGCCGGAAACAGCTTCATCGCCGTGAAGCCCGCATCACGACGCAGCATCACGTCCGACGGCGTCATCGCGCCGGGCAGGAACGGCAGGCCCGAATCCCGGATCGCGGACAGCAGCGACGGCGTCGCGCCCGGGCTCACGCCGAACTGCGCGCCTGCGGCGATCGCCTTGTTCAAATCAGCGGGACTGGTGATCGTGCCGGCGCCGACGATGGCCTCAGGAACCGCATCGCGCATCGCGCGCATCGCATCGAGCGCGACGGGCGTGCGCATCGTCACTTCGAGCACGTGCACGCCGCCGTCGACGAGCGCTCGCGCTAGGCCCACGGCCGATTCCAGGCGCTGGATCACGATGACCGGAATCACCGGGCCGGCGGCGAAGATCTCGTCGATAGTCATTGCTCGCGTTCCTCAGGCGTGGGTGTGGGCTGCGACGGCGACTGGCATGGGTGCCGAGACGTCATCGTAAGGCGCGTACATCATCGCGCCCTGCTCGGCTCCGCCCGCGTGCAGGCGCGCGTTGAAGAACAGTTCGCGGCCGGTGCCGTACTCGTTATGCGACAGATCGACGGGCTCGATCCTGCGGCTGTTCCATTCCTCGGCCGCGACGCGCACGAACAGCTCGCCGGTTTCGGCGTCGAGCCGCAGGATGTCGCCATTGCGAACGAGCGCGAGCGGCCCGCCCGACAGGCATTCGGGCGTCACGTGGATCGCCGCGGGCACCTTGCCCGAAGCGCCCGACATGCGGCCGTCGGTCACCAGCGCGACATGAAAGCCCTCGTCCTGCAGCACGCCGAGCGTCGGCGTGAGCTTGTGCAACTCCGGCATGCCGTTCGCGCGCGGGCCCTGATAGCGCACGACGGCGATGAAATCGCGCCGCAGCTCGCCGCGCTTGAACGCGGCCTGCACTTCCTCCTGATCGTTGAAGACGATCGCGGGCGCCTCGACGATGCGATGCTCGGGCTTGACCGCCGATACCTTGATCACCGCTCGACCGAGATTGCCCGTGAGCAGCCGCAAGCCGCCTTCGGGGCTGAACGGATTCGCAGCCGGACGCAGCACGTTCTCGTCGAGGCTCGCGGTCGGCGCGTCCTGCCAGCGCAGCTGGCCGTCGACGAGCTTGGGCTCCTGCGCATAGCGGCGCAAGCCACGACCGACCACGGTGTTGACGTCCTCGTGCAGCAGGCCCGCATCGAGCAGTTGGCCGATCAGGTAGCCCATGCCGCCCGCGGCGTGGAAGTGATTCACGTCGGCCTTGCCGTTCGGGTAGACCTTGGCGAGCAGCGGAATCACCGCCGACAGGTCGGCGAAGTCGTCCCAGTTGATCAGCACGCCGGCCGCGCGCGCCATCGCCACGAGATGGATCGTGTGGTTGGTCGAACCGCCCGTCGCATGCAAGCCGATGATGCCGTTGACGATGGCCTTCTCGTCGATCACCTCGCAGAGCGGCCGGTAGTCGCTGCCGAGCGCGGTGATGCTCGCAGCCTGCTTCGCGGCCTGGCGCGTGAGCGCTTCGCGCAGCGGCGTGTACGGATTGACGAAAGCCGTGCCCGGCAGGTGCACGCCCATGATCTCCATGAGCATCTGGTTCGAATTCGCGGTGCCGTAGAACGTGCAGGTGCCGGGGCCGTGATACGAACGCGCTTCGGATTCGAGCAGGGCCTCGCGATCGACCTTGCCCTGAGCGAACAGCTGGCGAACCTTGGCCTTCTCCTCGTTCGAGATGCCCGAGGTCATCGGCCCGGCCGGCACGAAGATCACCGGCAGATGGCCGAACGCGAGCGCCCCGATCAGCAGGCCCGGCACGATCTTGTCGCAGACGCCCAAGCAGAGCACCGCATCGAAACTGTTGTGCGACAGCGCGACGCCGGTCGACATGGCGATGACGTCGCGCGAGAACAGCGACAGCTCCATGCCGGGCTCACCCTGGGTGACGCCGTCGCACATCGCCGGCACGCCGCCCGCGAACTGCGCGACCGCACCGGCCTCGCGCGCGGCCTGCTTGATCAGCGCCGGAAAATGCTCGAGCGGTTGGTGCGCCGACAGCATGTCGTTGTAGGCCGAGACGATACCGATGCTCGGCCAGCGCGCCTGGCGCAAGGTCTGCTTGTCGTCGTCGCCGAAGGCCGCGAAGGCGTGCGCGAGGTTGGTACACGGCATGTGCGAGCGCACCGTGCCCTTCTGTCGCGCGGCGTGCATGCGACCGAGATAGGCTTTGCGCGTAGTTTCGCTGCGTGCGCGAATGCGTTGCGTAACCGCAGCGACGGTTGGGTGCAACTCGACTTGCTTCATGACATCTCCCTGTCCATTTGAATGGACTGGCAAAAGCTGAGCCAGCGACGATGCTGGCCCGGGAACCCGCAATGGCTGCAAACGGAGGAGCCCAAAACACTCTTTCGACTCGCATCGAAGGACCATTTGGGCGCACACTGTGCAGATCGTGAAAACGTTTTCATAGAGGGTATTATGCAGGAAGCCAAATCCGTCGGTACCGCTTTGCAGGAGTTCGACCTGATCTTCTTCGGCGGCACCGGCGATCTCGCCATGCGCAAACTGCTGCCCGCGCTCTACAACCGCTTCCGCGACAGCCAGCATACGCAGGGCTGGCGCATCATCGGAGTGGCGCGTCAGGACCTGAGCCGCGAGCAGTACCTGAACCTCGTCAGCGAGCACTGCCGGCAGTTCATTCCGGGCGGCGACTTCGACGAACGGGCCTGGACCGCGTTCACCGCGCACCTGGAGTATCTGCGCCTCGACGGCACCCAGCCTGAAGGCTACGCCGAACTCGCGCGCCGTCTGCAGAGTTCGAACGATCGCGTGCGCGTGTTCTACCTGTCGACGGCCGCGAGCCTGTTCGCTCAGATCTGCACGAATCTGGCGGCCCACCAGCTCGTGACGCCGCAGACGCGCGTCGTGCTCGAGAAGCCGCTCGGACGCGATCGGGCTTCGAGCTACGAGATCAACGAGGCCGTCGCCAGAATCTTCGAAGAGCGGCAGATCTATCGCATCGATCACTACCTCGGCAAGGAGACCGTGCAGAACCTCATCGCGCTGCGCTTCGGCAATGCGATCTTCGAGCCGCTGTGGCGGCGCTCGAATGTGCAGGACGTGCAGATCACGATCGCCGAGACGGTCGGCGTCGAAGGGCGCGGCGAGTACTACGATCGCTACGGCGCCCTGCGCGACATGGTGCAGAACCACCTGCTGCAGCTGCTCTGCATCCTGGCGATGGAGCCGCCTTCGAGCATCGATCCCGACGCGGTGCGCGACGAGAAGCTCAAGGTGCTGCGCGCCCTGCGCCCGATCACGCTCGACTGCATCAAGGCCAAGACCGTGCGTGGCCAGTATCGCGCCGGCGCGATCGACGGCGCGGCCGTGCGCGGCTATCTCGAAGAGGACGACATTCCGCCCGACAGCCACACCGAAACCTTCGTCGCGATCAAGGCCGAGCTCGACAACTGGCGCTGGTCCGGCGTGCCGTTCTACCTGCGCACGGGCAAGCGTATGCAGGAACGCATGGCCGAGATCGTCGTGAACTTCCGGCCGGTTCCGCACGCGATCCTGCCGAGCTCGGCGAGCGAGGGCAATCGCCTCGTCATCCGCCTGCAGCCCGACGAAGAAGTGATGCTGTATCTGATGGTCAAAGTGCCCGGCGCGGAAATGAAAGTGCGGCCGGTGGACTTGAATCTCGACTTCAAGCAGGAGTTCAAGACGCGCCAGTGGGACGCCTACGAGCGCCTGCTCATGGACGTGATCCTCGGCAAGCTCACGCTGTTCATGCGCCGCGACGAGCTCGACGCCGCCTGGCGCTGGATCGACCCGATCCGCGACGGCTGGGATGCGCTCGGCGAATCGCCCAGGAGCTACGCCGCCGGCACCTGGGGCCCGACCGCGTCGAACACGCTGATCACGCGCGACGGCAATACCTGGCGCGAGGACGGTTACCAGTAGGCCATCGTTCCGGAGCGACGCTCAGAGCGAACAGACCGCGAAGCCCTGCGACCACTTCTCGACGAGATGCTCGTCGTGCTTCCAGCGCCAGCGATTCCAGATCACGTTGACGCGCGTGGTCTTGGTGTCGAGCGGCGAGATCTCGATCGCGGCGAGCAGCACGGCCGAATTGCCATCGCGCGTGACGAGGCTGATCTCGTCGAAGCCGTCCTTGGCCAGACGGCGTTCCTGGATCAGGTTCGCGCCCTCGCCTGGCGCGCACTTGCCGGCGCCCTCGATGATCGCGCGCAAGGCTGTCGAGGCCGGCATCGCGGCGACGAACGACCGCTGCTGGGTCGACAGGCTCTTCTTGGCGCCCTCGTAGTTTTGCGCCGCGCAGGCGCACAGCAGGACGCAAGCCAGCAAAGACATCATGAATCTCATCATCGGCTCCCTTTGTTTGCCTCTAGCCTGATCGCTCGCCACCGAACCGTCGCTGGACGGCGCCCACGAAAAAGCCCGCTTGCGCGGGCTTTTTCGTGCATCAATGCAATGCAGCGGCGGCGATCAGAGCTGCAGCAGCAGACGGCTCGGGTCTTCGAGGCTGTCCTTGATGCTCTTGAGGAACAGCACGGCGTCGCGGCCGTCGATGATGCGGTGATCGTAGGTCAGCGCGATGTACATCATCGGGCGGATCACGATCTCGCCCTTGACCACGACCGGACGATCGAAGATGCCGTGCATGCCGAGGATCGCGGCCTGCGGCGGGTTCAGGATCGGCGTCGACATCATCGAGCCGAAGATGCCGCCGTTGGTGATCGAGAAGGTGCCGCCGGTGAGGTCTTCCATCGTCAGCTTGTTGGTCTTGGCCTTGGCGCCAAGCTCGCCGATGGTCTTCTCGATCTCCGCGAACGACAGCGCATCGGCATCGCGCAGGATCGGCACGACCAGGCCACGCTCGGACGAAACGGCGACGCCGATGTCGTAGTAGGCGTGGTAGACGATGTCGTTGCCGTCGATCGAGGCGTTGACGAGCGGGAACTTCTTGAGCGCCTCGATGCTGGCCTTGACGAAGAAGCTCATGAAGCCGAGCTTGGTGCCGTGGGTCTTCTCGAAGCTGTCCTTGAACTTGGCGCGCAGATCGTTGACGGCCTTGAGGTCCACTTCGTTGAAAGTGGTCAGCATGGCCGCGGTGTTCTGCGATTCCTTCAGGCGCTCGGCGATGCGCGCGCGGATGCGCGTCATCGGCACGCGCTGCTCCTCGCGGGCGCCGGCGGCCGGTTTCGGCGCCTCGACCTTGGCGGCCGGAGCCGCGGCGGGCGCGGGCTTGGCCGCGAAGGCCTTGACGTCTTCGACGGTCAGGCGACCGCCCTTGCCGGTGCCGGTGATCTGCGCGGCCGACAGGCCGAGCTCGGCGAGCAGCTTGCGCACGGCCGGACCCTGCTGTTCGTCACCACCGCCATTGGTCGCCGGAGCCGGCGTGGTGGTCGAGGTCGGCTGCGAAGCCTTGGCCTCGTTCTTGGCCATGACCTGCGGCTCGTCGGCCTTCGGGCCGGCGGCGCTGGCGCCTTCTTCGATGATGCCGATGACGTCGCCGGCATTGACCGTCGCGCCCGGCTGGATGCGGATTTCCTTGAGGATGCCGTCGACCGTCGACGGCACTTCGAGCATGACCTTGTCCGTCTCCAGATCGACGAGGTTCTGCTCACGCTTGACCGGCTCTCCAGCCTTCACGTGCCAAGCCGACAGAGTCGCGGACGACACCGACTCCGGCAGCGCAGGCACTTTGATCTCAATACTCATCTTGTCTCCGAAAGGGAACTTACTTTTTTCCGTTGAATACGTTGTCGCGGCGGAAGCCGGCCTTTAGTTGGCCGGCTTGCCTCCGGTGAGGGCGCCGTTGATGACGGCCTCCTGTTCCTTGTTGTGCACCTTCAGGTAGCCGACCGCCGTCGTCGAGTTGCCGTCGCGCGTGACGTACAGCAGCTTGTGCTGCGGCTTCAGATAGGCGCCGAGGCGATGCTTGATCTGATACCAGGCGCCCTGGTTCTCGGGCTCTTCCTGGCACCAGACCACGTCCTTGGCGTTCGGGAACTGCGCCAGGGCGGCCTCGTAGGCGTCGCGCGGGAACGGATAGAGCTGCTCGATACGCACGAGCGCCACGTCCTTGATCTCCTGCTTGAGGCGGGCCTGGTACAGGTCGAAGTAGACCTTGCCCGAGCAGAACACGATGCGCTTGACCTGCGCGGCGTCGACATCGTTGTCGCTGATGATGGTCTGGAAGCGACCCTTGGTGAGATCGTCGAGCGTCGACACCGACAGCGGGTGGCGCAGCAGCGACTTCGGCGTCATCACGATCAGCGGCAGGCGCAGGCCGCGCTTCATCTGGCGACGCAGCATGTGGAACATCTGCGCCGGCGTGGACGGCACGCAGACCTGCTGGTTGTTGCCGGCCGACAGCTGCAGCCAGCGTTCCAGACGGCCCGAGGAATGCTCCGGACCCTGGCCTTCGTAGCCGTGCGGCAGGAACACCGCGAGGCCGCAGGCGCGGCCCCACTTGGCCTGGCCGCTCGAGATGAACTGGTCGAACACCACCTGGGCGCCGTTGGCGAAGTCGCCGAACTGCGCTTCCCAGATCACCAGCGTGTTCGGCTCGGCCGTCGAGTAGCCGTATTCGAAACCGAGCACGGCTTCTTCGGACAGCAGCGTATCGTTGACGACGAACTTGTACTTGTCCTGGTCGAGATGGCGCAGCGGCGTGAAGTTCTCGCCGTTCCGGGCGTCATGCACGGTGGCGTGACGATGGAAGAAGGTGCCGCGACGCGCGTCCTGGCCGCACAGGCGGACCGCGAAGCCTTCGTTGACGAGCGTGGCGTAGGCCATGGTCTCGGCGAAGCCCCAGTCCATCGCGAGTTCGCCGGCCGCCATCTTGTTGCGGTCGTCGTAGATCTTCTGCACGCGGTTGTGCAGCGTGAAGGTCTCGGGCAGCTTGGACACGCGCTCGTACATCGTGCGCAGGGTTTCGAGGCTCACCGAGGTATCGGCCGCGTCGTCCCAGTTGCCCTTGGTGTAGTTCGACCAGTTGACCGTGTGCTTGTTGCCGACCAGGCCGAGCGTGGTGCGGACGATGTTCTCGCCCTTGTCGAGGCCTTCGCGGTAGGCCTTGACCAGGTCCGCGCCCTCGCCCTTGGCGATCGCGCCTTCCTCTTCGAGCTTGCGCGTGTAGAGCGTCATGGTGGTCGGATGCTTCTTGACCGCCTCGTACATCATCGGGCTCGTCACGCTCGGCTCGTCGGCCTCGTTGTGGCCGAGCCGGCGATAACAGCAGATGTCGATGATGACGTCCTTGTGGAATTCGTTGCGGAAGTCCATCGCCAGACGCGTGACGAACACCACCGCTTCGGGATCGTCGCCGTTCACGTGGAACACGGGCGCCTCGAACATCTTGGCGATGTCCGTGCAGTAGCGGCTCGTGCGCGCCTCGTGGCTCGGATTGGCTTCGATCGGGTTCGGCGTGGTGAAGCCGATCTGGTTGTTGACGATGATGTGCACCGTGCCGCCGGTCGCATAGCCCTTCGACTGCGACAGCTGCATGGTCTCCATCACCACGCCCTGGCCCGCGAACGCGGCGTCACCGTGGATCAGCACCGGCACCGCACGGGCGCCGATGTCGTCGTGACGGCGAACCTGGCGCGCCTTGACCGAGCCTTCCACCACCGGGTTGACGATTTCGAGGTGCGAGGGGTTGAACGCGAGCACCAGGTGCAGGCGCTTGCCCGACACTTCGACGTCGGTCGAGAAGCCCATGTGGTACTTCACGTCGCCGGCGCGCGACAGCGCATCGACCGAGTACTTGCCCTCGAATTCGGCGAACAGGTCCTTGGGGGACTTGCCGAGCACGTTGATCAGCACGTTCAGGCGGCCGCGGTGGGCCATGCCGATCATGACTTCTTCCACGTCGCGCGCCGCGGCGCCACGCAGGATCTCGTCCATCGCCGGAATCAGTGCGTCACCGCCTTCGAGCGAGAAGCGCTTCTGGCCGACGTACTTGTTGTGCAGGTAGCGCTCGATGCCTTCGGCCGCGACGAGCTGCTTGAGCAGTTCGCGCTTGGCTTCGGGAGCCACCTTAGGCTTGAACGCCGCGCCTTCGAGACGCTTCTGGATCCAGCGCTTCTGCGCCGTCTCGGTGATGTACATGTACTCGGCACCGATGGTGTCCGTGTACACGTTCTTGAGGATGCGGATGATCTCGCGCAGCGGCAGGCGGTCGCCGCCGTCGTGCATGAGCGAGCCGGTGTTGAACACCGTATCCATGTCCGCGGCGTCGAGGCCGTGGAAGGCCGGATCGAGATCCGGGATCAGCACCTGCGGAGCGATACCGAGCGGATCGAGCTTGGCGGCCTGATGACCGCGAACGCGGTAGTAGTTCAGCAGGCGCAGCACCGCACCCTGCTTCTCGGCCGCGCGGGCGTCGAAGCTTTCCTGCGATACCGTGACCGCACCGGGTTTCTTGTCGCGGGCGATGCGCTCGAAGCGCGCCAGCACATCGCTGTGCGCCACCTCGCGCTGCACGCTCTGGTCCTGGATCGAGCGGAAATACGCGCGCCAGGACGGATCGACCGATTCCGGGTCTTCGAGGAACTGCTCGTAATACGCTTCGACGTAGGTCGCGTTGCCTCCCTGGATGGAGGAGGAACCAACGAAACTCTGATATTTGCTACCGCTCATTTTTAATTGGCTGCCGCGATGCTCTGCGTAAGGGCTACGAGGGACACCGTGCGGAGCTGGAGTGCCGCCTGAGGGATCGCGGCAGAGAGAGGGACGGCACCCAAGCCGCCCGCACGGCGGTGCGACTTATTTCTTGGCCGTCTTTTCCGCTTTCTCCGGCTTCTTGACGTCGAGTTCGGAAAGGTAATTGCGGAAATCTTCAGCGAGCTCCGGATGCTTGAGGCCGTATTCGACGTTGGCCTTCAGGTAACCGAGCTTGGAACCGCAGTCATAGCGCGTGCCTTCGAATTCGTAGGCCAGCACCGTTTGCTCCTGGATCATCATCGATATGGCGTCCGTGAGCTGGATCTCGCCGCCGGCGCCGCGCTGCGTGCGCTCGAGCAGCTTGAAGATGCGCGGGGTCAGGATGTAGCGACCGACCACCGCGAGGTTCGACGGCGCATCTTCGGGCTTGGGCTTTTCGACGATGCGACGGATCTCGCCGAGGCCAGGGCCGACGGGCTGCACGTCGACGACGCCGTAGCCGCTGATCTCTTCCTTCGGTACGCGCTGCGTGGCGATCACGCTGGTGCCGTATTCCTGATAGACGCGCTGCATCTGCGCAAGGCAGGGCCGCAGCTTGCCGTCGATGAGGTCGTCCGCGAGGATCACCGAGAAGTCTTCGTCGCCCACGGCCGGCCAGGCGCACAGCACGGCGTGGCCAAGGCCGAGGGCTTCGGCCTGGCGGATGAAGATGCAGGTGATCCCCGGCGGCAGGATCTCCTGCACGGTCTGCAGCAGCTTTTCCTTGCCGCGCTGGGCCAGTTCGGCCTCGAGCTCGTAGGCCTTGTCGAAGTGATCCATGATGGAATTCTTCGAGCGGCCCGTGACGAAGATGAGTTCTTCGGCACCCGCACTGATCGCCTCCTGCACCGCGTACTGAATCAGCGGCTTGTCGACGACCGGCAGCATTTCCTTCGCACTGGCCTTGGTGGCGGGGAGAAACCGCGTTCCCATGCCGGCGACCGGAAACACCGCTTTACGAATGCGCATGCCTCACTCCTTTTCAAATTTGGAATGAGCGAAACAGCAAACCCCATGCCGTCCGCTCGAAGCGGGCGATAGTTTAGGAGGTTAGGCTGAACAATGCATGCAATTCAGCATGAAACCTGTATTGCCAAAACCGATATTCCCGACTCGATAAGCGGATAAGCCGGCAGGAAAAATCCCGATCCGGCCTCATCCACGGGCCGGTCAGCGAATCGAGCCGGTCAGGAACACTTTTTCGCCGCGTTCGGCCAGCAGCATGAAGTCCTGCGAGCCGGCAGCCGTCGATCGCTTGAGCACGGCCTTGTTCGGCAGCAGCAACGGGGCCTTGTACTGCACCTGCAGCAGGCGCGGCTGGGCGCCCAGGTCCGCTTCGAGCAGGGCCGCGCAGTGCGCGACCGACCACATGCCGTGCGCGATCGCGCGGTTGAAGCCGAACAGCTTGGCGGTCAGCGGAAACAGGTGAATCGGGTTGTAATCCTGTGATACCGCCGCATAGCGACGGCCGGTATCGGCCGGCACGCGGACCTCGCGGTAATCGGCCAGGCCGCTGGTGTTCGGCTCGGGCTGCGACTTGTTTTTCTGCAATCCGGTCTTGAGACGCACGAGCGGCGTGGTGATGGCGTTGTAGACCACCTGCCCGGCCGCGTCGGTGAATTCGGTCTTGAGGTCGAAGATCAGGCCCTGCGGCAACTTGCGCGCCGGACCGACGCTCGCGACCACGTCGTAGACGCCGTCAGCCGGCAGGCCGCCCGTGGGCTGCTCGATCTTGTTGCGCAGGTGCACCAGTCCGAGCAGCGGCAGCGGGAATTCGGGCTGGGTCATGAGCCACAGATGCAGCGAGGTCGCGAGCACCTGCGGATAGGTGATCGGCAGGAATTCCGAGGACGCGAAGCCGCAGACGTCGCGATAGCGCTCGAGCAGCGCCGGCTCGGCGCGCACTCCGCCGACCTTGACCGCCAGCGGCGGAATGACGGCATCGGCGGTCGGCTTGCGGGTCGCCGTCGTCAGCGCCTTGAGCAGCAGCGGGCGAGCGTCGGGAAGATGGGTCAGCGTCTGCATCATGACGGGTCCGTCTCGGAACAAGGCTTCGATATTGGGTTCTGGATCAGGGCACCACCGAGTCGATCGTCAATGCGATCGGCCCGGCCGCGGCAGCCCGGTCCACGCGTACCACCCCTTGCAAATCGCCGGATTCGGCCTTGGCCTGCCCGCTCCTGCCGACGCGCGCGGTCACTTCCCAGTGATCGAACGATGACAGCTTGAGGTTGGGCATCATGGCCTGGCTGTCATCGAGCCGGACCTGAACCGGGAAGCCGGCGAGCGGCTGGCGTACGACCGCCAGCGGCATCGGAGGCCCTGCGGCCGCCTTGGCGTAGACGATCAGGATGCCATCGGCCGGCAGCCTGGAGGCGAGTTCGGGGGCGAGGCTCAAGCTTATGTCGAGCGCGACCGCCGACGGTGTGGCCGGCGATGCCGCGCCGGCTGGCGATTCGGCCACCTTCGGAACCGGGGCTCCGAGTTCGGCGAGCTGCTGGTCGAGGATGCTGCTGAGCTCTTCGGGCATCGGCTGCGAGCGCAGGCGCGTCCACAGCTCGACCGTGCGCGGCTTGTCGTCGGCCTGCAGCGCGGCCATGCCGGCGTACCAGAGCGCCTTGGCCTGGTTCGGATCGAGCGCGAGCGCCTGTTCGAACAGCTGCCTCGGCCTGCCTTGCAGCTGGCGATCGGCCGCCATGCCGAGCGCCTCGGCCTCGCCGACGAGCAGTTCGGGCTCGCGCTGGCTGGTCAGCTCGTTGGCCTTGGCGTAGGCCTCGGCCGAACCGGCGTAGCGCTGCAGCATGAAGCGCGCACGCCCGAGCATGGCCCAGCCGTCGACGTCGTCTGGGTTCTGCTGCAGCCGCTGCTCGAGCTGGGCCAGCATCGCGTCGACGTCGGGCTTGGGCGGCTCGATCTCACCGGCGACCATCGCCGCGGTGCGCCAGGAGCCGGACCAGGCGTAATAGCCGGCCGAACACACCGCGAGCAGCAGGCCGAGCAACACCGCGCCGCGCCAGAGCGGGGCGGCCGATTGCGGCGCCTCGGCCTGACCCGAGGCATCGTCGAGCAGGCGCGCGCCCGCCTCGTCGCGCAGCGCTGCCGCCGCTTCGGCTCGAATCAGGCCGGCGGCGACTTCGGCGTCGATTTCCTCGAGTCGCTGACGGTAGGCGGCGACGTTGGCGTCGCGGCGCCGGGAGGCTTCGCTGCCCGCGCGCCTCCACCACGGCCGTGCGAGACCGAGCGCCGCGAGCACCGTGAGCGCGGCCATCGCCAGATACAGCACATTCATGAGCGCTTCGAATCCTCGTCGAGCAGCCGCTTGAGGGCCTCGGGATCGGCGGCGACCTGGGCAGAGCCGGCCTTGGAGCGCCGGGTGAAACTCAGCACCGCGATCAGCGCGCCGAGCGCGAGCGCGAACGGTCCGAGCCAGAGAATGGCGGTGCGCCAGGCGAACGGCGGCTTGTAGAGCACGAAATCGCCGTAGCGATCGGTCAGGTAGCCGCGAATCTCCTTGTCGCTGCGGCCCGACGCGATCTGCTTGTGCACCTGATCGCGCAGGTCGACGGCCAGCGGAGCGCTCGAATCGGCGATGGTCTGGTTCTGGCAGACCAGGCAGCGCAGCTCGTGGATCAGCGTGTCGTAGCGCTCGGCCTGATCGGCGTTCAGGTCCGACAGATCCTGCTGCGCGAACGCAGCGCTCGCGAACAGGCCGCAGCCCACCAGCAGCAGACGCCAGCGGCTCACGAGCGTGAGCCCGTCGTCTGCAGCAGCGGCGCGATCTTGCTGCGCCAGGCGTCCTCGGTGACCGGCCCGATGTGCTTATAGAGCACGGTGCCGTCGGCTCCGATCACGTAAGTCTCCGGCACGCCGTAGACGCCCCAATCGAGCCCGGCCTGCCCCGCCGGATCGGCGATCACCGAGCGGTACGGGTTGCCGTGCCGCTGCAGCCACTGTTCTGCGTCCGCCTGCGTGTCCTTGTAGTCGAGGCCGACGATTTCGACTTGGTATTCACGCGAGAGCTTCATGAGTACCGGGTGCTCGACCTGGCAGCCCGCGCACCAGCTCGCGAAGAAATTCACGAGCAGCGGCCGGCCCTGCAACTCGGCCTGCGTCACCGGCTTGCTGCCGTCGAGACTCGTCAGCGCGAACGCGGGCATGGGCTTGCCGACCAGCGGGCTCGGAATCTCGCGCGGATCGTGCTTGAGCCCGATCGCCAGAAAGCCGATCAGCAGGAGCAGCACGACAATCGGAATCGCGAAGCGCATGACTCAGGCCGCCACGGAGCTTGCGGGGGACTTTGCAGCGGCGGTCTTGCGCTCGAGCCGGTAGCGTCGGTCGCCCGCTGCGATGATCCCGCCGAAGAACATCAGCACGCCACCGAACCAGACCAGGCGCATCATCGGCTTGTAGTAGAAGCGCAGGGCCCAATCCCGCTCGCCGATCGGCTCGCCGAGCGCCACGTACAGATCGCGCCTCGGGTTGTGATCGACGGCGGCCTCGGTCATTACGCTGCGCTGCGATGGATACAGGCGCTTCTCGGGCGTCAGCAGCGCAATCTGCCGGCCATTCTTCTCGACGAGCACGCGGCCGGTATCGCTCTTGTAGTTCGAGCCATTCACCGGCTCCACGCCCTGGAACGTGAAGTCGTAGCCGCCGATGTCGGTCGTCTGGCCGGGCGCCAGGCGCACGTCCTTTTCGACACTGAACAGGCTCGTGAAGGTGACGCCGAGCACCCAGACGCCGAGCCCGAGATGGGCCAGCGTCATGCCCCAGCTGCCGGCCGGAATCGAGCGCAGCGCGGCGATCCGGTCACGCTTGGAACGCAGGCGATGCAGCACGTCGAGCATCGATCCCGCCAGAACCCAGACCGCGAACACCGAGCCGACGATCGCGAGCCAGTTCCAGCTGCCTTCGAGCACGAACGGCAGCAGGCCACCCGCGACGATCGCGACGATCGCCACCCAGCGGATGCGAGCGAGCACGTCGGCGAACTTCGCGCGCTTCCAGCCCACGAGCGCCGAGATGCCGACGAGCACGGCCAGCGGCGACATCAGCGGCAGGAACACTGCGTTGAAGTACGGGGGGCCGACCGAGACCTTGCCGAGGCCCAGCGCGTCGGCGATCAGCGGATACAGCGTGCCGAGCAGCACCGCGGCACCAGCCGCGACGAGGAAGACGTTGTTGAGCAGCAGCAGGCCTTCGCGCGAGAACAGCTGCACTTCGGCCTCGGAAACGAGCTTGTGCGCGCGGATCGCATACAGCGTCAGCGCCCCGCCGAGCACGGCGCCGAGGAACACGAGGATGAAGGTGCCGCGCGCCGGATCGGTCGCGAAGGCATGCACGGAAACCAGCACGCCCGAACGCACGAGGAAGGTGCCGAGCAGCGACAGCGCGAACGCGAGGATCGCCAGCAGCACGGTCCAGCTCTTGAGCACGCCGCGCTTTTCGGTCACCGCGAGCGAATGGATCAGCGCGGTGCCGATCAGCCAGGGCATGAACGAGGCGTTCTCGACCGGATCCCAGAACCACCAACCGCCCCAGCCGAGTTCGTTGTAGGCCCACCACGAGCCGAGCGTGATGCCCATGGTCAGGAAGGTCCAGGCCAGCGTCGTCCACGGCCGCGTCCAGCGCGCCCAGGCGACGTCGAGCTTGCCCGTCACCAGCGCCGCGATCGCGAACGCGAACGCCACCGCGCAGCCGACATAGCCCATGTAGAGCGTCGGCGGGTGGATGATCATGCCGGGATCCTGCAGCAGCGGATTGAGGTCGCGACCTTCGGCCGGCACCGGGAACACGCGCTCGAAGGGATTGCTGACCGTGAGCAGGAACAGCAGAAAACCCACCGCGATCGCCCCGAGCGTGGCGAGCACGAGCGCCGCGATGTCGGGCGGCAGGCGCTTGCTCGACAGCGACACGGCGAAGGTCCAGCCCGACAGCATCAGCACCCACAGCAGCAGCGAGCCTTCGTGCGCGCCCCAGACCGCGGTGAAGCGATAGATGATCGGCAGATTCGAGTGCGAGTTACTCGCCACGTAGAGCAGCGAGAAATCGCCCTGCACGAAGGCCAGCGTCAGGATCGCGTAGGCCAGCAGCACGAGCGGAAACTGCGTCTGCGCGCCGCTCGCACCGATCGCGAGCAGGCGCGCATCGCGGCGCAGGTAACCGATCACCGGCAGGATCGCCTGCGCGACCGCCACGAACAGCGCGAGCACCAATGCGTAGTGACCGATCTCCGCCATCGCCGTCTCCTAGCGGGTTGCGTCGGCCGACTGCACCGACTTGAAGGGCGCGCAGGAATGCTTGCCGTCCGGCGTCGTCAGCGACTTGGCAAGTTCGGGCGGCATGTAGTTCTCATCGTGCTTGGCGAGCACTTCCTCGGCCGTGAACTGGCCGTCGTCGCCGAGCTGTCCGGTGGCGACGATGCCCTGACCCTCGCGGAACAGATCCGGCAGGATGCCGTCGTAGCGCACCTGCACCTTCTGCGCGCAATCGGCCAGCGTGAAGCTCACTAGCAGGCCTTCGCCACGCTGCAGGCTGCCCTGCTCGACGAGACCGCCCAGACGCAGCCGCGCATGCTTCGGCGCGTTCTGCGCCACCAGATCGCTCGGCGTGTAGAAATACATCATGTTCTTGCGGAAGGCCGTGAAGCCGAGCACTGCCGCCAGCGCAATGCCGCCGATCAGCACGCCCACCCACAGCATCCTGCCTTGACGCTTAGTCATCGTCTGTCTCGCTCTGGCCTTCGGCCAGTTGCTGGATCACGCTGCGACGGCGCAGGGCGGGTGTCACGAGGTTCCAGACCAGCACCAGCGCGAACGCGCCGAAGCTGCCCCAGACGTACGCGGCGTAGCCGCCCATGGAGAAAAAGCTAGACATTGAAGCTCAGCAAGCGTTCACGGACCCAGGACGAATGACGCTCGCGCAGCAGCAACTCGTTCTGCACGCGCCGGATCACCGCCCAGGCGAAGAACGTCATGCAGCCCACGCTCATCGCCAGCAGCGGCCACAGCATGTCGGCGGCGATGCTCGGCTTGCCGATCTTCGACACCGTCGGGCCCTGGTGCAGGCTGTTCCACCACTCCACCGAGTAATGGACGATCGGCACGTTGACCACGCCGACGAGCGCGAGCAGGCCGCAGGCGCGAGCCGCGGTGCGCGGGTCCTGGAACGACTGGTTCAGCGCGATCACGCCGAGGTAGAGGAACAGCAGCACGAGTTCGGACGTGAGCCGCGCATCCCAGACCCAGTAGGCGCCCCACATCGGCTTGCCCCAGAGCATGCCGGTAACGAGCGCGAGTGCGGTGAAGCTCGCGCCGACCGGAGCCGCGCAGACCACCACGCATTCGGCGAGCTTGATGCGCCAGACGATCGCGACGAAAGCGGCCGAGGCCATCGCGGTATAGCCGAACAGCGAGAGCCATGCGGCCGGCACGTGCACGTAGATGATGCGAAAGGCTTCGCCCTGCTGGTAATCGGCGGGCGCGAGCACGAGGCCGCCGACCAGGCCATAGCCGATCAGCAGCGCCGAGACGATCGCGAGCCACGGCGCCCAGCGATCAGCCAGGCGATAGAACGCGGGCGGAGAAGCGAGTCGATGGAACCAGGTCCACATGCCGTTTTTTCTAGTCGAAACTATTGCGGAGAGCCGCGGTGGCGGCGATAGGCAGCAGACACAGGCCGAGCACCAGAAGCGAGCCGAGCAAGTATAACGGACCCCCTGCGGACAGGCCGTTGGCGGCTGCGCGCGCCGCACCCGAGCCGAAGATCACGATCGGCCCGATCATCGGCAGCACGAGCACGGGCAGCAGCACCCCGGCGCGTGGCAAGCCCACCGTGAGCGCGGCGGCGAAGCCGCCGATCAGGCTCAGCATCGGCGTTCCGAGCAGCAATCCGGCGAGCAGCGCGGGCAGCACTTCGGGCGCCGTGCCGAGTTGCAGTGCCAGCGGCGCCGCGAGCAGGGACAGCGGCAATCCACTCAGTACCCAGTGGCCGATGAGCTTGGCGTAGATCACCGGCAGCGGCCCCGATTCGCAGAGGAAAACCTGTTCGAGCGTGCCGTCCTCGAAATCGCCGCGAAACAGCCGATCGAGCGTCAGCAGCGCCGACAGCAGCGCGCCCATCCACAGAATGGCTGGAGCGAAAGCGGACAGATGCGGATCGTTGGGCTTGCCACCAAGCGCGAACAGGGTCACCACGATCAGGTAGAACAAGGGTGGCATCAGCCACTCGCCCTTGTGGCGCATCGCCAGGCCGAGCTCGCGGCCGATCGCGGCGCCGAACGCGCCGATCATCGAGCGAGCTCCAGCACCGTCAATCGCTCGTCGATCACCGGCAGCGGCTGATGGCTCGTCACGAGCGCGGCGCCGTTCTTGGCCAGATGCTCGTCGATGATTTCGGCGAAGCGCAGCAAGCCTTCGGCATCGAGCGCGCTGAGCGGCTCGTCGAGCAGCCAGAGCTTGCGCGGCACCGCGAGCAGGCGTGCAAGCGCGGCGCGGCGCTTCTGACCGGCCGACAGGGTTCGCGCCGGACGATGGCGCAGCTTGGAGAGTCCGAGCCGATCGAGCGACTGCGCCATCGCGGCGCCTTCGACGCCTTGCAGGGCGCACCAGAAACGCAGGTTCTCGAGCACGCTGAGGTCGGGGTTCAAGGCGTTCTTGTGTCCGAGCCAGTGCAGGCCGCCTTCGGGCCGCTCGACCCGCCCGGACACCGGGGCACGCAGTCCGGCGAGCACTTCGAGCAGCGAGGTCTTGCCGGCGCCGTTGCGGCCCTTGAGATGCAGCACACTGCCCGCGCGCAGCGTCAGCGACAGACCATCGACCAGGACGCGATCACCGCGTCCCAGCGACAAGTCGTGAGTGCTGAGCAGGGCGGGCGTCATGGGCGCGCATCTTAGCCTGATGGCGACGCCGAAGCCCTGATTCGAGACAAAAGTACCAAGGCAAGAATCAATTGCGACGAAACGCGCATTGGTGCCCGAGGCCGGAATCGAACCGGCACAACCGTGAGGTCGAGGGATTTTAAGTCCCTTGTGTCTACCAGTTTCACCACTCGGGCGAGCGACTTTCGCAACATCGCGAACGCGCTCGGGAAGCGGCGTTCGCAAGATGATCGGAAAAATGGAGGCTGGGGTCGGAATTGAACCGGCGTACGCGGATTTGCAGTCCGCTGCATGACCACTCTGCCACCCAGCCAGGGTGTCTAAGTCTACTCGCTGGCAGGTGCCATGAGTGAAAGAAAAAACCCCGGTTTACCCGGGGTTTTCTTGAGCCTGGAGCGGGAAACGGGATTCGAACCCGCGACCTCAACCTTGGCAAGGTTGCGCTCTACCAACTGAGCTATTCCCGCGAAGAGGCGCGCATTTTAGCGTTTGAAGCCTCTGTGTCAACAACCTTTTTTGAAATTCCCCGAAAATCTTTTTTGCCGCTTCGCTTGCAATCCCGCGCTTTCTCGCGAACCGCTCAAAGCGGATGGTCTTCCTTCATGTACGGCCATGCCGCCTTCAGATACAGCAGCATCGACCACACCGTCAGCACCGCCGCAATGAACAGGATGCCGAAGCCGATCTTGTAGATCGGGATGCCGTAGAACGGAATGCCCCAGAGCATCATGCCGATGGCCACCATCTGGAAGATGGTCTTGAACTTGCCGACCTTGCCGACCGCCACGCTGGTGCGCTGGCCGAGTTCGGCCATCCATTCGCGCAGTGCCGAGATCGTGACCTCGCGGCCGATGATGATGGCGACGAGCACCGCGAGCAACCGCCCTCGCCCTTCGGCGACTTCGGCGTCGAGCAGCATGATCAGGGTGACGGTGACGAGCAGCTTGTCGGCGACCGGATCGAGGAAGGCGCCGAACTTGGACGTCTGCCCCCATTTGCGGGCCAGGTAACCGTCGATCCAGTCGGTCACGCAAGCCGCCGCATAGAGCAGCGTGGCGATCTGGCGCGAGTGTTCGATCGGTAGGTAAAACAGAACGAGCACGACCGGAATCACAGCGACGCGCAGCACCGTGAGCAGGTTGGGCAGATTCATGTTCATGGACCGAGTATCAGCTTTTTTGGGCTTCCGTGCGCTTTTACGCGCCCGCGACCTTCGTCGCAATGAATCGACCGCCCGATGCTCCTCAGTCGCGATAGAACGCATAGATGCGCTCGGCCAGCGTGCGGCTCACGCCTTCGACCTGGGCGAGCTGGTCGACCGTCGCGCGGCGCAGCTGCGCGGTGCCACCGAAAGCGTTGAGCAATGCGCGCCGGCGGGCGGGCCCGAGGCCTTCGATCGATTCGAGACCCGAGGTGAGCCTGGCCTTTTCGCGTCGGCCGCGATGCCCGGTAATCGCGAAGCGATGCGCCTCGTCGCGTATGCGCTGGATCAGGTGCAGCGCCGGCGAATCGGCCGCAAGCCGCAGCGGGAACTCCATCTCGGGAAGGATCAGCTCTTCGAGGCCTGGCTTGCGCGTCGGGCCCTTGGCGATCGCGACGATGCGCAGATCCTCGATGCCGAGTTCGTCAAGCGCTTCGAGCGCGGAGTTGAGCTGGCCCTGGCCGCCGTCGATGAACAGCACGTCGGGCTTCTGCACCTCGCCGTTCTTGATGCGCGCGAAACGCCGGCCGACGGCCTGCTTGATCGCCGCGTAGTCGTCACCCGGCGTGATGCCGTCGATGTTGAACTTGCGATAGCTCGCCTTGATCGGCCCGTCTTCGCCGAACACCACGCACGAGGCGACCGCCTTCTCACCGCGCGTATGGCTGATGTCGAAGCACTCCATGCGCTTGGGCGGCTGTTCGAGATCGAGCGCGCGCTGCAATTCGAGCAGGCGCTGATCCATGCTCGCGGACTCGACGAGCCGCGTCGACAGCGCCTGCAGCGCGGTGTTCTGCGCGATCTCGACGAGCTGCAGCTTGGCGCCGCGCTGCGGGTGGCGAATCGCGACCTTGCGCCCGGCGTGCTGGCTGATCGCCTGTTCGAGCCAGTCGAGGTCCTCGAGTTCGTGGCTGATCAGGATCTCGGGCGGCGCCGGATACTGCGCGTAATGCTGGCTGATGAAGCTGTCGAGCAGCTCGCTGATTTCGGCATGCGGCGGATGCTTCGGGAAATGGCTGCGATGGCCGAGATTCACGCCATCGCGCACGCTCATCACGACGACACAGCTCGAACCCGCATGCGGCGCGACCGCCACCACGTCGAGCGCATCGGCGCCACCGGTCATCACGCGGTTCTCGCGCACGCGCTTGAGCGCGGCGATCTGATCGCGCAGGCGCGCGGCGAGTTCGAACTCCAGAGCTTCCGAGGCCTGTTCCATTTCGGTCCCGAGTTCGCGCGCGAGCTCGTCGCCGCGCCCTTCGAGCAGGCGCCCGGCCTTGGCGATGTCCTTGGCGTAATCCTCGGGCGAAATCAGGTTCACGCAGGGCGCGCTACAGCGCTTGATCTGGTGCTGCAGGCACGGCCGTTCACGATGGGCGAAGAAGCTGTCGCGGCAAGGCCGCAGGCGGAACAGCTTCTGCAGGGTGTAAAGCGTTTCGCGCACCGCAGTCGCATTCGGAAACGGGCCGAAGTAGCGATCGGGCGGCGTCTTCGCGCCGCGGTAGTAGCTGATGCGCGGATAACGGTGCGCGCTGAAACGGACGTACGGATAACTCTTGTCATCGCGATACATGACGTTGTATCGCGGCCCGAACTCCTTGATCAGGTTGTTCTCGAGGATCAGCGCCTCGTCTTCGGTGCGCGTGACCGTGACTTCGATGCGCCGGATCTGCGAGACCATCGATTCGATGCGCGGGCTGCCCGAAGCGCGCAGGAAGTACTGCCCGACACGCTTCTTGAGATTGCGCGCCTTGCCGACGTATAGCAGCTCGTCCGCGCCACCGTACATGCGGTAGACGCCCGGATGCGTGGTGAGCTGCGACAGGAATGCGCGGGAATCGAAACTGTCTGCGGGAGAAGACGCCATCGTCGGTCAACGCCGGTTCTGCGACCGGCTCGGAGAAGTCACGGGCCGGCTTTGTCTTCCAGCAGGCCATAACGCATCGCCATGCGCGTGAGCTCGACGTCGTTGGTGACGTTGAGCTTCTCGAACAGGCGATAGCGGTAGGTGCTCACGGTCTTTGGCGACAGGTGCAGGCGATCGGAGATCTCCTGCGTGCCATAGCCCTTGGTGACCATCAGCATGACCTGGGTTTCGCGCTGGCTGAGCTGCTCGAACGGCGAATTGCCGCTGCCGCGCACGAGCGTCGCCGCGAGATTGCCGGCGACATCGGCCGCCACGTAGTGACCGCCCGCATGCACGCGGCGGATCGCGGCGACCACCTCGTCGGCGGCCGAATCCTTGCTCAGGTAACCTGCGGCGCCGCCGGCCAGGAAGCGGCTCGGATACGGTTCCTCCATGTGCATCGAGACGGCGATGACCTTGGTCGTCGGCGAACGCTGCAGCAGGCGGCGCGTGCATTCGAGCCCGCCGATGCCAGGCATGTTGATGTCCATGAGCACGACGTCGGGAGAATGTTCGCGCGCGAGGTCGAGCGCCTCTTCGCCGCTGCTGGCTTCGGCGACGACACTCATGTCGGACACTTCCTGCAGTACACGGCGAAGTCCGGCTCGGACGAGGCGGTGGTCGTCCACCAGCATGATCTTGATCATCGTTCCCTGAGTATACCGATCGCTGAAAACTACTTGATGGGCCAGTAAAGGTCGGTGGCGAGCTCGGCCTCCGGCGCCGTCGCCGGATCGCTCACGTACTGCTCCCAGCGATCGCCGTTGTCTTCGAGACCGGCGGCAGTCTTGAAGCTCCTGAGCGCCGCGTAATGTGCGGGTATCGAGGCGTAGGCGCCCTTGTGGCGGGCGTAGATCACCCAGCCCGCATAACTGCTGCGGCATTGCACGCCGCCCTCTTCGGCAGCCGGCGTGCAGGCCTGATCGAGCGGCAGCGCCGCGTCGACGGTCCACAGCTGCGTCTGCTCGTCATAGCGGCGCGTCACCGTGACCGCGGTGTCGACGATGCGCCGGCCGCTCGCGGCGACGAACTCGCCGATGCGGGTGTAAGCAGCCGTCAGCACCGGCCCGGCTTCGGCGAACGGCGTTTCCACGGGCAGCAGCGCGAGCGGGCGCGCGCTCACTTCGCGCAGGCTGAAACCGGCGCTCGTGAAATCGTCCTTCGGCAGGCTTTCGACGAAGGGCTTCAGGCGGCTCAGGCCCTTCTCGAAATCGGGGCCGATCATGCGGTCGAACAACAGGCCAAAGTAGCGATTGAGCAAGCTGCCGCCGAAGTTCGTGTCCATCGCCCAGACCAGCATCGTGCCCTCGCCTTCGGGCGTCAGCGTGTAGGTCAGCTGGTTTTCGGTGGACATGCTGTCGAAGGACAGGCGTACCTTGATCTGCGAGTACGGCGTCGCCTCGAGAATTTCCTGGCTTCCGCCGCCGACGTTCGGATCGTCGCTTTGCCACTTCTGCCGCGCGCCGGGGCCGAACGGGGCGCCGGAATACTGATACCGGGTCTTCGGATCCAGATCGGCCCAGGGCGACCAGCGATTGAACTGCTTGAAGCCGCCGAGCACCGCGTACACCGTCGCGGGCGGTGCGTCGATGAGCGTGCTGCGCTCGACATGCGCCTGGTCGGGAAGGAAAAAACCCACGCCGATCGCAGCCACGACGAAGATGACGAAGGCGATGAACAGCCCGCTGAGCACGCGCATCCAGTTTCCCCGGCCACCTGGGCCACCCCTTGTCGGCAAACCTTAATGGAAGCTTCAGGGATGCAGCAAGCGAAGCCGGGTGGGTGAACGTCGTGTCGGAAAAACAAAAAGCCCGGACAGGGTCCGGGCTTTTGTTCACTGCTGAGGATTCGCAGCGCTGGGGTCACGCTGGCCGTCGCGAACCGCTTGAAGCTCGATCCGCAGCGGCTTTGCGTACAAGAGGACTCGCGACGCTAGATCCCGGCTGACGCCGGGGCCCCTCTACGCTGCCCTTTGCGAACCGCTTGAAGCTCGATCCGCAGCGGCTTTGCGTACAAGAGGACTCGCGACGCTAGATCCCCGGCTAACGCCGGGGCCCCTCTACGCTGCCCTTTGCGAACCGCTTGAAGCTCGATCTGCAGCGACTTTGCGTACAAGAGGACTCGCGACGCTAGATCCCCGGCTGACGCCGGGGCCCCTCTACGCTGCTCGCCTCTTTAGTGAAACTGCTCTTCCTCGGTCGAACCCGTGAGGGCCTTGACGGAGGAGCTGCCGCCCTGGATCACGGTGGTCACGTCGTCGAAGTAGCCGGCACCGACTTCCTGCTGGTGCGAAACGAAGGTGTAGCCCTTCTCGCGAGCCGCGAATTCCGGCTCCTGCACCATGTTCACGTAGTGCTTCATGCCTTCGCCGCGCGCGTAGGCGTGGGCGAACTGGAAGGTGTTGTACCAGTTGACGTGGATGCCCGCGAGGGTGATGAACTGGTACTTGTAGCCCAGCGAGGACAGGTCTTCCTGGAACTTGGCGATCTGCGCGTCGTTGAGGTTCTTCTTCCAGTTGAACGAGGGCGAGCAGTTGTAGCTCAGCAGCTTGCCCGGGTTCTTGGCGAGCACGGCCTGGGCGAATTCACGCGCGAAGCCGATATCCGGCACGCCGGTTTCGCACCAGACGAGGTCGGCATACGGGGCATAGGCGACGCCGCGGCTGATGGCCTGCTCGAGGCCGTTCTTGACGCGGTAGAAACCTTCCTGCGTGCGCTCGCCGGTGAGGAAGGGCACGTCGTTGGCGTCGTGGTTCGAGGTGATGAGGTTCGCGGCCTCGGCGTCGGTACGCGCGAGCACGATGGTCGGCACGCCCATGACGTCGGCGGCGAAGCGGGCGGCGACGAGCTTCTCGATCGCTTCCTGCGTCGGCACGAGCACCTTGCCGCCCATGTGGCCGCACTTCTTCACGGCGGCCAGCTGGTCTTCGAAGTGCACGCCGGCGGCACCCGCGCCGATCATGTTCTTCATGAGTTCGAAGGCGTTCAGCACGCCGCCGAAGCCGGCTTCGGCGTCAGCGACGATCGGCAGGAAGTAGTCGACGAATTCCTTGGAGCCCGGCTCGATGCCGCGCGACCACTGGATTTCGTCGGCGCGCTTGAAGGTGTTGTTGATGCGGCGAACCATCGTCGGCACGGAGTCGTACGCGTAGAGCGACTGGTCCGGGTACATGGTTTCGCTGGTGTTGCCGTCGGCAGCGACCTGCCAGCCGGACAGGTAGACCGCTTCGAGGCCGGCCTTGGCCTGCTGCATGGCCTGACCGGCGGTGATCGCGCCGAACGCGTTCACGTAGCCCTTCTTGGCCTCACCGTTGACGAGCTTCCAGAGCTTCTCGGCGCCGCGCTTGGCCAGCGTGTATTCCGGCTGCAGGCTGCCGCGCAGGCGAACCACGTCGGCGGCGGTGTAATTGCGCTTGACGAGCTTCCAGCGGGGATTGGTCGCCCAGTCGTGTTCCAGGGCCTTGATTTGCTCTTCGCGGTTCATTGGCAGCGATTCCTCTAGGGATTGAGAAGACAGCGGTGTCGTGCGGCTTTCACACCCCGGAAAAGGGGTGCCAGCGGGCGCGGATCATAGCGAAGCAAGGGGCCGTTTCGCAATGCAGCATTGGTAAGACTTTAGTCTTCCATATTTAATTAATATGGATAAAAGCACAGCCAAACGTGCCGCCAATCGAATTCGACTCGCGGCCACATGAACGGGCAATGATCGGGTTTACGAACAGCGACTTAGCCGGGAGCAGGGGCGCTCGAAAAGGCTCTCAGGCGAGCTCTCAGGAAGAGGAGATTCAGCGCCGCCTGCAGGATCGTGGCGGCCACCGAAAGCCGCCAGATCCAGCCCGGCGCGAAATCGGAATGCCTGGACAACAAAGTTGCCGGCAGCAGGATCAGGGTGATGCGAATCGCCGAGCTGATCAGCGAGGGGCGCGTGTTGCCGAGCCCCGAAAACATGCCCGAGCAGGCGAACACCACGCCCGAGGCGAGCAGGTTCCACGAGATCCAGCGCAGGAAATCGGCGCCATAGGCGATCACCGCCGCGTCGTCCGTGAACGGGCGGAACATGGCCTCCGGCAGCAGATGGAAGGCGATCACGAAGATCAGACAGCCGCCGAGGCACCATTGGAGCGCGAGCCACCAGGCTTCGACGACACGATCGTGCCGGCGAGCACCGAAGTTCTGCCCGACGATGGCGGCGGTGGCGAACGAGATCGCCATCGACGGCATCATGCCCATCTGCAGGATGCGCATGCCGATGCCGAACGCCGCCTGCGGTTGCGGGCCGAAGGCGCGCAGCAAGGCCATCACGCTGACCAGATAAAGCCCCATGAGGCCGAATTCGAGGCCTGACGGCAACCCGATGCCGACCATGCGCTTCCACAGTGCGGCCCGCGGCTTCCAGGCGCCGGGATCGCGTCCGAAGAACTGCCCGCTGCGCAGCACCTGCGTCAGCATCACGGCAAAGCCGATCGCCACCGCAATGAGCGTCGCAAGCCCCGCCCCGCCGACCCCGAGCGGAACGCCGGTGCCCCAGCCGAAGATCAGGATCGGCGCGAGCACGATGTTGAGCAGCACGGTGCCGATCTGCGTGAGCGTCGAAATGCGCACGTTGCCGACCCCGCGCAATGCGGCACTGAGCACCATGCTCGGAATCTGCAGGGCCAGCGAGGGCACGAAACCGTTGAGGAACTCGACGACGAGCCCGGCCGTGTGCCGGTCGCCGGCGAGCGTATCGGCGTAGTGGCCCCGACCGAGAAAGAACAGCAGCCCGAACAGCCCGCCGAGCAACAGAGCCAGCAGCAAGGCCTGGTTGAACAAGGCCCGCACCGCCGGCAGGTCCTTGCGGCCCATCGCCTGGGCGACCAGCGCAGCCGCACCGACCGACAGCACCTGCCCGGCCGACATCACCACCATCATCAGATTGCTGCCGAGCGCGACCGCGGCGACCGCCTCGGCACCCAGGCGGCCGACCCAGAGCAGGTCGACGATGCCGTAGAGCGTCTGCACGATCATCGTCACGAGCATGAAGCCGCTCATGCGCAGCAGATGTCCGCGCACGGGCCCGCCGGTCAGATCCTGCATGGCCATAGCCGCTCTCTGGATGGATGAAGCGCGCCGCGAATGGCGGCTTCGAGACCGCTCAGCCGTGCAGCGGCTTGTCCGAAACCACGATGCCGTCGGCGTCGGCGTAGAGCCAGTCGCCATTGTGGAAGGTCACGCGCGCGAAGCTCACGGGCTTGTCGGACACCGCGCTGTGCAGGCCCTTTTCGCTCTTCTTCGGATGCAGGCCGAGCGCCTTCACGCCGATCGCCTGTGTCGCGATCTCGGCCGAATCGCGGATGTAGCCGAACACCACGATGCCGGCCCAACCGTTCTTCACGCCGAGCACGCCGAGGTTGCCGCCGACCAGCGCGCAGCGATCCGAACCGCCGCCGTCGACGACGAGCACGCGGCCCTCGCCGGGCGTTTCGAGCGTGGCACGAACCAGCGCGTTGTCCTCGAACACCTTGATCGTCTTCACTTGCCCGTAAAACGCCGTCTTGCCGCCGAAATCGCGAAAGATCGGAGCCGCGACCGGCGCATCGGGATGGGCATCGGAGAGATCGGTGGTGGCGAACGACATGACGAAGATCCTGAAGAAGTCGAAGAACGAAGGAATCAGCGGGCGCGACGCGCCAGGATCGGCGTCGCGAGCGCGAGCACGATCAGCACGACGAAAGTGATCAGCGTCCAGCCCGGCAGCGAAATGCCGAACAGTTGGGCATCGATCCTGGCGCAGTTGCCGTCGCCCTTGAGAATCATGGTCACGACCTCGCTGAGCGGGAACATGTCCATGAGGTAGCCGAGCGTCGGGCCGCAGGCCGGCACCTTGTCGGGCGGCAGCGACTGCAGCCAGACGTGACGACCCGCGATGCCCGCGCCGACGCCCGCGGCGAGCGCCGCGAGCAGCGAATACAGCCAACGCGGAGCCGAAGCCTTCGGGCCATGCAGGGCGCCGAGCAGGAAGAACACGCCCGCCACGAGCATCGCCACGCGCTGGAAGATGCACATCGGGCAAGGCTCGAAGCCCATGAACTTCTGCAGCACGATGATGGCGAACAGCAGCGCGCCGATGCAGAGCAGAAACCCGAGAAAGCTCAGCCCGCGATAGCTCGATAGCATGGCGAGCCCTCAGGCCACCGCGACCGGAATCTTGCCGATCTTGGCCTGCCAGATCTTCGGGCCAGTCTCGTGCACGGACTCGCCCTTGGAATCGACCGCCACGGTCACCGGCATGTCCTGCACTTCGAACTCGTAGATCGCTTCCATGCCGAGGTCTTCGAAGCCGACGACCTTGGCCGCGCGGATCGCCTTGGCGACCAGATAGGCCGCGCCGCCGACCGCCATCAGATAGGCGCTGCCGTGCTTCTTGATCGACTCGATCGCCGCCGGGCCGCGCTCGGACTTGCCGATCATCGTGATCAGGCCAGTCTGCGACAGCATCGTCTCGGTGAACTTGTCCATGCGCGTCGCCGTGGTCGGGCCGGCCGGGCCGACGACTTCGTCGCGGATCGGATCGACCGGGCCGACGTAGTAGATCGCGCGATTGGTGAAGTCCACCGGCAGCTTCTCGCCCTTGGCGAGCATGTCGGCGATGCGCTTGTGCGCCGCGTCGCGGCCCGTGAGCATCTTGCCGTTGAGCAGCAGGGTCTGGCCGGGCTTCCAGCTCGCGACTTCTTCCTTGGTCAGCGTGTCGAGGTTCACGCGCTTGGAGGTTTCGAGGTTCGCCTTCCAGGTCACCTGCGGCCAGTCCTCGAGCTTCGGCGTCGGCAGTTCGGCCGGGCCCGAGCCGTCGAGGTGGAAGTGCACGTGACGCGTCGCCGCGCAGTTCGGAATGATCGCCACCGGCAGATTGGCCGCGTGGGTCGGATAGTCGAGCACCTTGACGTCGACGACCGTGGTCAGGCCGCCGAGGCCCTGGGCGCCGATGCCGAGCGCATTGACCTTCTCGAACAGCTCCAGGCGCAGCTCTTCGGCGCGCGTCTTGGGGCCGCGGGCGATCAGCTCGTGGATGTCGACCGGGGCCATCAGCGATTCCTTGGCCAGCAGCATCGCCTTCTCGGGCGTGCCGCCGATGCCGACGCCGAGGATGCCCGGCGGGCACCAGCCGGCGCCCATGGTCGGAATGGTCTTGACGATCCAGTCGACGATCGAATCGCTCGGATTGAGCATCGCCATCTTCGACTTGGCTTCGGAGCCGCCGCCCTTGGCGGCGCAGATCACTTCGAGGTGGTCACCGTCGACGATCTCGTAGTGGATCACCGCGGGCGTGTTGTCCTTGGTGTTGTTGCGCTTGCCAGCCGGATCGGCCAGCACCGAGGCGCGCAGCTTGTTGTCCGGATGGTTGTAGGCCCGGCGCACGCCCTCGTTGATCATCTCGGTGACGGACAGCGTCGCGTCCCACTTCACGTGCATGCCGACCTTCAGGAACACGGTGGCAATGCCGGTGTCCTGGCAGATCGGACGCTTGCCCTCGGCGCTCATGCGCGAATTGGTCAGGATCTGCGCGATGGCGTCCTTGGCCGCCGGGTTCTGTTCCTTCTCGTAAGCCTCGCCGAGCGCGGTGACGTAGTCGAGCGGATGGTAGTAGCTGATGTACTGGAACGCGTCGGCAATCGACGCGATGAAGTCTTCCTGGCGGATCGTGGTCATGAGGGCTGGGAGCTTGCGGGCGTAGAAACGACGCCGCGCATGCTACCGGAATTACCGCGCCCTCGCCCCCGCCCGCCCGCGCCTGGCGGCCTCAGGCCGCCGCGTAGATCTTGTGGCTGTGGTGCGTCTTCGGCTCCCAGAGCTTGATGCCGTTCTCGATCTCCTCGGCCTGGATCAGCTCGCCGCCGCCGACCGAGGCGGTATCGACGAAGGCCGCTTCGAGCACGCGCGTCAGCGAGCGCACGTTGCCGTGCCAGCGGCAATCACGGATCGCCTTCCAGCCGCCTTCGGTGAGACCGAGCGGAGCCTTCCAGGACCCGCACTTGGCGCCGAGGCGAGCGAGCGTGGTGGCGATGACCGCGATCATGTCCTCCTCGCGCTTGTGCATCTCGGGCACTTCGAGAATGGCCGCGCCCATGCACGTGAATTCGTCGAGGTTGACCGAGTTCTGCAGCGTCTCCCAGCTGCGGTTGCTCGCGAACAGGATCGCGCAGTGGATCGGCTGCTTGGCCGAGGCGCCATACGGCAGGTACTGGCCGTTGTCGAGCGCCTCCATGAGCACTTCCATGACCGGGCCGGTGACGCCGTGCGCCTCGTCGATGAAGCAGACGCCGTCCCGCGCATGCAAAAACGATCCGGTGCGCGCACCGGCGCCCGGGAACGCGCCAGAGACATGGCCGCAGAGCAGCGACTTGATCGCCGCCTTGTCACCGGTGGCTTCGGCCGACAGGTTCACCGAAACGAAACGGCCCTTGTTGCGCACGAGCCAGTAGTAATACGCGAACGAGGTCTTGCCCGCGCCGGGCCCGCCGAGCAGGTAGGCGCGCGTGACGCCGTTTTCGGCGAAGCCGCGGATGCGCGCCGCGAGCTTGTGCAGCTGCGGCGAGAACGTGAAGAAATTCTTGTACGCGGTGTTCTCGATTTCGGGCGACACCGGCATGCGGATGACGTTGTCCTCGGTCACCGCGGTGAGCCGGTCGGGCAAGTGCTGGGCCACGGCCTGGACGCTGTTGGCGAGAATCAGGCGCGTGCCCGACAGCTTGCCGGCGTTGGCACGCGCATCGAGCCAGCGGCCGAGCGCCGCGAGCTGCGTGGTGTTGATCGCGATAATCAGCGTGGTCTTGTGTCCGGCCGCGCGCTGGGACAGCACCGCGTCGGCGATCGCATCGAGCTGCGAGGGCTCGAGATGCAACGCCAGCACGAACGGGGCGTCGATGCGGATCGAACCCGCCGCCGCAGCGATCTCGACGCTCTGCGATTGCGGCAGCTGGCGCTCGAGCTCGGCGCGCGTCGCCGGGTCGGACAGCAGGCCACCGCTCGCGAAGACCTTGACGAAGCTCGGCGCCGCCGCAGTCTTGCCGGCGAAGCCTTCGGTTTCGCGCTTGGCCGTTTTCCCTATCCCCAGCATGACTCACCTCATTCCATTGGTCGCCCCGCAGGCGATCTGGTTCCAAGCCTAGGGGCTGATCCGGGCGTCACCGCAACAGTGCCGATGAACCCGGCGATAGCGCCGATCAGCGGTGGAGCGACGACGGATCGCGGGTCGGGTTCCGCCTTCGGCTGCGCGGCCGCGCCTCCTTTTACCGCTTCCACGCGGGAACCGCGAGCCGCCCGTCGGCTAGAATAGGCCTCATCTCCCGCCTTGCCCTTCACGATGAATCTGACTTCGCTGTCCGCCATTTCGCCCGTCGACGGCCGTTACGCCGAGAAGACCGTCAGCCTGCGCCCCATCTTCAGCGAGTTCGGGCTCATGCGGTACCGCGTCATCGCCGAAGTTCGCTGGCTGCAGGCCCTCGCCGCCCACCCGGGCATTCCCGAAGTGCCGACGCTGTCCAGGGACGCCAACGAGCGCCTCGAGAAGATCCTGCAGGGCTTCGACGTGACCGAGGCCCAGCGCGTCAAGACCATCGAGCAGACCACCAACCACGACGTCAAGGCGGTCGAGTACTACCTCAAGGAAAAGATCGGCAGCCACGCCGAACTCGCCAGCATCCGCGAGTTCATCCACTTCGCCTGCACCTCCGAGGACATGAACAACCTCTCGCACGCGATGATGCTGCGCGATGCGCGCAGCCAGGTGTTGCTGCCCTGGCTCGACAAACTCATCGGCCTGATCGACGTCAACGCCAAGCGTCTCGCCGAGCAGCCCATGCTCACGCGCACGCACGGCCAGCCGGCCTCGCCGAGCACGCTCGGCAAGGAGCTCGCGGTGTTCGTGCATCGCCTGCGCCGCCAGCGCGAACAGTTCGCCGCGGTGCCGCTGCTCGGCAAGGCCAACGGCGCGGTCGGCAACTACAGCGCGCATCTGGCCGCGTATCCGGACGTGGACTGGACCGCGTTCGCGGGCGCCTTCGTCTCGGGCCTGGAGCTGGAGCTGTCGCCGGCCACCACGCAGATCGAGCCGCACGACTACATCGCCGAATACTTCCACGTCCTCACGCGCGTCAACACGATCCTGATCGACTTCTGCCGCGATGTCTGGGGTTATATCTCGCTCGGCTACTTCCGCCAGAAGACGGTCGAAGGCGAAGTCGGCAGTTCGACGATGCCGCACAAAGTCAACCCGATCGACTTCGAGAACGGCGAAGGCAATCTCGGCATCGCCAACGCGATCCTCCAGCACCTGGCCGAGAAGCTGCCGATCTCGCGCTGGCAGCGCGACCTCACCGATTCGACGGTGCTGCGCAACCTTGGCGTCGGCGCAGCGCATTCGCTGATCGCCTACCAGTCGATCGAAAAGGGCATGAAGAAGCTCGAGGCCGATGCCTGGCGCCTCGGCCGCGATCTCGACGACAACTGGGAGGTGCTCGGCGAGGCGATCCAGACCGTCATGCGCCGCTACGGCCTGCCCGAACCCTACGAGCAGCTCAAGCGCCTCACGCGCGGACAGAAGATCGGCCGCGATGCGATTCGCGCCTTCGTGCAGGAGCTAGCCATTCCGCAGGCCGATCGCGAGCGCCTGCTGGCGATGACGCCGGCGAGCTATCTCGGCAACGCGGCCCAGCAGGCCAAGCCGGACTGATGGCGGCCGATCCGACTTCTGGCGGCGATGCGGGGCCGGCTTCCGAGCCGACACCGGAGTCGGTTCTCGGCCATCTGGAATTCGCCGACAAGGCCCTGCAGATGCTGCGCTGCGCGCGCAGCGAGGTGCTGATCTTCTCGCACGATCTCGATCGCCGCATCTACAGCAGCGAGCCGCTCGTCAAGCTGCTGCGCGGCTTTCTGCTGGAGCATCGGCGCGGCCGCTTGCGCGGGCTCGTGCAGTCTCCGCGCAGTGTCACGCAGGGGGCGCACCGGCTCGTCGAACTCGCGCGCTCGCTGTCGAGCCGCATGGAGTTTCGCGAATGCGGCGATCCGTGGCGCGACTCCGGCGAAGAGTATCTGATCGTCGATCAGCGCCAGCTGCTCATCAAGAGCGACCGCCACGAAGTCGAAGCGCGCTACTACGCCGATGCGCCGCTGCTTGCCCGTGAGCAGCTGCGCCAGTTCGAAAACGCCTGGCAGGTGTCGACGGTATCGCGGGAGTTCTCCGACTTGAGGCTCTGAAGCCGGCGCTGCAAACGAAAAACGCGGGCTCGATGCCCGCGTTTTTGCTGGTGCCGCGAGCTGCCCCCGATCAGGCGCTGAGAGCCGCCTGCCGCTTTTCCCAGGCCGCGAGTTCCTTGCGGTAGCGCGAGAGATTGAACAGCAGGCCCAGGCCGCAGATGGCCAGGTGCAGGGCGCAGAAGAACACGCCTTGCTGGAGATAATCGAACGACAGAAAGCCCAGCATCAGGCTCAGCGCGGCCGCGACGACCATCAGCACGAGTACGAGCGAGAAGCGCGGCATCAGCGACTGCCGCGCGGCCACCGAGATCAGCAGCAGGGCGAACGGAATGCCGGTCGCCGCGAGGTAGCGGTAGTCGAGCTTGGGCAGCAGGTGCAGATTGGCCGCGAAGAAGTTCGGCGCCCACCAGAGCAGCGCGCCCATCGCCACCAGCACGTACAAGGCCAGGCCCAGGCTTTGCAGAAAACGGCTCATCTCATTGTTCCTTGCTACCGGATGATGGTCGTGCGGCATCGGAAGCTGTCCGCAGTATAGCCAGCCGCCTTGCGGCTTCGGCCTTGATTCGTTGCTGACGATCGGCCGTCGCCCTCGCCCACTCGGCGATCTCGGCGAGCGATCGGCCACAGCCCACGCAAAGCTTGTCGGCATTGAGCTGGCAGACGCCGACGCACGGCGACTGCACCGGCGTCGAAGCCGCGAAAGCCACAGGCTCTTGGGCCGTCATCGATGGGCAATTGTGACGATAGTCATAGCCGATTAAACCATGGGACGCGAGCATTCCGCATCGCTACACTAAGTCTTATCCACAGCCATTCGACGTGACGTTCATGACTCTCGCGCCCCGCTCCCGCTGCTTGCTCGCCTTGACCATGATGCAAGCCAGCCTCGTGATCGGTGGCTGCGCGTCGGCGCCGCCGCAGAGCGCCGACCCGAACACCGGCTTCCTGCCCGAGGGCTACGCAGAGCGACTCGCCTACACCGATGGCCTCGCGTCCGGCTTCAAGGTCAGCGGCGATCAGCGCCGCGTGCTGCAGTACTACGTTTCCGACACCATTCATCTCGTGCGTTCGTCCTCCGGCGGCCAGAGCGGCGTTCGCGACGGACGCCTGGTCAGCAGCAGCTCGCAGGCCGTGCGTGAAATCGTCATCGACAGCGGAACGCCCGGCGTGGTGCTCGCGAGCGGCCCGCGCTGGATGGCGGTGAGCTTCGAGCCCGGCAGCTACCTGTACTTCATCTCCGATGCCCCGCGTTCGGTCTGGCTCGGCAACGAATACGATCGCGAACGCTATTACCTGTACCTGCCCGACTGGAACGGCCAGGGCGGCACGGTGAAGCTCGGCAACACGACCTACGTGGCGGTCGACAGCAGCATTCGCGCACACCTGATGGTCGATCGTGAAAGCTTCAGCAGCATGGATGCGCAGCAGCGCCGCCAGCCCGGACGCCTGCTGTATCCGAATGCGCCTTAGGCTCGCTCGATCCGAAACCGCCGGCTCGGCCCGGCGAACGAGAAGCGCAGCAAAGAAAAAGCCCCGCATCTGCGGGGCTTTTTCGTGAGGCCATCGTGCCGGTCGATCCTTACGGTTTCTCGATGACCTTGACGTCGAGCTCGTCGAGATCGACGCGGCGATTCTTCGCGCGGCCTTCTTCGGTGTCGTTGCCGGCGACCGGACGCGTCTCGCCGTAACCCTCGACGAACAGGCGGTACTTGCTGACGCCCTTGTCGACGAGATACTTGCGCACGTTCTCGGCGCGCAGCAGCGAGAGCATGAGGTTGTAGTCGGAGCGGCCCACGCCATCGGTGTGGCCTGCGACCTCGATCACCAGGTCGCGCTGGCCGTTGAGGCCGACCGCGGCCTGATCGAGCAGCGTCTTGGCCTCCGGCGTCAGCTCGGCCGAAGCCTTGGCGAAGCGGATGTTGTCGAGCACCACCTTGCCGCCGACCACGCAGCCCTTCTCGTCGACGGTCGCGCCGGCCGGCGTCGTCGGGCAGGCGTCGGAATCGTCCGCGACGCCGTCGCCATCGCTGTCGGCGACTTCGGCCGGAGCGGCCGGGCAGCCGTTCGCATCGACTGGCGTGCCTTCGGGCGTGCCCGGGCAGAGATCGAGCGTGTCCGGAACGCCGTCGCGATCGGAATCGACCGAGCAATCCTTGCGACCGGTCACCGGATCGACCACGGCCAGGCCGCAATCGCCTTCGAGCGGCGCAGCGGCGGGCGGTTCTTCGGAAGCGGCGCCGCGACCGAGCGGATACCACAAGCCCACGCGCAGCTGGGTATCGAGCAGGAAGCTCTTGTCGGCGACCGCATCGTCGGGGAACGAGCCGATCAGGCGCACTTCGGTACGCAGCGACAGCCCGCTCCTGGACAGCGGAAAGCCGATGCCCGCGCCGGTGGTCAGCGCCGGCGCGTAGTGATCGTCGTTGAGCACGTCGTCGTAGACGAGGCCGACGCCGCCGAGCACGTACGGGATGAAGCTCGGCAGGTAGGATTCGAGGCCTTCGCTCTGCTCCCAGCCGAACAGGCCGAAGTGATGCACGTAGCTCGCGAACAGGCCGACCTGCGCATCGCTGCCGCCGATGTCGCGGTCGCGTTTGAGACCATAGAGATCGAACTCGATGCCGCCGTTGGTCCGGCTCGCGAGCGGAATCTGGAAACTCAGCTGGCCGCCGAAGCCATCGTCGGAATCGCGATCGCTATCGGGGAACTCGTAGAGCGCGCCGCCGCCGATCACGTAAGGCAGATCGTCCTGCGCGAATGCCGACGACGACATCCAACCGGCCAGCGCCATCGCGGCCCCTGCTACCCATCGCTTCATTCCCCTGCTCCCTGACAAGCTCATCATCTGTAATGGTTTTTGGCGCAGAACGCGCACCTTGCGCGACTGTACGGAAGCCGGGCTCCGGCTTCAATCAAAACGAAGACGAGAAACGTAGAAGCGACAACGCGCATGAAATCTCGCGCAATGGTAACTGCCAGGCTTTTTAGGCCTCCCGTCTCGCGCTGCCCGTCTCCCGGCCTTTCTGCTTCATCGCCCTCGCGCATTCGGTCACCAGCTCCGGCCCGCGATAGATGAAACCGCTGTAGACCTGCACGAGGTTCGCTCCGGCTTCCTGCTTGAGCACCGCATCGCGCCCCGACATGACGCCGCCGACGCCGATCAGCGCAAAATCCGCGCCCGCGAGCGCGCGCAGGCGACGCAGCGTTTCGGTCGCGCGCGGCAGCAGCGGAGCACCCGACAGCCCGCCGGCCTCCTTCGCGAGCGCATGGTCTTCGAGGCCCGGGCGCTCGATCGTCGTGTTGGTGGCGATGAGTCCGTCGATACCCTCTTCGCGCGCGACCGTGACGATGCCGGTGAGCTGGGCCTCGGGAACGTCGGGCGCGATCTTCACGAGCATCGGCACCCGCTTGCCGTGCTGCTGCGCAAGGCCGCGAGCGCGCTCGACGAGCGTGCGCAGCAGGGCGCGCAGACGCTCCTCATCCTGCAGGTCGCGCAGGTTCTTGGTGTTTGGCGAGGAGATGTTGACGGTGATGTAGTGCGCGCTCGAATAAACCTTCTCGAGCCCGATGCGGTAGTCGTCGACCGCGTTGTCGATCGGCGTGTCGGCGTTCTTGCCGATGTTGATGCCGAGCACGCCCGAGAAGCTCGATTCGCGCACGCGCTGCAGCAGGTAATCGACGCCCTTGTTGTTGAAGCCCAGGCGGTTGATCAGCGCCTGATGCTCTGGAATGCGGAACATGCGCGGACGCGGATTGCCGGGCTGCGGACGCGGCGTCACCGTGCCGATCTCGACGAAGCCGAAACCGAGGCGATCCCAGGCCTCGAGGCAATCGCCGTTCTTGTCGAGGCCGGCCGCCAAGCCGATGCGATTGCGGAAGCGCAGGCCCATCAGATCGACCGGATCCTTGATCGGCGAAAAAGCGAACGGCGCCGTCGTGAGCCTGGGCCAGCGCTGGAACAGATCGAGCGTGATTTCGTGCGCGCGCTCGGCATCGACGCGGAACAAGGCATTGCGGGCCAGCGAGTAGAGCAAACTCATGATCGACGACGGGAAGGATTCGAAGTTGGAGAGGGAGAGGTCTGCAGCGCCGGCATGTTCGGCGCGGCCTGCATCCAGGCGGCTGCGCGCTGCGGCTCGACCGGACGCGGCCTGGGCTTGTGCATTGGCGGAGCGAGCAGCGAGCCGAGCGCCTTCGGCAAGCGGCGAGCCACCGACCGACGCAATCCGAGCGTTTCCTCGCGCAGCCATTCGCTCGTCGCGAGCAGCGGCAGGCGCGTGAATGAAATGCCGAGATCGCGCAGCAGCAGCGACTTGGATTCGTTCTCGTACAGCGTACTGAAGCTGCCGGCCGCCGCGAACAGGGCGCGCGACAGGTGCAGGTAATCGCGACGCAGAACCAGGCCGGCCTGCTGCGTGTTCGACATCAGGTGAATGACGGTCTGCCCGCGCAGGTACAGGCCCTTGAGCCCGCCACGCTGCAGCTGCGAAATGAAGTTCTGGCGATTGAGCGGCGTCACGCCCTTGCGCTGCAAGGTGTCGTCGAGGGCTGCGCGAATCTCGTCGCGCCGCGCCGCGTTCTTGCGCGGATGCGTGGACATTTCGATCAGCGTGTCGGTCAGCAGCTCGGTGTCGGCGAGCACGGCTGCGGCAAGGTAATCCCAGACCGCACGCCACTTGCCGTCGAGGCTCACGACATTGCCCCAGTCGATCAGGTGCAAGCTGCCGTCCGAGCCGACCATGACGTTGCCCGGATGCAGGTCGCCATGGATCTCGCCGTAGACGAAGCCGTGATGCAGCACCGAGTACAGCAGGCGCTCGGCGATGCGAGCCTGGAAGCGCCGGCGATCGCGACGGCTCAGGCGACGCATCGCCCGCGTGAGGCTCGTCGCATCGGACAGGTATTCCATCTCGATGATGCGATGCGTATGGCTGTACAGCGCGGGCACGCGCCAGAGCGCGCTGCGCAGGCTGCGATCGTAGAAGCGCTCGTGATTGCGCGCCTCCTGATCGAAATCGAGCTCCATCATGAAGCCGGCGACGAATTCGTCGACCTGCTCCTGCATCGCACGCAGGAACGGCGCGAGCTTGGAATGCGGGGCCCAGTACTGGCTCGACATGATCGCGAGCCCGAGCACGAGCTTGCCGATGGCGAATTCGCGATCGAGATTCTGCCGGCCGATCTTGACGACCACCGGACGCAGCACTTCGAGCCCGTTTTCGAGGAAGGGCTTCTTGGCCACGTAGACGCTGCCGATCGAGCCCGAGCGCACCGGGCGCGCGGTGTCGAAATCCATGTACAGCTCGTGCGGTGCACGGCCGTAGCATTCGAGGAAGGCCGCTTCGACTTCGGTCGCCGTCATCGGCGGCACGTCCTCGTGGAAGACCGCGAGTTCCCGGGCGATTTCCTCGGGCAGGAAGTCCGCATTGGCTGCGGCGACCTGCGCCATCTTGACGAAGAACGGGCCGAATTCGCGCACCATGTTCGCGATGATCTGCGCCTGCGCCTTGAAGTCCTTCGGGTCGGCCTGGAAGAACGGCTTGATATGGCGCAAGGCGCGAATCTGCCGGCGCATGATCGCCACGTCGCCGCGCACCGTGGCCGCGCGCAGCATCACCTCGCGCAGCTGCCACTCGTTGAAGCGGCGTCCGGCCTTGAGCACGTTGATGGTCTCGACGAGCAGCGGCTCGTAGGTGCGCAGCACCAGACGAACCATGTCGAGCGACAGCTCGCCAAGGCCCTTGAGCTCGGGCGAGGCGAACAGCTCGTCGAAGAAGCGCCAGAACTCCTGCACGAGCGCGTCGGGTACCTGCACCGGGCTGCGTGCGACCGCCTGCTCGACGACGTAGCGGATCAGGTCCTCGGTGGACTGCTCGTTCGGAATCAGCCGGCGCGCACGCAGGTACGCGGTGACACGCTCGCTCGAACGCAGCAGCGGATGGCGATACAGGCTCTCGAAGACGACGTCGATCGAGGACGACAGTTCGTCGCGCGTGATGTCGGACTCGGAAGCCAGCTGCTTGAACAGCGGCTTGAAGCCCTGCGTGACCCGGTAGGTCGAGACCGTCAGCGCGCCGAGATCACGCAGCAAGCCCAAGCGTGGCGCGCGCTGCGCCTCGTCGCCAGGAGCTTGCGGGTCGCTCACGGAAGCGTCAGCCAATGCCCCAGCTTGTTGGCCTTGGCGCGCAGATAAGCCTCGTTGTGCGGGTTCAGGCCCGATTCCACCGGCACGCGCTCGGTGACTTCGATGCCGTCGGAGGTCAGCGCATCGAGCTTACGCGGGTTGTTGGTCATGAGCCGGATGCGCGGCAGGTTCATCTGCCGTAGCAGGTCGACCGCGAGGCCGTATTCGCGAGCATCGGCCGGAAAGCCGAGCTGATGATTGGCCTCGACGGTATCGCGCCCGGTGTCCTGCAGCGCATAGGCGCGGATCTTGTTGCCGAGACCGATGCCGCGGCCTTCCTGGCGCAGATACAGCACCGCGCCACGGCCGGCCTCGGCGATCTTGGCGAGCGCCGCGTGCAGCTGGAAGCCGCAATCGCAGCGCAGCGAAAACAGCGCGTCGCCCGTGAGGCACTCGGAGTGCACGCGCACGAGCGGCGGCTCACCCGACAGGTCGCCGAGCGCGATGACGACATGTTCCTTCTCGTCCGGGGCCCGAAATACCGTGATCCGAAACTCGGCGAACGGCGTCGGCAGTTTCGATTCGGCGATTTTGACGAGGTTGGTACGGTCAGTCGTTCGCGCGTTGGCGACGGGCTTCATCAAGCACCCATGAAATTCTGTCCACAGACACGTAGCGTGCGGCCGTTGACGCCAGATGCAAGGGGGCTGGCCATGAACGTAACGGCTTCTGCAATGTCGATCGGCAGACCGCCCTGGTTCAATGAAGACAGACGGCGGCCTACCTCGCGAGGAATCGTCGGCATCGCGGCGGTCATCTGGGTTTCGATGAAACCCGGAGCCACGGCGTTGATCGCGCCGCCGCGCTTGGCCATCTGCGAGGCCAGCGTTTCCACATAGCCAATGATACCGGCTTTGGTCGCCCCGTAGTTGGTCTGGCCGGCGTTGCCCGAGATGCCGCCGATCGACGAGATGCAGACGATGCGCGCGCCCGTGTTGAGCCCGCCATCGAATAGCCGCTCGTTGATGCGCAGGATAGAGCCCAGGTTGATGTCGAGCACCTGATCCCACCAGTGCACGGGCATGTTGCGCAGCATCTTGTCCCGGGTCACGCCGGCGTTGTGGATGACGATATCGAGCGGGCCGGCTTCGCGCAGCAGGCGATCACCCGCATCGGCGGCGGTGACGTCGAGCGCCAGGCCGCGGCCGTTGATGCGGCTCATCGTCGCGCCGAGTGCGCCTTCTTCCTGCGGACGATCGACGCCGATGACCTGCGCGCCTTCACGCGCGAGCGTTTCGGCAATCGAAGCGCCGATGCCGCGTGCCGCGCCGGTGACGACGGCGGTCTTGCCGGCCAGCGGCAGCACGAAGGAGTCGGGCACGCCTGCGGCAGGCGCATTGAGCGCGAGGATCTGCGCATCGACGTAGGCCGAGTGCTCGGTCAGGAAGAAGCGCAGCGCCCCGGCGATGGTCGGCTCGGCGCCCGCGTTGACCTCGAGCAGGTTGGCCGTCGCGCCCTTCTTGCCGATCTCCTTGCCGAGCGACTTGATGAAGCCGCGCAGCGCCATCGACATCGTGTAGGCCCCGACCGAGTCGGTCGACGCAGCCGCACGCGAAACGATCAGCACGCGGCCGTTCGGCGCGAGCTTGGCCAGGCGTGGCTGCAGGAAGTCGTAGAGCTGGCGCAGACCGGCCACCGAGTCGATGCCGCTCGCATCGAACACGAAGGCGTGCACGGCCTTGGCTTCCGGCGCTTCGGTCTTGAGCGCGACGCGCGCTTCGGCGGCGGCGGCCTTGATCGGCGGCAGGCCCGGCAGATCGGCGCTCACGAAGATGCTGGCGCCCATGCGGTCGAGCGCCTGCACGAGCGCAGCCGACAGCTCGGCGTTGCGCGCACCGGCGAGCACCACCGCGCGATCGGTCAGCGGCAGCGCTTCGTAACCGGCCTTGGCCCGGCGCAGGCGCGGCGGCGTCGGCATGCCGATCAGGCCGGCGATCTGCTTGCCGAGCGGCGATTGAGTGAAATCCAGCAGACGATCGCTCATGACGACTCCATCGAAAAAGAAAGGGGGATAAGGACGAATCAAGCTTGAAGGCCGCGATTATCCGTAGCGCCACCTTGCTGAACACTGGCGGCATCGACACCGACGATTTCGCGTTGGGCGAATCCTGGGCCCGGTGCGATGACGGATCGAAGAAGGTCGCCAAGGCTTGCCGCTGCGCCGGCGCGAGGCGTCCGATTCGCCGTTGACGTTGCCGATGGGCCGGCCGATAGTGCCCGGCGACACGCCGGACGCACTCGCCGGCTCACATCATTCGAATGACGTTCCTGGGAGCCTGTGATGAGCAAGGCCAATACGCTGGCCGGTGTTTCCGTTGGACTGGCCATCGTCACCTACGTTGCACTCAACCTGATCTGGCCGTTCGAGCCGACGCAGGAAACGCTCAAGGCCAATCCGACCAGCGATTCGGTATTCGCCTCCGACATCGCCTCGGCGCCGGCCGCCGAACCCGTGGTCAAGCCGCAGGAAAGCGAGGCGTCGCCCGCGCCCGCCATCGCGGGCAGCGAAGCCGCTCCGGATACGCAGGCGCCGGCATCCGCGGAGACCGCCCCGGCGATCGAATCTCCCAGTGCGACGCCGGTACAGGAACAGATCGCCGCAGCGCCGGAACCGAGCGCTGCGACATCCCCGGCGCCCGTCGAATCGGGGACGGAGCAGTCGCCGACTCCGGCCGCCCCGCAAGCCGAGCCCGCTGCCCCGGCAGCCGAAGAGCCGGCGGCCGCTCCGAGCGAACCGCCCGCCGCCGCCGAACCCGCCAAGCCGCGCAAACCCAAGTCCGCCACCGCCCCGCGCGCCGACGCGCTCGCCCAATGGTGGCCGAGCGCCCCGACGCCGGGCCGGCTCAACCTGCTCTACGCCGGCCAGGCCGCGCAAAGCCCGGCGATCGCCCTGCTGTTCGATTCGGTGTTCGCCGATGCGACGGCCGTCGGCAGTGCGATCCGGGTCGTCGACGGCCAGGGCCACGCGGTCGGCGGCAGCTGGGAACTCGCGAGCAATCGCCGCCTGCTGTTGCTCAAGGCCAAGCCGGGTCGCTATACCATCGTGATAAGCCCCGATCTCGCGAACCAGCGAGGCCAGACGCTCGCCGCGGAACTGCACGGGCCCGTCTACGTGCGCTGATCGCAGCGACTTCTGGCGCAGCAAACGAAACGGGCCGCAGATGCGGCCCGTTTTGTCTGGAATCGACGCGAGATCAGAACAGCTTGCGGTCTTCCTTCGGCGGCGGCGTCCACTGGTACAGCCAGGTTTCGGTCATCGGCTGGCCATTGGCCGACAGATACAGGCGAATGTCGATCGGCGTGGTCGAGTCGTCCGGCGGCACCACGTCGAACATCGCGCGATAGCCGCGGATCGCATCGAGCGGGCGCGCCGAGGTGATCTCGACCTTGCCGCGCGAGACGCTGATCTCGGCCTTGACCTCGGTCTTGCCCGCGATCAGCGGCAGATCGCCACCCGCGAAGTCGACCGCGAAGCGCCACGAGAAATACTGGCGCTTCTGGCCGACCACGCCGCCGAGACCGGTGCGCGTCGCCACGCAGATCGCGTTCGGCGGGTTGGCCGGCATCTTCGCGCCCCAGTGCAGGCGATAGCCGAACAGCAGCTCGTCGCCGGCCTTGGGCTTGGTCGCCGGGCTCCAGAACGCGACGATGTTGTCGAAGGTCTCGTCGACGGTCGGAATCTCGACGAGCTGCACCGAGCCCTTGCCCCAGCCGGCCTTGGGCTCGACCCAGAGGCTCGGCCGGCGGTCGTAGAACACGCCGTCGTCCTGGTAGTGATCGAAATTGCGATCCCGCTGCAGCAGGCCGAAGCCCTTCGGATCGTTGTCCTGGTAGGCGTTGAAACGCAGGTTGCGCGGGTTCTCGACCGGCCGCCAGATCCATTCGCCCGAGCCCGTGTACATCGACAGGCCATCGGAGTCGTGAATCTCCGGGCGCCAGTCCCAGGCCATGCGGCGATCGTTCTCGCCGGTCTGGTACATGCTCGTGCACGGGGCGATGCCGAGCCGGTCGATGACTTTGCGTGGGTACAGCGCCGCGTCGATGTCCATCGTCAGCGTGCCGCCCGGCGTGATGATGAAGCGGTAGGCGCCCGTGGTGCTCGGCGAATCGAGCAGGCCGTAGACGGTCAGCGTGTTCGAAGCCGGATCGGGCCTTTCGAGGTAGTACGCGACGAAGTTCGGAAACTCCTCGGGCGTCGGCGCGCCGGTGTCGATCGCCAGGCCACGTGCCGACAGGCCGTACTGCCATTCGCCGCCGACCGCGCGGAAGTAGCTCGCACCGAGAAACGCGGCGACGTCGCGGGTTTCGTCGGTATGGAAGTTCAAGCGAAAACCGGCAAAGCCGAGATCCTTCGGCAGCTTGCCGCCCTTGAGGCCACTCTTGCCGTAATCGAACATCGCCGGGTCGTAGGCGAGCTCCTGCGCCTGGCCGCCCGCGATCTCGTACATCTTGACCGGGCTCTTGAAGTACAGGCCCAGGTGGAAGAACTTGGCTTTGAAGCGCAGCTTGTCGTCCTGCCAGAGCGCATGGTCCTGGCGGAACTGGATCGCCTGGTACTGATCCCAGTCGAGCGACGAAACCTCCTTCGGCAGCTCACCCTGGTGCGACTTGTAGGCCTGCGACGAAAGCGCGCGCGCCTGGCCCTTGAGTGCGGCGTAATCGAAGCGTTCGGCCTTGCCGAGCGGCTTGGGCTTGGCGGCCCCGGCGACGGTCGGCAACAGGGCCATCGGCACCGGCAAACCCGCGGCTGCGAAGGCAGTCGCGGCTTTCAACAAATCCCTTCTCTGCATTGTCTGGAGTCCCTGGTCGGAAGGCGCAAGCAAGGAGCCGCGGCATTCTTCGGGTTCGCGGCTCAAGCGCGCGATTCTAGGCAATCGCGTCCGGCTCCGAAATGAACCGCCGCCGTCTCGAGCCGGAGCGCTCGCGTCCGTCGTCAGTGAGCGACGTTGCCGACCGGCAGGGCTTCGTGACCGTCGACGCGATGCGGCGGGAAATCGCAGCGGAAGGTGCTGCCGACGCCGACTTCGCTGTCGATGCGCAGCCGGCCGTCGTGACGCTCCAGCGCATGCTTGACGATCGACAGCCCCAGGCCGGTGCCGCCGCTCGCGCGCGAACGGCCGACGTCGACACGGTAGAAGCGCTCGGTCAGCCGCGGAATGTCGGCCGCCTCGATGCCGATGCCGCTGTCGACCACCGAGAAATGTGCCCCTTCGGCGTCGCCCCACCAGTTCACTCGGATCACGCCGCCGGCCGGCGTGTAGCGCACCGCGTTGGTGACGAGGTTCGAGAAGATGCTCTGCGCCTCGATCTCGCGCCCGCAGAGGAACAGCCCGGGCTGGATGTTGACCTCGAAGCGATGCTGGCCCTTCGACATCGCCTTGGCCTCCTCGACCGTGCGCGCGAGCATGGCCGGCACGTCGAGCACATCGAGGCGGTGGTCGTAGCCGTCGGCCTCGAGCCGGGCGAGCTTGAGCATGTCGTTGATCAGCGATTCCATGCGCACGGCCTGGTTGCGCATCTCGGTGATCGGCAGCCGCCATTCGGCCAGGCCTTTTCCATCGCGTGTATCGGGCTCGAGCATGTCGAGATAGCCGCGCAGCACCGTCAGCGGCGTGCGCAACTCGTGCGAGGCGTTGGAGACGAAATCACGCCGGGCATGCTCGAGCCTGCGCACTTCGGAAATGTCGCGCACGATCATGAGCCGCTGGTTGTTGCCGTACGGAATGATGCGCAGCGCGAGCGCAATGTTGCGATTGATCGGAGACGGCACCTCGACCTCGTCGGCGTAGGCGTCCTCGGCGATGTAATCGGTGAAGTTCGGATGCCGGATCAGGTTGGCGATGCGGATGCCCACGTCCTGGCTCGATCGCAGGCCCAGCAGCGACTGCGCGGCCCGGTTGAACCAGAGGATTTCGCCATGTTCGCCGAGCACCACCGCGCCGTCGGGCAGCGCGGCGGTCGAAGCCTGGAACTCGGCGACGATCTCGGCGAGCTTCTTCTTGCGCTTGCGGTTGCGCTTGTCGAGCACCTGCAAGGCTTCGAACACCTCGCCCCAGATTCCCGAAGGTTCGGGCAACTGATAGTGCTTGGGCGCCATCAGCCACAGGCGCAGATGCCGCAGATGGCGCATCTGGTTCGCCAGGTAGACCACGATGGCGACCGTGAAGCCGGCCAGCAGGTGCGAGAACAACTGCCCGGCCAGCAGGCCGACGGCGGCGACGATCGCGAGCTTGACGAGCTCCTGGCGCCAGGCCAGCGAACTCAGCGCCCGCCCCTTCGGAGGCTTGGATGCGGCCGGAGCCCGCGAGGCAAGCGCGGCAGAAGAAGCCGGCGGGTCGGCTGCCATGCGAACTGCTCAGACCTTTTCGGAGAAACGGTAGCCGGTTCCGCGAACGGTCTGGATCATGCCGTCGAAGCCGTGCGGCTCGAGCGCCTTGCGCAGGCGACGGATGTGCACGTCGACCGTGCGCTCCTCCACGTAGACGCTCTGGCCCCAGACACGATCGAGCACCTGCTCGCGCGTGTAGACACGATCCTGGTGGCTCACGAAGAAATGCAGCAGCCGGTATTCGGTCGGACCGAGGCGCACCGGCTCGCCCTTGGCGGTCACGCGCTGGCTCGCCGCGTTGACCTCGAGGCCGGCGACCGACAGCGTTTCTTCTTCGCCGCCCGGCGTCGCGCGGCGCAGCACGGCCTGGATGCGGGCGATCAGCTCGGGAAACGAAAACGGCTTGGACACGTAATCGTCGCAGCCGGTGTTGAGGCCGCGGATCTTGTCCTCTTCCTCGACGCGCGCGGTGACCATGATGATCGGCACGTCGCGCGTGGTGGCGTTGTTCTTGAGCTCGCGCGAGAACTCGATGCCCGAGGCGCCCGGCATCATCCAGTCCATCAGGATCAGGTCGGGCTGGCTCTCGGCGATACGCAGGCGGGCTTCACTCGCACCACTGGCCAGAGCGACGTTGTAATCGGCACGCTCCAACGCGAACTTGAGCATTTCACGAATCGGTGCTTCGTCTTCGACAACCAGTATCAGTTTGTTCGGCATGCCCATGGTCGCATTAGATGATTGCGGGATGCTAAAGACAACTTATTACAGGTTTTTGACAGCTCTCCTGCCCAATGTGACAACGCCAAACCCTTGCCCGCGCTCGGATTTAGCCTGACAGGGCCTTCTGGATCTTCTCGCCAACGTCGGGCGAAGTCACCTGCTGGACCAGCTGTTGCAACACGGCACGCAACAATCCGTCACGCGGAGCCGCCAGGCCGCGCCAGCCGAGCAGGCCGTCGGCCAGGCGCGAGGCGATCTGCGGGTTGCTTTTGTCGAGCTTGAGCACCTGATCGGCCAGCAGCCGGTAACCCGAACCGTCGGCGCGATGGTAGGCGCGCAGGTTCTCGCGCCAGAACGTGCCGAGCACCGAGCGGATGCGATTCGGGCTCGCGACGTAGTCCGGATGATCGAGCAGCCCGGCCGCCCGCTCGACGCCGTTGCCGATCGCCGAACCGGCCTGCAGCGCGAACCACTTGTCGAGCACGAGCGCATCGCCGCGCCAGCGCGACAGGAAGGCATCCATCGCCGCCTCGCGCTGCGGGCAGTCGATGTCGTTGAGCGCGGCGAGCGCCCCGTACGAGATCGTCATGTTCGGCGAATCGGCGCGCTCGCGGCACAGGTCGAGGATGCGGTTCGAGCGCGTCGCCGCCAGATACCAGCTCGCGATCGCGGCGAGCGCCCGGCGGCCGACGTTGGCCGCGCCCGGGTCCTCCGGCGCGGCGGTCGCCCAGACCGACAGCGGGCCGGTCAACGCATGGGCGATGCGCAGGCGCAGATCATCGCGGGCGGCGGCGAGTTTTTCGCCATCGAGCGGCTGCAGCTGGCCGGCCAAATAGCTTTCGGACGGCATCCGCAGCAGCTCGGCGAGCAGGGCCCTGTCGTCGAAATGCTGGGCCGCGAGCAGCTGCAAGCCCTTCAGCAAGGCCTGGGTCGCGTCCCCGGCCGGACCGGAAAGCAGCTCGAAGAAGGCGTTCAGCAGGAGCCGCTGCCCCGCCTCCCAGCGCGCAAAGCCGTCAGTCTCGTGCAGCAGCAGATTCACGAGCTGGTCGGACGAATAACCGAACTGCAGCCGCACCGGCGCCGAAAAGCCCTGCACGAAGGACGGCGTCGGCCGGACTTTCACGTCCTCGAAGGTGATCGTCGCCCGCGCGTCCTCGAGCAGGATCAGATCGGGCGTCGGCATCAGCGGCGGCTGCGCCGGCAGGTGGATGCGCTGGCCCTCGCCGTCGAAGAAGGCGACGCGGATCGGAATCGGCACCGGCTTCTTGTCGGGCTGACCGGGCGTCGCGGGCGTGGATTGCTCCAGATGCAGCGTGTAGGTGTGCGCGAGCAGGTGGTATTCGTCGTCGATGCCGACCGTCGGCGTGCCGGCCTGCGAGTACCAGCGCCGGAAGCCTTCGAGATGGCGTCCCGAGACGGCCTCGTGCGCGGCGAGGAAATCCTCGATCGTCGCGGCCGAGCCGTCGTGCTCGCGCAGGTAATGCTGCACGCCCTTGATGAAGGTCTCGCGCCCGAGCAGGGTCTGCAGCATGCGCACGATCTCGGCGCCCTTCTCGTAGACCGTCGCGGTGTAGAAGTTGTTGATCTCGACGTAGGAGTCCGGACGCACCGGATGCGCCATCGGGCCGGCGTCCTCGGCGAACTGCAGCGTGCGCAGCTGGCGCACCTCGCCGATGCGCTGCACGTCGAAGCCGTTCAGGTCGGCCGAGAAGTTCTGGTCGCGAAAGACCGTGAGCCCTTCCTTGAGCGAGAGCTGGAACCAGTCGCGGCAGGTCACGCGGTTGCCGGTCCAGTTGTGGAAATACTCGTGGGCGATGACCGATTCGATGCCCTCGTAGTCGGCATCGGTCGCGGTCTCGGGCGAAGCCAGCACGAAGCGCGCATTGAACAGGTTCAGGCCCTTGTTCTCCATCGCGCCCATGTTGAACTCGCGCGCGGCGACGACCATGTAGATGTCGAGGTCGTATTCGAGCCCGTAGACCTCCTCGTCCCAGCGCATCGCCTTCTTGAGCGATTCGAGCGCATGCGGCACGCGGCCCTCGTTGCCCTTGTCGACGTAGAACTGCAACGCCACCTCGCGGCCGCTCGCCGTCGTGTAGGTATCGCTCACGCAGCCCAGATCGCCCGCGACGAGCGCGAACAGATAGCAGGGCTTCAGGAACGGGTCTTCCCAGATCGCGTAATGGCGGCCGTCGGCGGCCTCGCCCGCTTCGACGCGATTGCCGTTCGAGAGCAGCACCGGATAGCGCTGCGCGTCGGCCTCGATGCGGACCTTGAAGCGTGCGAGCACGTCGGGCCGATCGGGGAAATAGGTGATGCGCGAAAAGCCACGTGCCTCGCACTGCGTGCAGAGCATCGGGCCCGAGCGATACAGGCCTTCGAGCGAATGATTCGAATCCGGATCGAGCTTCGTCACCACGCGCAGGCTGAACACCTGCGGCAGGTTCTTGAGCAGCAGGCGCTCGTCGTTTCGCTCCATGCGGTCGGCCGCGACGGCCTGGCCGTCGATCGCGATCTCGATCAGTTCGAAGCCGCGACCATCGAGATGCAGCGGCGCATCGGCCTGCGCCGCTTCGCTCGCCTGCCCGTTGCGCCGAAGCTGCAGCACACTGACCACGGTCGTGCGATCACGCAGGTCGAAATCGAGCTCCACGCTCTCGACCACGTAATCGGGAGCCCGGTAATCCTTGCGAAACACTTCCACCGCTGCGTTCATGTCGTGATCTTCTCGATGCGTGGCGCATTGTAGCCACACCGTCATGCTGGCCTTAGTATCCGCGCCATCTGCCTTCGGCAGCTTTTCGCGGAGACTGCGATGCCCAGCGCCACCGATCTGATCCGGCAGTTGCCCACCGCGTTCGACGCGACCGCGGCAGCGGACACCGACTGCACGATCCAGTTCAACGTCTCCGAGCCCATGCACCTGCTGATTCGCAATGGCCGCTGCGAAGTCATGAGCGGAGCCGCCGCCTCGCCCGATGTAAGCCTGACGATGGAAGATGCCGACTTCGTTGCCTTGATGACCGGCGAACTCAACGGCATGACGGCTTTCATGACCGGCAAGCTCACGGTCGATGGCGATCTGATGCTCGCGCAGCGCCTGACGCAATGGTTCGAGGCCGGCAAGCTTGGCTGAAGCTCGAAACGTCTCGTTCGAGCTCGAAGCCAGCACAGCAGGCCTGCGCCTGCGCGCGCTGCATCGCCCCGAATGGGAGCCGCTGTGCATCGACTGGCTCTCGGCCGATGTGCGCCGGCGCATCCTCGCCGGTCGCAAGCAGCTGCTTCCGCGCGCGCTCGGCTTGCACAAGAAAGCGGACGTGCTGATCGCCGATGCGACCGCCGGCCTCGGTCGCGACGGCTTCACGCTCGCCGCGCTCGGAGCGCGCGTGATTCTCGTCGAGCGCCATCCTTTGGTCATCGACTTGCTGCGCGATGCGCTCGCGCGTGCGAGCGCCTGCAACGAGAAGTGGGCGATCGCGGCCTGCTCGCGCGTCGAGATCGTGCAGGCCGATGCGCGCGAATGGCTGCGCCATTGCCCGCATACGCTCGACGGCGTACATCTGGATCCGATGTATCCCGAAGACGGCAAGACCGCGCTGCCGCAAAAGGGCATGCAGATGCTGCGCGAACTCACCGACGGCGACGACGATTCGGCCGAGCTGCTGAGCGCCGCGATGGCGAGCGGCGCCGCGCGCATCGCGGTCAAGCGTCCGACCAAGGCGCCGTGGCTCGATGAACGCCAGCCGAACGCGGACGTTGTCGGCACGCAGGCGCGCTACGATATTTATCTCAACCGCCGCTAGCCCGATTCAACCCCATCCGCCATGCGCACTCTGACGCTGATCCGTCACGCCAAGTCCTCGTGGGACGATCCCAGGATCGAAGATTTTCATCGCCCGCTCAACGAGCGCGGCTTTCGCGACGCGCCGGTGATGGCGCAGCGTCTCGGCAACCTGCTCGATGCGACACCGCAACTCGTCGCGAGCCCCGCCCTGCGCACGACGACGACGGCGCGCATCTTCGCCGAAGTGCTCGGCGTTCCCGAAAGCGCGATTCGCTTCGAGCCGGCCATCTACGACGCCACTGCCGCCGAGCTGCTCGCGGTCGTGCGCAAGCTCGACGATGCGTTTCCGAACGTGGCGCTGTTCGGCCACAACCCGGGCCTCACCGATCTGTCGCACCGGCTCGCGCGCTGCACGTTCAGCGAGATGCCGACCTGCGCGATGGCCGTGCTCGAATTCGATGCCGACCGCTGGGCCGATGTCGCCCAGGGCCGCCTGTTCGCGTACTCGTTCCCGAAGGAACGGCAGTAAGGCTCAGCTCTCGATGCGCTTGAGGCCGGCGCGATAACGCAGCGAATGCTGCGCATAGACTTCGGCCGATTTGCGCAGGCCCGCGATCTCCTCGGGCGTCAGTTCGCGCACGACCTTGGCCGGTGAGCCGAGAATCATCACGCCGTCCGGAAACTGCTTGCCCTCGGTGACGAGGCTGTTGGCGCCGACCAGGCAGTTCCTGCCGATGCGCGCCCGGTTCATCACCACCGATTTGATGCCGATCAGTGAGCCGTCGCCGATCTCGCAGCCGTGCAGCATGACCAGATGGCCGATCGTGCAGTGCTTGCCGATGACGAGCTTGAGCCCCGGATCGGTGTGCAGCACCGAGCCGTCCTGCACGTTGCTGCCTTCGCCGACGCGCAGCTCGTCGTTGTCGCCGCGCAGCACCGCGTTGAACCAGACGCTGGCCCCGCGTTCGAGCACGACCGAGCCGATCAGGCTCGCGTTGTCGGCGACGAAGTTGTCGCCCTGCAGTTCGGGCTTGCGGTGATCGAGTTGGTAGAGCATGCGGCGATTATACGCACCGAGGTTCCAGCCGCCGTCGTGGATCGCATACGATGAGGCCGCGCATTCCCGCTTTTCCACACCTGACGACATGACCACTCGCCTGCCCGCTTTCAAGGCCTACGACATCCGCGGCCGCGTTCCCGACGAACTCAATCCGGACATCGCCTACCGGCTCGGCATCGCCTACGCCGAGCGCTTCGCGCCGAAAAAGATCGCGCTCGGCCGCGACATCCGCCATTCCTCGCTGCCGCTGCTCAAGGCGCTCGCGCACGGATTCAATGCGCGCGGTGTCGAAGTGCTCGACATCGGCCTCTGCGGCACCGAGGAAATCTACTGGGCGGCGCAGCAGCCCGGCGTCGACGGCGGCATCGAAGTCACCGCGAGCCACAACCCGATGGACTACAACGGCATGAAGCTCGTGCGCGGCGGATCGATTCCGATCTCGGGCGACACCGGCCTGCGCGAGATCGAGGAAGCCGTGGCCGCTTCGACCGCCAAGTGCCCCGAGGGCGAACCCGTCGTCACGAAAGTGAGCTATCGCGACAGCTACGTGCAGCACCTGCTCGGCTACGTCGACACCTCCAGGCTCAAGCCGCTCAAGATCGTCGTCAACGCGGGCAACGGCGTGGCCGGCGTGGTCGTCGACGCGATCGAGAAGAGCCTGCCGTTCACGTTCATCAAGGTGCATCACGAGCCCGATGGCGATTTCCCGAACGGCATCCCGAACCCGCTGCTGCCCGAGATGCGCGCGCCCACGGCCGATGCGGTCAAGGCGCATGGTGCCGACTTCGGCGTGGCCTGGGACGGTGATTTCGACCGCTGCTTCCTGTTCGACGAGAACGGCGGCTTCATCGAGGGCTATTACATCGTCGGCCTGCTCGCCGCGGCGCTGCTCAAGAAGGAGCCGGGCGGCAAGATCATCCACGACCCACGCCTGACCTGGAACACGGTCGACGTCGTCGAGAGCGCCGGCGGCGTGCCGGTCATGAGCAAGACCGGCCATGCCTTCATCAAGGAGCGCATGCGCAAGGAAAACGCGATCTACGGCGGCGAAATGAGCGCGCACCACTATTTCCGCGACTTCGCCTACTGCGACAACGGCAACATTCCGTGGCTGCTCGCGGCGGCGCTGATCAGCGAGAGCGGCAAGCCGCTGTCCAAGCTTGTCGAAGAGCGCATGAAGGCCTTCCCGGCCAGCGGCGAAATCAACCGCAAGGTCGCCGACGTCAAGGCCACCATCGCGCGGATCGAAAGCGCCTACGCGCCCAAGGCCAGCGCGATCGACAAGACCGACGGCATCAGCCTCGATTTCGGCAGCTGGCGCTTCAACCTGCGCGGCAGCAACACCGAGCCGGTGCTGCGCCTGAACGTGGAATCGCGCGCCGACGAGGCGCTCATGAACGCCAAGACGCAGGAGATCCTGGCGCTCATCGATGCGGGCGGAGCGACCGCGGCGCACTAAAAAGAGCCACGACGGCGCGCTTCCGAACCCGCCCCGAGCTCGGCTCCGGGCGGGTTTCCTTTTACGTGCATCGAGAAATTCAGCTTTGAATACAGGGCTCTAAAACGCCCAGACGGTTGAACGCAAGGCTTGCGGGCAGCGCAGCGGCCCTGGCGCGAATCCTGCTGCGATCGGGCCGTCATGACTCCACTCGCGGCCTCGGCACTCACTGACAGGCGAACCCGCTCTCACATGACCGTGAGCCGGGCGCCACAACTGGACGACGCTCCGTTGAGCCGTCGGCTCGGCATCGCCATCTCGATCGGCCTGCACCTGCTGCTCGCGCTCGGGCTGTTCGTGAAGTGGCCAAATAGGACGCTGGAGCTTCCGCCCGCCGCCGACCAGAAATCGATCGAGGTGTCGCTGATCACGGCCGCGGCCTCGTCGCCTTCCGCAGCCGCCGCCCCTCCACCGGCCGCGCCGCCTGTAGCGGTCGAGGCGCCAAAGCCCAGGCCCAAACCCGCAAAGCCGAAACCCAGGCCGGTGGTCGCCACCCAGGCGCCCGCGCCGGTCAAAGCGCCCGAGCCGGAGCCCGAAATCTCCAAACCCGCCGAGCCCGCGGTGGCTCAATCGCAGCCGACGCCGGCGCCTATGGCCGCGGCAGCGAGCGCGCCTTCCACCGCTGCGGCGAGCGCCGCGCCGTCGAATCCTGGCGCCGGGCGCCCGGTCGGAGCGCCGGCCGTGAGCATGAGCCCCGAGCAGATCAGCCGGCTCGAGCGTCAGTATTCGATGATGGTGATGCGCTCGGTCGAGCGGAACATGCGCGTGCCCGTGCGGGCCCGGCAGTTCAAGGAGTCCGGCGTCACCATCGTGCGCATGCGCATCGGCCGCGACGGCAGCGTGCTCGAAGCCCGCGTGGTGACCTCGTCGGGCTTCGGCTATCTCGACGAGGAAGCCCAGGCGCTGATGTATCGCATCGCGAGCTTTCCACCGGTGCCATCGGTGCTGCGGCCCTGGATGGAAAGCATCGTCATCGATCAGCCGGTGAATTTCAGGCTGTAAGCGATCAGCTGCCCGATCAAGGCTTGGGCTTGCGCGGCGGCCGGCTCGACTTTGGCGGCGACGTGGGCTTCGAATGGGGCTTCGAGCCTGGCCGGGCATTCGGCTTCGAATTGCGGTTCGGGTTCTTCTTGCCGGGGACCCGATCGGAAGAACGCTCCGATGTTGGGCGCTCCGGCCGACGCTCGGAGCTGCGGTTCGGCCCCTTGCCAGGCCTATTCGCATCGGCACGACCGGGCGACGGGCTCGTCGGCGATCTCGCTTGCTTGCCTGCATCGCGCTGCTTCTGCGAGCGCTCGTCGCGACGCTCCGCCGCACGCTCGCGATGGGCCCGCTTCGAATCGCCGCGCTCGGCGCGAGGCTTGTCGAAACTCCTGCGACCTTCGTCCTCGCGTTCGTCTCGAGCCGGCGCATCTGGCGTTTCCGCATGCGGAAAACGCTCGCGCAGACTGCGCTCGCGCTCGGATTCACTGCGAGGAGGACGCCCGGCAAGTTTGCGCAAACCGCCGCGCGCCGGCGCCACGAGTTCGCCTTCGGGTTTGCGCCGCTCGTCGTGGCGCTTGGCCGATGGCCGCTTGCCGGCCTTGGCCGGCCTCGGTTGCGCGATCGCGACCGCTTCGAGCAAGGCCTGCAGTTCTTCGGGCGTCGCCTCGCGGCAGGTTCCGCTCTTGATGCCGCGACCGAGCGCGATCGGCCCATACGAGACGCGCATGAGCCGGCTCACCTGCAGGCCCTGCGATTCGAACAGCCGGCGCACGACGCGATTGCGCCCCTGACGCACGGTGACGTTCCACCAGCTGTTGGCCGACGAGCCCTCGTTCTCACGGCGCCCGCCTTCTTCGTCGAGGTCGACGCTTTCGCCGGGCTGGATCGTTTCGAACTTGGCGAATCCGTCTTCGAGTTCGACGCCCTTGCGCAGGCGATCGAGCATGTCCGCATCGACGCTGCCGAGTACGCGTACCGCGTATTCGCGGCGCATTTCGAAGCTCGGATGCATGAGCCGGCGCGCGAGTTCGCCGTCGTTGGTCAGCAGCAGCAGGCCCGAGGTGTTGATGTCGAGCCGGCCGACCGCGATCCAGCGGCCCGTTTCGAGTTCGGGCAGCTTGCGGAACACGGTCTTGCGGCCATCCGGATCGTCGCGCGTCACGAGTTCGCCGACGCGCTTGCGATACAGCAGCACGCGCGTCGCTTCGGGCTTGCGGTGCAAGGGCACGAGCTTGGTGTCGACGCGCACGCTGTCGTTGTGATCGATCTTCTGGCCGATCTCGGCCGGACGACCGTTCACCGTCACGCGGCCTTCGGCGATCATCGTTTCGATGGCGCGGCGCGAGGCGATGCCGGCCGTGGCGAGCAGTTTCTGTATGCGATCTACCATGGCTCAGCCTTCCTCGTCCGGCTTGGATTCTTCGGTGTGCGAGCGGTCGTCATCGGTGTTTTCCGTATCCGCTGCGGGGCCGGATTCTTCGTCGGCATCGGCGCCGTCCTCATCGTCTTCATCGATGATCGCCTCGACGATTTCTTCCACTTCGTCTTCGGTGCTTTCGTCGCCGCCGGCTTCGATCGCTTCGGGCAGCGCTTCAGCGGAGTTCGCGGCGCTTGCCGTTTCGCTCGCCGATTCGTTCACGGCTTCGTCCGCCTCGGGTTCGGACTCGGGTTCGTCGCCCTTGGACGGCAGCTCGCCCGTGAGCTGCGCGAGCGCGGCGTCGAGCTGATCCATGTCGCGAATCTCGGGCAGCGACGGCAGCTGATCGAGCGTGCGCAGGTTGAAGTCGTCGAGAAACTGCGCGGTGGTGCCGAACAAGGCCGGACGCCCGGGCACTTCCTTGACGCCGAGCTCCTTGACCCAGCCGCGCTCCTGCAGCGTGCGCAGGATGTTCGACGACACCGAAACGCCACGCACCTCTTCGATCTCACCGCGCGTGATCGGCTGCCGGTAGACCACCAGCGCGAGTGTTTCAAGCAAGGCGCGCGAGAATTTCGGCGGCCTTTCCTGCCACAGTCGCGCGACCCACCCGGCATATTCCTCGCGCACCTGGATGCGCCAGCCGCTCGCGACTTCCTGCAATTGCGCGGCTCCACCCTGCAGGCGCGCGTCGAGCCTGGCGAGCGCGGCGCGCAGCTCGCTGCGGCCCACGCCGAGGTCTTCTCCGAGCAGGCGGTGCAAGGCATCGACCGACAGCGGACCGTCCGCGGCGAGCAGCAGCGCTTCGATGATGTGCTCGAGCCTATCGATCGCCTCCGTGTTGTCGGCGAGGTTCGGCACGATGTCCTGCATCGGCGCTTCGGCCGCGATTTCGGGCGCGACGCCGGCGATCGCAGCCTTGTCGGACTCCATCTCGGGCTTGGGCAACTCCTGCGGAGGCAGCGGCACCTCGGGCAGTTCGTCGTCCTGCTCTTCGTTGTCGGGCGTATCACTCATAGCTGGCGGTCTCGATGGCCGTGTCCGATATCGGGCGGCCGCTGTCGATCATGATTTCGGCGAACGGTCCTTCCTGCACGAGATCGATCGCGGCGAGCTTCACGAGTTCGAGGATCGCGAGCAGGCAGACGATCACACCGGCGCGGCCTTCGGACGGCTCGATGATCTCGTCGAAGCGCTTCGGTCCGCTGTGCACGAGATCGAGGATGTGCGTCATGCGCTCGCGCACGGACAGCGGCTCGCGCTTGACCTGATGCCGAGTGAACAGTTCGGCGCGCATCATCACCTCGCGGAACGCGAGCATGAGTTCGCGCAGGCTCGGCTGCGGCAGCACGACGTGGGTCGGAATCACCTCGGGCTTGGCGGTTGCGCGATAGAACTCGCGGCCCGCGCGCGGCAGCCGGTCGAGATTCTCGGCCGCGGTCTTGAAGCGCTCGTATTCCTGCAGTCGGCGCACGAGTTCCATGCGCGGATCGCCCTCTTCTTCTTCGGCCTCAACGGGCTTCGGCAGCAGGATGCGCGATTTGATTTCGGCGAGCAGCGCGGCCATCAGCAGGTATTCGGCCGCAAGCTCCAGCCGCAGCTCCTGCATCAGCGCGATGTACTGCAGATACTGCTGCGTGATCTTGAGAACCGGGATGTCGAGTATGTTGAGGTTCTGGCGGCGGATCAGGTACAGCAGCAAGTCGAGCGGGCCTTCGAAGGCTTCGAGAAACACCTGCAGCGCGTCTGGCGGGATGTAGAGATCTTCGGGCAGTTTCTCGAGCACCTGGCCGTTGATCTTCGGCAGGCGCGAAGCATCCGAAGTCTCTTCGACTTCGGCCACGATTTCGGCGTTGTCGGCCGGATCGCTCATCCCTTACCCGTTCACTCCGGAATGAAACCGAGCACGTCGTGCACGCGCGCGAGCGTCGCATCGGCCGCGGACGAGGCGCGCGCGGCGCCGTCGCGCAGCACGCGCTGCAAGCCGTCGATATCTTCACGAATGCCGCGATAGCGCGTCTGCACCGGCTCCAGGCAGGCGACGACCGCATCGGCGACGGCCTGCTTGAACTTGCCGTAGCCCTGGCCGTTGTAGCGGAGGGCGATGCTGTCGAAGCTTTCGCCGGAGGTGGCCGACAGGATCGACATCATGTTGCTCACGCCGGGTTTCTCGGCGATGTCGAAGCGGATCTCGTTGCCCGAATCCATCTCGGCCTTCTTGATCTTGCGCACGATGGTGTCGACCGGATCGAGCAGGTAGATCGCGTTGGTTTCGGCCTCGTCCGACTTGCTCATCTTCTTGGTCGGCTCCTTGAGACTCATGATGCGCGCGCCGACCGGCGGGATCATCGGCTCCGGAATGCGGAACACCTCGCCGTAGATGTTGTTGAAGCGCGTCGCCACGTCGCGCGTGAGTTCGAGATGCTGCTTCTGGTCGTCGCCGACCGGCACCGCGTGCGCCTGGTACAGCAGGATGTCGGCCGCCATCAGCACCGGATAATCGAACAGGCCGGCATTGATGTTGTCGACGTGCTTGGCGCTCTTGTCCTTGAACTGCGTCATGCGGTTGAGCTCGCCCATCTGCGTGTAGCAGTTGAGGATCCACGACAGTCGCGAATGCGCCGGCACGTGGCTCTGCACGAACAAGGTGTTCTTGGCCGGGTCGAGACCGCAGGCGATGTAGAGCGCGAGGAATTCGTAGCAGCGCTCGCGCAGCACCTTCGGATCCTGGCGCACCGTGATCGCGTGCAGGTCCACGAGCATGTAGTAGCAGGCGTAGGTTTCCGACAACGGAACCCAGTTCTTGATCGCGCCCAGATAATTGCCGAGCGTGAGCCGGCCCGAAGGCTGGATGCCGGAAAGAACGATGGGGCGTTGCGAATTCGATGACATTCGAAGAACCGTGATGTGTCGGTGATGAGGAGAGAAATCAGTACAGGGAAACGGGCTCGATGCCGAAGGCCTGGAACAGCAAACCCTGGCTGATCACGAGCGGCCAGAACAGCAGGCCTTTGAACAGCAGCAGCACGCCGAGCACGATGAAGAATGCGTAAGGCTCGACCTTGGCGAGCGCCATCGCCTGGCGCATCGGCAGCAGGCTGATCAGGATGCGTCCGCCGTCGAGCGGCGGCAGCGGCAGCAGGTTCAGCACGAACAGCGCGAGATTGATCACCACGCCGGCCACCGTCATGTAGCGCAGCCCGACCCAGGTCGGCTGATCGCTGCCGAAGACGAGTGTGGCCTTGATCAGCGCGGCCCACAGCACGGCCATCGCGAAGTTCGCCGCGAGGCCCGCGACGGCGACCTTGGCGAGATCGCGCTTGGGATGATGCAGACGCGAGAAATCGACCGGAATCGGCTTGGGCCAGCCCATCAGAAAACCACCGAGCGTGATCAGCAGGCCCGGCACCAGCAGCGTGCCGACCGGATCGACATGCCGCAGCGGACTCGGCGACAGCCGCCCGAGCGCGGTGCCCGTCATGTCGCCGCAGGCGCGCGCCGCATAGCCATGCGCGATCTCGCGAATGGTGATCGCCAGCAGCACCGGCAGCGCCCAGACCGCGAGTTTCTGGACCAGTGAAAGCTCATCGAACATGCGTTATTCCGAGAAGATTCCCTGAACGCGGCCCTTGCCCTGACGCAGCACGCGAGCCTCTCCTTCCGATAGATCGACCACCGTGGTCGGCTCCAGGCCGCAGTTGCCCGAATCGAGCACCACGTCGACCTCGCGCATGAGCCGCTCCTCGAACTCGCGTGGATCGTTCACGGGCAGCTCCTCGCCCGGAAACTGCAGCGTGCAGCTGATCAGCGGCTCTCCGAGCGTGGCGAGCAGGCCCTGGGTGACCGGATGCTCCGGAATGCGGATGCCGATGGTCTTGCGCTTTTCGTGCGCGACCCGGCGCGGAAGCTCCTTGGTCGCGGTCAGTACGAAGGTGTACGGCCCCGGCGTGAGCTGGCGCAGCAGGCGGAACTGCCAGTTGTCGACGCGCGCGTAGGTCGCGATCTCGGACAGGTCGCGGCACATCAGCGTGAACTGGTGGTTCTTGTCGAAACGGCGGATGCGCCGCAGCCGCTCGGCCGCGTCCTTGTCGTCGAGGTGGCAGCCGAGGGCGTAGCAGGAGTCGGTCGGATAGGCGATCACCGCGCCCTGGCGCAGGTGCACGGCGGCCTGCGCGAGCAGGCGGGATTGGGGATTTTGCGGGTGGACTTCGATCCAGTTCGACATTCGTCATTGTACCGTCTGAGCCTGCCTGGGGACTCGGCGCGCACAAACCGGCCCGCGGGACGGCCGCCCGGTATACTGGCGGCTTATGAAACCCCTGCTCGATCTCGCCCCCTTCCTGGTGTTCCTCGCGGTCACGCTGACGACCGACATCTACAAGGGAACGATGGCGCTGATGGCCTCGCTGCTCGTGCTGATCGCCTTCTACCGGATCAGGTTCGGCGAGTGGCACAGGATGCACCTCGTCGCGGCCGGCATCACGCTCGTGCTCGGCGGCATGACGATTTATTTCCACGACGCCAACTTCATCAAGCTCAAGCCGACGATCCTGTTCGCCGGCTTCGCGGTGGTGCTGCTCGGCAGCCAGTTCGTCGGCGAGAAAACCATCGTCGAGCGCGTGGCGAGCAATGCGATCTCGCTGCCGCCGGCGGTCTGGCGCAAGGTCAACGTCGCCTGGGTGATCTTCTACGCGGCCTGCGCGGTGCTGAACCTCTACGTCGCCCACATGTACAGCGACAAGGTCTGGGCGGTGTTCAAGTTCGGCGGGCTCACCGTGCTGCCGCTGCTGTTCGCGGCCGCGCACGCGCCGTTTCTGTCGCAATACCTCAACGATTCGACCCAGGACAAGGGAACGACTTAAACGTGCTTTACGCCATCATCGGCCAAGACGTCGAAAACAGCCTGCCGGCCCGCAAGGCCGCCCGCCCGGCGCACATCGAGCGCCTGCGCGAACTCCAGAAACAGGGCCGCCTCGTGCTCGCCGGCCCCTGCCCGGTCGCCGATGCGCCCGATCTGTCGGCCGGCGCCACCGGCAGCCTGCTGGTGCTCGAGTTCGACAGCCTCGCCGAGGCCACCGAATGGGCCGACGCCGATCCATACGTCGCGGCCGGCGTCTACGCGAGCGTGACGGTCAAGCCCTTCATCAAGGCCTTGCCGGAATGAGTTCGCCGCGCGTCGAGCGCATCCGGCTCGCGTTGCAGACCGCATTTTCTCCGCGGTTTCTCGAAGTCGAGGACCAGAGCCATCTGCACACCGGACATGCCGGCGCGGCGACCGGCCGCGGGCACTTTCATGTACGCATCGTCGCCGAGGCCTTCGAAGGCCTGACGCTGATACGCCGGCACCGTGCGGTCTACGCGGCGGTCGGCGATCTCATGCAAACCGACATCCACGCGCTGTCGATGGAAACGCGCACGCCGGCCGAAGCGGCATCGTCGGCCGGCTGAGGCTGGGCTTGGGACTGCTCAGCAAGCCGGCTCGCTGACCGCGAGGCCGATCTCCGACGCATTGAGCGTTCCGCTGCTGCCATTGCTGAGTTCGTAACGGGCGCTGCCGTCGGCCGCGAACGTGATCGTCGCCAGGCCACGGTCGGATTCGATGCGCAGGCGGCCGGCGGTGAACCCATCCGTGCTGATCGCGAGTGGCGTCGGCGTGCTGACCTCGGCGTAGGTCCAGTCGCAGACCGAGCTGTGATAGCGATACGGACCACTGAGGCTCAGCGTCTGGCTGCTGGTGTTCTCGGCGATCGCGAACGGGCCGCTGCCGTTGCCGAGGTCGAGATCGAGCAGGTAGTCGTCGTCCTCGGCATTGAGCCGGAAGCTCAGGATCGACCGCTGTTCCTGCTGGCTGGTCGTGGATTTGAACTCGAAGCGGCCGAGCGTGTAGAACTCGGTAAGTTCAGTGCGCGAACCGACCGGCTCGTAGCGGCGATACAGATGCGGGGTGTCGCCAGAACCGAGCAGGCTGTAATCGTAGGTTTCGTTGTTGGCGTTCGGCGTGCCGCTGCCGTTCTCGACGCGGCCGTCGTCGTAGCTCGAGCCGTTGCCGGTCTCGTCGTCGATGGTGCAGTCGTCGTAGTTGTAGATGCGAAAGCTCACAGCGCGCCGGCTGCCGTCGAAATAGCCGAAAGGCTCCTGGCCGCTGCCTTCCTCGAGCGTGTACGAGCCGCTGTCGCAGTTCTGGCGGGTCGCCGCCTTGAGCAGGCCCGGATTGCGCGCGGAATATCGCCCCCAGTGACCGCCCGGAACCCCGGCCGCCTTGAGCGTCGCGGAACCCGATTCGGCCAGCCCGTCGCCGTAACCGAACAGCTGGGCCACGTTGGTGACGATGCTGATCTCCCGCAGCACGTCGGATTTGCCCGACAGCGGCGCCGGTTCGCCCTCGTCACCGCCATCGTCGTAATCGCGGCCGTCGCTGCCGCCGCCACAGGCGCTCAGCAACAGCGCCGAAGCCGCCAGACCGATCGCCGCCCCGAAATTCCGCATGGCTTTCTCCTCCTTGAGTCGGCCGCCGGCCGGCGGCAGCCAAACAGTAGCATTGACGCCCGATTTTCGGCTGCGGCCGGGGTTTTCCCGGGCCGGCTCAGGGCGCCAGTGCCGGGGCGTCGGTCCTTGCTTCGCTCGGGCCGTCGGCCCGGCTCAGGTGATTGTCGCCATCGGCCGTGAAATAGGCGGCGCCGAAGCTCTCGGCCTCCGAGCTCTCGGCGATCGTCTGCGAATACCACCATTCGCCCTGCAAACGCTCGGGCGTGACGTCGAGCAGCAGATACCCCTTCCGCGCGAGGTCCACGTACTTCATGTGCGGATTCAGCAGCTGCAGCAGCGACTGCAGCGGAGCGAGCTGATCGAGCCCCGGCGAGGTCACCGAGGTGGCGACGAACTCGACCGCCAGCGAACCCGAACCGTTGAGCGGGTTGTAGACCAGCGGATTGTTCGGATCGCGTGACAGGTCCATCGCCCAGGAGGTGTGGATGTCGCCTGTCAGCACCGCCACGTTGCCGCCGCCGGCGCTCTCGATCAGGTCGAACACGCGGGCGCGCTCGGCGCGATAGCCGTCCCACTGATCGGGATTGATGATGAGCCCGCCGGTGCTGACGATCGGCAGCGAATTGACGAGGTCCTGCAGCTGCTCGATCGGCAGACCGGTCAGCACCGAAAGCTCGGGCAGGCCGACGATGCGCAGCTGGCCGAACATGACCTGCTGGCCGAGCAGCTTCCACCTGGCGCTCGTGGTCGCCAGCGCGTTCGACAGGAAACCGAACTGCTGCTCGCTGATCAGGCGTCGGTCGGCGTCGTTGATGCTCGCCGGATCGGCCAGGCCGGCCTGCTCATCGCGGCCGTCGAGGCGGGTGTCGAGCATGACGAACTCGGCGAGATCGCCATAGCGGAACTGGCGGTAGATGCGCTCGGGATTGGCCGCGTCAGGCAGTCGGATCGGCAGCCATTCCGCATACGCCTGCACGCCCCAGGCCTTGCGCTGAGTCCAGACGCCCTCGCTGCCCTCGGTGTGATTCTCGGCGCCGTCGCGCCAGGAATCGTTGGCGGTCTCGTGGTCGTCCCAGACGGTGATGAAGGGGTGCTGGCGATGCACCTCCTGCAGGTCAGGATCGAGCTTGTAGTGGGCATGGCGCGTGCGGTAGTCGTCGAGCGTGGTGATCTCGTGCGCCGGCTGGTATTCGCGCGCCTCGCCGTATTCGCCGCTGCCGTACTCGTAGATGTAGTCGCCCAGGTGCAGCACCACGTCGATGTCGGCGCGCCTGGCCAGTGCCTTGTACGCGCTGAAATAGCCGTGCGCGTAGCTCGAGCAGGACACCACGCCGACGCGCAGCCGGTCGAGCCCGCCCTCCGCGGCCGTGCGCGTGCGCCCGATCACCGACCGGGTCTGTCCGACCGAAAAGCGGTAGTAATACGTCGTCGCCGGCGCGAGCCCGTCCTGATCGACCTTGACCGTGTAGTCCTTCGAAGCGTCGGTCGAAAAACGGCCGGTCCGCACGATCCGCGTGAAGGCCGGATCACTCGCCACCTGCACCTCGCCTTCGATGGTGCCGCCGCTCGCCGGCGTCACCCGGGTCCACAGGATGACGCGGTCCTGCAAGGGGTCGCCCGAGGCCACGCCGTGCTTGAACTCGACGCTGCCGGGTTCGCTGCCCGGGTCCGGATCGCGTCCACCGCCGCCGGCGCTGCAACTGGCCAGCAGCGGAGCGGCGGCGACCGCGGTCGATGCGAAACCTGCGCGCCGCAAAAAGTCACGGCGCGACCAGCCGCGCTTGCGCGGCCGCTGACGGCGGGCCTTGCCCATTCGGAGTCCCCAAGATCGAAGCGCCGGCGAGCGCGGCGCGAATCGCACAACGCTAAGGCTCGGGAGTTACAGCGGGGTTACGGACGAGGGCGCGGCCGCTGGTAAATGTGGCTTAGATCGGCCGCCCTTGTTCGGGCTCAGCTGGTTTGGCGGCGCAAGTTCTTTTCCTGAAGCACGATCGCCGCGATCTCTTCGATCGACATGTTCGCCGAGTTGATGAACGGCACGTTCTGCTTGCGGTACAGGCTCTCGGCCTGGCGCAGTTCGTAGGCGCACTGCGGCAGCGAGGCGTACTTGGAACCCGGGCGACGCTCGGTGCGGACCTGGTGCAGGCGATCCGGATCGGAGGTCAGGCCGAAGCACTTCGGCGCCAGCCCCTTGAGCGAGGCCGGCAGCTTCTGCGCCTCGAGGTCTTCTTCGGTCAGCGGAAAATTGGTCGCGAAGATGCCGTACTGCAGGGCCAGGTACAACGTGGTCGGCGTCTTGCCGCAGCGTGACGGCGCGATCAGGATCACGTCGGCCTTGGACAGGTCGCGCGTGCTCTGGCCGTCGTCGTGCTCCATCGCGTAGTTCATGGCGTCGATGCGGGCGTTGTAGCGCCGGGCGTCCGACAGTCCATGCGCACGGCCGGTGGCGTGGATCGACTTCAGACCCAATTCAGCCTCGATTGCTGGAATGTAGGCGTCGAAGAAATCCATGAACAATCCCTGGCATTGCCGCAGAATGTTGCGGATTTCATCGTTGACCGTGGTCGACAGAACGATCGGGCGGCTACCCTGAACAGCCAGGTGATTGATATAGTCGACCGTATTGCGTGCCTTGTCGGGGGTATTGATGAATGGCAGGGTCGTTTTCTTGAATTCGACGAATTCGAACTGGGTCAGCAGGGTGGCTCCCAGGGTTTCGGCGGTGATGCCGGTACCATCCGAAAGAAAGAAAACGTATCGCTGATCAGCCATGTCTAGGGGTATCGCCCGAGTCGTTCGTCGTGTTGCATTGATAACAGAGTCAAGTACATCTCACCACCCACGATCCAGAGCACCGTCATTCGGCCGCGCATGGGAATTGCGTTGGCCTCTTTGCCGTAACTGCGTCACTGCATCAGTTCGATCGACCCTTCGATCTATTTTCCGAACCACGAATCACAGCCGCCGGAGTGCAATCAAACATGGGAAGCGACCACAACCTGGGTGCCATGAGCCATAACGTTCTGTGGTACTCGCAGCTCGGCATGAAGGACGTCGAGATTGTCGGTGGCAAGAACGCTTCGCTCGGCGAAATGATCGGCAACCTCGCCGCCTCCGGCGTCAAGGTGCCCAACGGCTTCGCCACCACGGCCGCCGCCTACCGCGAATTCCTCGCCTTCGAGGGCTTGGCCGATCGCATCAACAGTATGCTCGACGCGCTCGACGTCGACGACGTGCACGCCCTGGCCAAGACCGGCAAGGAAATCCGCGAAGCCGTCATCAAGGCGCCCTTCCCGGCCGAGCTCGAAAAGGAGATCCGCGCCGCCTACGACGTGCTGCTGGCCGAGAGCACTTCGGAAATCTCGGTCGCCGTGCGCTCGTCGGCCACCGCCGAGGATCTTCCCGACGCTTCGTTCGCCGGCCAGCAGGAAACCTTCCTGAACGTGCAGGGCATCGACAATGTGCTCAAGGCGATCAAGGAAGTGTTCGCCTCGCTGTTCAACGACCGCGCGATCAGCTATCGCGTGCACCAGAATTTCGCGCACAGCCAGGTCGCACTGAGCGCCGGCGTGCAGCGCATGGTGCGCTCCGACCGTGGCGCCTCGGGCGTCATGTTCACGATGGACACCGAATCGGGTTTCCGTGACGCCGTGTTCATCACCGCCAGCTGGGGCCTCGGCGAAGCCGTGGTCCAGGGCGCCGTGAACCCGGACGAGTTCTACGCCTACAAGCCCGCGCTGCGCGCCGGCAAGCCGTCCGTGCTCAAGCGCGGCCTCGGCGAGAAGGCCAAGAAGATGGTCTACGCCAAGGAGCGCGTGCTCGGCCGCACGGTCGAGTTCGTGCCGGTGTCGACCGAAGAACGCCAAAAGTTCTGCATCACCGATACCGATGTCGAAGAGCTCGCCAAGCAGGCGCTGATCATCGAGAACCACTACGGCCGTCCGATGGACATCGAGTGGGGCAAGGACGGCGTCGACGGCGGCCTCTACATTCTGCAGGCGCGCCCGGAAACGGTGCAGAGCCGCGCTTCGGCCAGCACGCTGCGCCGCTACAAGCTCAAGGGCAAGAGCACGGTGCTGTCCGAAGGCCGCGCGATCGGCCAGAAGATCGGCGCCGGCCCGGTCCGCCTGCTCAAGTCGATCGACGAGATGGCCCGCGTGCAGGTCGGCGACGTGCTCGTCACCGACATGACCGACCCCGATTGGGAGCCCGTGATGAAGCGCGCGAGCGCCATCGTCACCAATCGCGGCGGCCGCACCTGCCATGCCGCGATCATCGCGCGTGAGCTCGGCATCCCGGCCGTAGTCGGCTGCGGCGACGCCACCGCCGTGCTCAAGGATGGCCAGCTCGTGACCGTTTCGTGCGCCGAGGGCGACACCGGCCACATCTACGACGGCAACATCGACTTCCAGGTCGACGAAATCGCCCTCGACAAGATGCCGGAGATTCCGGTCAAGATCATGATGAACGTCGGCACGCCCGAGCAGGCCTTCGACTTCGCCGCGCTGCCGCACAAGGGCGTCGGCCTGGCCCGCACCGAGTTCATCGTCAACCGCCAGATCGGCATCCATCCGCAGGCGCTGCTCGAGCTCGACCAGCAGCCGGCCGACGTCAAGCGCACGATCGATTCGATGATCGCCGCCTACGCCTCGCCGAAGGATTACTTCGTCAAGCGTCTGGCCGAAGGCGTCGCGACGATCGCCGCCGCGTTCGCGCCGGAACCCGTGATCGTGCGCATGTCGGACTTCAAGTCCAACGAGTACGCCAACCTCGTCGGCGGCAAGCGCTACGAGCCGCACGAAGAGAACCCGATGATCGGCTTCCGCGGCGCCTCGCGTTACATCAGCGAGAGCTTCCGCCCGTGCTTCGACATGGAATGCGAAGCGCTCAAGTTCGTGCGCGACGAAATGGGGCTCACCAACCTCAAGATCATGATTCCGTTCGTGCGCACGATCAGCGAAGCCAAGCGCGTGATCGAGATCCTCGCCGAGAACGGCCTCAAGCGCGGCGAGAACGGCCTGCAGGTCATCATGATGTGCGAGCTGCCGAGCAACGCGGTGCTCGCGGATCAGTTCCTCGAATACTTCGACGGCTTCTCGATCGGCTCCAACGACATGACCCAGCTCACGCTCGGTCTCGATCGCGACTCCGGCCTCATCGCGCATCTGTTCGACGAGCGCAACGACGCGGTCAAGGCGATGCTGTCGATGGCGATCTCGGCGTGCAAGAAGCACGGCAAGTACGTCGGCATCTGCGGCCAGGGCCCGTCGGATCATCCGGACCTCGCCCAGTGGCTGCTCGATCAGGGTATCGAATCGATGTCGCTGAACCCCGACACGGTCGTCGAGACCTGGCTGTTCCTGGCCGGCCAGAACATCAGCTAGGGACCGATGCCGATGCGCTTCGGCGCGTTGGTGGCGACGGCGCTGCTCGCATTCTGCGGCAGCGCCGTTTTCGTTGATGCAGCGCGCGCGGAAGGAAAACCGGGCCGCTTCGACTACTGGGTGCTCGCCTTGTCGTGGTCTCCGCAGCATTGCGCGACGACTCCGAGAGCCGATGCCACGCAGTGCGGCGCGCGGCGCTCCTACGGTTTCATCGTGCACGGCCTGTGGCCGCAGTACGAACGCGGTTTTCCGAGCAGCTGCGGCAAGGCGGCCTACGTGCCCGAAGCGCTGATCGACGGCCTGCTGCCGATCATGCCGAGCAAGCCGCTGATCCTGCACGAGTGGCGCAAGCATGGAACCTGCAGCGGCCTCGATGCGCCGCATTATTTCGGCACGCTGCGGCAGGCCTTCGAAAAGCTGTCGATTCCTTCTGCGTATCGCGATCTGGCGCAGCCGCTGCTGCAGTCACCGCGGCAGATCGAATCCGCATGGATGCGCAGCAATCCAGGCCTGCAGGCCGACGGCATCGCCCTGCAATGCAGCGGCCGCTATTTTTCCGAGCTGCGCATCTGCTACGACCGCCAGCTCGTTCCACGCCACTGCGGACCCGATCTCGACGATCGTTGCGGCGCGCAGGCCTTGTTCAGACCGCTGCGCTGAACTCCGATCAGTGCACCGCCGCGAGTCGCGGCACGCTCGGCGAGGTTGGCATGATGGGCTCGCGCGGCAGGCGCACGTGGAACTCGGTGCCCTCGCCGATTCCGGACGAATCGGCCCAGATTTCGCCGCCGTGATGGCGCACGATCTTGCGACAGATCGCCAGGCCAATGCCGGTGCCTTCGTAGTCGTCGGCGGAATGCAGGCGACGGAACACCGCGAAGATCGTTTCGAGCTGGTCTTTCGGCACACCGATGCCGTTGTCCTTGACCAGCAGGTGCCACTGCGAACCTTCCGGCCAGGCGCTCACATGCACCTCGGGGACGACGCCAGGCTTGTGGAACTTGGTCGCGTTGTCGATGAGGTTCTGGAACAGCTGGGCGAGTAGGCCGTGATCGGCCTTGATGCTCGGCAAGCCTTCATCGACTTTCACGACCGCCTCGCGGCTGCGAATCACCGGTTCGAGCGAAGCCAGGGCGCGATCGATCGGCGCCTTCAGCGGGCCGACCGTGAACGTGGCATCGCCGCGACCGACGCGCGAAAGCGCGAGCAGATCGTTGATGAGCGTCTGCATCTGGCGCACGCCCTTCTCGATGAATTCGAGAAACTCGACGCCGTCGCCTTCGAGCTTGTCCTTGTAACGGCGCATGAGCAGCTGCGAAAAGCCCGAGACGTTGCGCAGCGGAGCTTGCAGATCGTGCGAGGTGATGTAGGCGAACTGTTCGAGCTCCTGAACCGCGCGCTTGAGTTCGGCCAATGACCGGTGCAGGTCGTTCTCGGCGCCCTCGCGCAGCTTGATCTCTTCGCGCAGGCGCTGGTTTGCGGCCTCGAGATCCTCGGGCGAACGCATCGACAGCAGCTTGGGCACGAGCGGCAGGATCGCGATCGCGGTCGCCAGCGACACCAGCGCCGTCAGCGCGCGTTCCCAGCCCTGCAGCCAGTACACCGGCTTCCAGATCACCAGGATGTCGAGCAGGTGTCCGGTACCGCACAGGATGATGAACGCCGCGAACAGCACGATCGCCCAGTTGAACGAGAGGCTGGCGCGCGAGCGCCGCGCCAGATACAGCAGGGAAATCGGGATCATGAAGTACGCAAGCGCGATGATCAGATCGGAGATCACGTGCAGGGCAATCAGGTCGGGCTGCCGCAGGTAGCAGATACCGTGCGGCAGAAACGCGCCAGTGTCGAGCAGGGCTCGCATGCAGATGTCCTTCTAGCGTCTAGTGTTCGGGTACGACTCTTTACTGAGTGGCGGCGGAGCACTGAGCAATGCACTCCTGCGCAGCGAGCCTTCCTTAAAAGCCGGCTGGCTTCATTGCGAGCCTCGTCGGCAGATCGCCTGCACTTTCGAAACCGCAAAAGAGCTGTCCCTGCATCAACACGCAACCCATCATCTGCAGCATGACACGATCGTCGACACTTTCGACACCCGTGGCGATCACCGGCACTCCCAGCGCGCTGGCCGCGCCGAGCACCGCGGTGGTGAATCGGCGCATCGAGCCTTGCAAGCCTTCTTCGTTGAGCGCCCGCAGCACATGGCGGCCAAGCTTGAGCCCGTCGAATTGCACCGCGGTCAGCCATTTGAGCGATTGCCCGTCCGGCCCGAACTGATCGAGCACCACGCCGAAGCCCTGGTCACGCGCCCGCCGCAGATGCGTGATGATGCGATGGCTGGCCTCGCCTTCGAGCACCGGCATCGGCACCTCGAGGCGCACTTCGCCGGGCTTCACACCGGCGGCCTCGGCAACCGCGAGCAGCGAAGGCACGAGCCGCTCGTCGGCGAGCTCGACGGCGGAGAGATTGATCGCGATCTGATCGGCGGTGATGCCTTGCGTTCGCCAGGCACGCCATTGATAGAAGGCCTTCACCGCGACATGCAGGCCGATCTCGCCGAGATAGCCGCTGCTTTCGGCGCTGCGCAGGAACTCGTCGGGACGCTGCACGCCATCACCGCGATTCCAGCGCAGCAAGGCTTCGACGCCGACGAATCGCTGCTCGACCGCGTTGACCCATGGATGGAACAGCAACAGGAACTGATCGTTTTCGAGCGCATCGCTGAGCTCGATCTTGATGTCGGCCGCGCGCGCCGGACTGTCGACGTCCTGCGCATCGTAAATGGCCACCCCGCCGCCGCCGCGCTTGGCCTGGTACATCGCGCGATCGCCGCGCTCGAGCAACTCGTCGAGCGTATCGCCATGCTGCGGGTGGAACACCACGCCGACGCTGGCATCGAGCTCGATGACGTGATCGACGATCTGGCGGATCGCCATCACGCGCTCGCGCAGGCGGTGCGCGATGACGCCGGCCTCGCCATGGTCCTCGACCGGCCACAGCAGCACGAGGAATTCATCGCCGCCGACGCGCGCCACCGTGTCGGTGGCGCGCACCGATTCGTTGAGCACTTCGGCCACGCGAATCAGCAGCTGATCGCCGATCTGGTGGCCGTGCTGGTCGTTGACGCGCTTGAAGCCGTCGAGATCGAGATAGCAGATCGCGAATGCGCGGCCGGCGCGCTGGGACTGCGCGAGCAGCTGGCGCACGCGGTCGTAGAACAGCTCGCGATTCGCCAGGCCCGTGAGGCTGTCGTGGCTGGCCCGATGGAATTCGCGATGGCGCTGATCCTCGAGCTCGTGCACATGCTTGTTGCGCTCGATCGCGTGGCGCAGCAGGCGAACCATCTTGGCGCCATCGAGATGGCCCTTGATCAGGTATTCCTGGGCGCCGAGCCGGATCGCTTCGGCGGCCAGATGCTCGTCGTCGTTGCCGGTCAGCACGATGATCGCGGCCTTGCGGTCGATGGCGCGCAGCACCTCGACGTTGCCGACGCCGCGGCCATCCGGCAGGCCCAGGTCGACGAGCACGCAGGTGAAGCTGTAACGGCTCATTTCGGCGACGGCCTCGGCCAGCGTGCGCACCGTCCGGATGACGATGTTCTCGACGCCGCTGACTTCCTTGAAGCTTTCCGCGAGCAGCCGCGCGTCGGCCGGGTTGTCCTCGACCAGCAACACGCCCAACGGAGACAAGCGGCCGCTGGCGCTCACCCCGCGCTCCGCTGCGGCAGCTGCACCGCTCCGAGCCAGAAGTCGCGAATCATCGTCGCCAGACGCGAGAATTCGAGCAGATCGACCGGCTTGGTCAGGAACGCGTTCGCGTGCGCCTCGTAGCAGGCGGTGATGTCGCTTTCGGCGCGCGAGGTGGTCAGCACGATCACCGGGATGCGGCGCAAACCCGGCGTCTGCTTGATCTGCGCAAGCACCTCGTGGCCCGACAGCCGCGGCAGATTCAGGTCGAGCAGGATCAGGTCGGGACGCGGCAGGCTCGCGTACTCGCCTTCGCGGCGCACCATGCGCATGGCCTGGTCGCCGTCCCGCGCCACGAGCATGCCGTCGGAGACACCCGCCTCCTCGAGCACTTCGCAGGCCAGCCTCACGTCAGCCGGGTTGTCCTCCACCAGCAGGATCACCGGCTTGCCCACTTGAGAGAGACCCGTCATGTGTTTTCAACCTCATCTGCGGGCTGAGCTCGGAGAATTGACCGAGCGTCGGCACGAATCGTATTTCAAGCGTCTGACGGTAGGATCACCATCGGCCGGCCCGGTCCTGCCGTCAGTCCGCTTCCCCATTCCAGCAAGTCAGCAGGGCGGAAGCGTCAAATCCTCGACGACGGCCCCCGGGTGTTGCAACAGGCGTTCCCGGAACCAGCGAAACGCCCGCGCCGCCTGCTCGGGCTGGCCCTTGATGCCGAATTCGATGTGCCTCGTACGCTCGCCGTCGCCGCGGCTCGGCAGGCTCGACAGGCTCACGCCGGGGAATTCGGCGAGCACCTGCTCCATCAAATACAGCAGGTCGCCTTCGCCCGAAGTGCCGAGCGCCCTGAGCGTGTACTCGACGCGCGGCTGCTCGCGATGCAGGTGCTTGAGGTGGGTATCGAGCACCTGCTCGAGCATCGGCCAGGCCATCTCGGGGAAGCCCGGCACGCAATAGATGCCGGCGATGTGAAAACCCGCTACCCGATTGATCGGATTGGGAATCAGCCCGGCTCCCTGGGGGAATTCGGCCATGATCACGCGGTTCGGGAACGCGCGCTCACCGTACTCGTTGACGATCAGCGCCACCGCTTCCTCGTGCGGAACCACGGGCAGGTTCAGCGCCCGCGCGACCGCCTGCCGAGTGCGATCGTCGGGCGTCGCGCCGATGCCGCCGCAGGACAGCACCACATCGCCGCGTCCGAGCAGCTGGCTCACGGTTTCGGCGATCCGGGCCTCGTCGTCGCCAACGATGCGCACCTCGTCGAGCTCCATGCCGCGAGCCGCGAGCAGCTCGCGGACCTTCGAAAAATGACGGTCCTGGCGCTTGCCCGACAAAATTTCGTCGCCAACGATCATCAGGGTGACGGCCATCGAGCTGCTCCATGTGCCGGACTTCCGGCGTGTCGTAAACGACGATGCCCGCGACTGGCGCGGGCATCGTAGGCTGGATCGGCGACTTTCAGCGTCTAAGCTCAGGCGGCCTTGGCGGTCGCGGCCTCCCGCAGCATCTTCTGCAGCTCGCCGGACTGATGCAGGTCGAGCGTGATGTCGCAGCCGCCGACGAGCTCGCCTTTCACGTACAGCTGGGGGAAGGTCGGCCAGTTGGCGAATTTAGGGAGGGCGCGGTAGATCTCCTCGTCCTCATAGATGTTCACGAAGGCGTATTCGACGCCACAGGAGTTGAGCGCCTGCGTGGCGCGGGCCGAGAATCCGCACTGCGGAAAATCCGGCGTGCCCTTCATGTAGATGATGATGGGGTTGTCGCTTACTTGCTTCTTGATGCGTTCCAGAGCATCCATGACACCCTCCAGTGAGTGCGTAGGGGAGGAATTGCGGCCGCGGATTATAAGCGGCCTGGGCGAACCCCGCTGAAAACTCGCCGGAACGCTCATGAGCAAGAACCGTTCCTTGCGCGCCGCCGCAGCAAGCCTGCGTCAAGCGGGCATGTTGAAACTGATGGAAGGCGGCTTTATCGTGTCGCCGCGCGTCCACCCGCTGTCTAGCCGTCCATGGAAGTCGGACGCTCAAGATCAACCCCATCATCGAGCCAGCTGCCAAGCATCATTGGCCCGCCAGAGACAAGGAATATCATGGCCCTCACGCTTCCCGAACTGCCCTACGCCAAGGACGCTCTTGCGCCGCACATGTCGGCCGAGACCCTGGAATATCACTACGGCAAGCATCACAAGGCTTATGTCGACAACGGCAACAAGCTGATCGCCGGCACCGAATTCGAAAACCTGAGCCTCGAAGAAATCGTCAAGAAATCCTCGGGCAAGATCTTCAACAACGCCGCCCAGGTCTGGAACCACAACTTCTTCTGGAACTCGCTGACGCCCAAGCAGACGCCTCCGGGCAAGAAGCTCACCGATGCGCTCGTCAAGGCCTTCGGCGGCGTCGAGGATTTCAAGAAGCAGTTCACCGAGTCCGCCATCGGCAACTTCGGCTCGGGCTGGACCTGGCTCGTCAAGAACGCCGATGGCAGCCTGGGCATCGTCAACACCTCGAACGCCCAGACCCCGATCACCGAAGGCAAGACGCCACTGCTGACGGCCGACGTCTGGGAACACGCCTACTACATCGACTACCGCAACGCCCGTCCGACCTACCTCGAGCACTTCTGGGCGCTCGTGAACTGGGAATTCGTCGAGAAGAATCTGGGCTAATCTCCAGGACGTCAGCCGCTGCGGCACGCCGCAACGACTGAGGGCCGCGCTTGATGGCGCGGCCCTTTTGTTTTTTCTGCTGGCAGGCATTTCCAGTCGCCCCACCCGCTTTGGTCCACTCCCGCTACAAACAGGCTACGAACATGACGCGCCATTTCCTCAAGCTCAGCGATCTTTCCCCTGCCGAGGCGCTCTCGGTGGTGAAGCGAGCCCAGGAACTGCGCCGCTCGCCCGACCCCGGCTATCGCCCGTTCATCGGCCGCACGCTGGCGATGATCTTCACCAAGAACTCCACGCGCACGCGCGTGAGCTTCGAGTCGGGCATGGCCAAGTTCGGTGGTCATGCGCTGTTTTTGCACGCCGGAACCACCCAGCTCGGGCGAGATGAGCCGATCGCCGACACTGCGCGCGTGCTCTCGCGCATGTGCGACGCGATCATGATCCGCAACAACTCGCAGGCCGATCAGGCCGAGCTCGCACTGCATTCGCGCGTGCCGGTCATCAACGGCCTGTCGGACATCCATCACCCCTGTCAGCTGCTGGCCGACATCCAGACCTGGATGGAGCATCGCGGCGACATTCGCGGCAAGACCGCCGCCTGGGTCGGCGACGGCAACAACAACGTCTGCCATTCGTTCATCGAGGCGGCGCAGCTGTTCGGCTTCACGCTTAACGTGGCGGCTCCGCAGGGCTTCGAGCCGCTCGAGCAGATCGTTTCGGCGGCGAAGGACTCGGTGCGCATCTGCCGTTCGGCGGCCGAAGCGGTATCGGGCGCCGACCTCGTCGTCACCGATACCTGGACCAGCATGGGCCAGGAGGCCGAGCAGCAGCGCCGGCTCAGCGCGTTTGCGAACTATCAGGTCGATCTGCCGCTCATGCAGGGGGCCCATCCCGATGCGATCTTCATGCACTGCCTGCCCGCGCATCGGGGCGAGGAAGTGACGGCGGCGGTCATCGACGGCCCGCAGTCGGTGGTCTGGGACGAGGCCGAGAACCGGATGTGGGCACAGATGGCGCTGCTGGAATTCCTGCTCCTGAACCCGGGCACCGGCGGGCGGTCGTCCTGACCCGACAAAATTTTCTAATACTGGTTCAAGGCTTGCTATGGTTGACTGCGGGTAATCGAAGCCAGATCCCCCGCCGCCGATCCGAGCACGAGCCATGCAAGATTTCGCAGTTGCCGAAGCCATCAAGGCTGCCGACACCATTGAACGGGCGTACGCCGAATGCCGGGGCGTGGCCCAGCTGCTCGGTTTCCGACATTTCCTGCTCGGTTTTCGGCTGCCGGTCCCGTTGACCCAGCCGATGCAGCTGATCCTGAGCGGCTATCCGGCCGCCTGGCGGGCCCGTTACGACGAGCAGCGCTACATGCTCATCGATCCGGTACTCAAGCAGGTGGTGACCTCGACGCTGCCGATCGAGTGGGACCAGGTCGATCGCAGCAATCCGGCCGTGAGCCAGCTGTTCCGGGAGGCGGCCGGGCACGGCCTCGCGCACGGCCTGACGATCCCGCTGCACGGGGCCCAGGGCGAATCGACGCTGCTGAGCCTGGCGCGCGACACGCCGCTGCCCGAGGACCGCGCCGAGCGGGGACGCTTGGCCAGCCGGGCCCAGTGGTTCACGATGCATTTGCACGAATGCATCCGCCGGATCGCACTGGCGCCGAGTTCCGAGCTGCGCGGCGAGCCGCCGCAGCGGCTCACCGAGCGCGAGCGCCAGTGCCTGCGCCTCGCCGCGGAAGGCTACAACGCGGGCGAGATCGCCTCGGAGCTCAACATCACCGAGCGCACCGTGGTGTTCCACTTCGCGCGCTGCCAGCAGAAGCTCAGCGTCAGCAATCGCGGCCAGGCCATCGCGCGCGCGATCGCGCTCGGTGAAGTGGCCCCGAACATCTACCCGGACCGGCTTTCGCAATCCAAGCGCCTGCTCGAAGACCGCATCCACTAGCGCGTCGGGCGCGGATTGATGGAAGCTCGCGGGCCTCGCCGGGCCGGCGGCGATGAAGAAATTTTCATATTCGGGGCGTTTCGACCGTTCGTCTGCCAAACGGCTACGCAATACGAATCACTGTAAGAAATTACAGGCTACGACCTAGTTGATAAGCGGTTTCCTATGGGCCTCTTCCACGCCCATCGGAGTCACCGTCAATGTCTCAGGTCATCACCGGCTCGCTGCAGGATCCGCAGTTCGCCCAGTCCCACGCGCAGTCGATGTTTCGCATGCGCTATCGCGTTTTCCACGAGCGCCTGCAGTGGGAAGTGAAGTGCAGCGACGGCATGGAATCCGACCAGTTCGACGACAATTACAGCCTCTACCTCGTCGTCGCCGATGAAGACGGCAAGGCCCAGGGCAGCTGGCGCCTGCGCCCCACCACCCTGCCGTACATGATGGCCGACGTGCCGGCCTTCGAACCCCTGCTGCACGGCCAGCGCGCCCCGCGCGCGCCGCGCGTCTGGGAGATCAGCCGCTTCGCCGTCGATGCCGATGAAGCCGATCGCAACAGCTTCGGCCTCAACCGCGTCGCCCGCGCGCTCGTCGAAGCCTCGACCCAGCTCGCCATCGACAATGGCATCGACCAGTACGTGATCGTCGTCAGCGTGGCAATCGAACGCCTGCTCAAGAACCTCGGCCTTGTCCTGCATCGCTACGGCCCGGCCGTGCGCATCGGCAAGGTCACCACGGTGGCCTGCCGCATCGAAGTCGATGCGCATACGCGCCACGTGATCCTGGGGCACCCGCTGCCGGCCCCGATCGAAGACCTCAAGGTGGCCGCATGAGCCGGCTACTGGTCCTCGGCAACAGCGAGCAGGCCAGGCGCTGGAGCAACCTGCTCGAAGGCCGCCGCACGAACCGGCGCAAGTCGAACACGGCCGCGGGCTGCGACGCGCTGGTCGTCGTCAACGATCATTCGGCGGCGGCCGTGCACAGCCTGCGCCACGCCCTGCAGCTGCGCCGCCGACAGCCCGGGCTGTCGGTGGCGGTTCTGAATCTCGTCGAACAGGAGTCCGACACCGGCCACGGCGATGCGCAGACGCTTGCGCGCGCCCTGGCGACCGAAGACGCGGAAGGAAAACCGCATGTATCCACCGACCAAGCCGCCGCGCTGATGAGCACCTCGCTGCCGAAAGTGCAGGTGAGCTTCAGCGACGACGTGCTGAGTTTCGAGTATGGCGCCGACTAATGCAGACCGCCGACCCGGTTCGGTCAGCGCCGCGAGGCGCGAGCGTGTCGCCGCCATGAGCGACCAGCCGCCAGGCCCCAAACGCGCGGAACTCTCGCCGAACCTGCTCGCGGGCCGGGAGTTGCAGAGCGAGATTCGCATGGGCGCGCGCCTGGGCGAATTCTGGCTCGCCTATCAGCCGATTATCGACATGCACGGCCGGATCTGGGGCGCGGAAGCCTTGATGCGCTGGGCGCATCCGATGGGTGCGCAATCGCCGGCGCTGTTCATTCCGGCGATGGAGCAGTGCGAGCTGATCCATCACCTGGGCGCCTGGGCCCTCACCGAGGCCTGCAAGCAGGCCCGCGCATGGCGCAGGACCCGGCGCGATTTCCGCCTCAACGTCAACGTCTCGCCGGTGCAGCTGCGCGACGCCGCGTTCGTCAACCGGGTGATGGACGCGCTGAACGTCAGCGGGCTGTCGCCCGGTGCGCTGTCACTCGAGATCACCGAAAACGTGCTGATCGGCCATGACAGCCATGTGATCGAGCGCCTGCATCACCTGGCCTCGCTCGGCATCGGCCTCTACATGGACGATTTCGGAACCGGCTTCTCGTCGATCGGCAATCTGCGGCACCTGCCGTTCACGGGCATCAAGATCGATCGCAGCTTCGTCCACAACCTGAGCCACGATCCGCGCGGCCAGGCGGTGATGCGCTGGGTGGTCGGCCTGGGCCACGAACTCGGTCTCGACCTGATCGCCGAAGGGGTCGAGACGCAGGAGGACGCGCGCATCGTGGTCGCCCGTGGCGTCGCCAAGCTGCAGGGCTTCCTGTATTCGGAAGGACTTGCGGCTGTCGAGTTCGAACAGAGGTTCTGAAGCGGCTTTGAATGGTTTCAGCGGGTCGACGCGCGGCCGGACATCGTCGCGACGTGAGCAGGCGGGAGGCGACTAAACTAAGCGCCCTTTTCGCCAGACGTTCATGCCCCATGTCCAACAGCGGCCCCTCGATCAGCTCCGATTGCGCAGCCGGCATCGCCGACAGCGTGCGCCTAGCGCTTGCCGAAGACGTCGGCACGGGCGACGTGACCGCGCGCCTGATCGCCGCCGACAAGCAGGCCAGCGCCCGCGTGATCTCGCGCGAAGCCGCCACCCTCTGCGGCCGCGACTGGGTCGATGAAGTGTTCCGCCAGCTCGATGCGCGCGTGCGCGTTCAATGGAGCGTCGCCGACGGCGAGCAGGTTGCGCCCGACCAAGTGCTGTTCACGCTGCAAGGTCCGGCCCGCGCAATGCTGACGGGTGAACGCACCGCACTGAACTTCCTGCAGACGCTCTCGGGCACCGCGACCAGCGTGCGCCAGTACGTCGATGCCGTCGCCGGCACTGGCTGCCGCATCGTCGACACGCGCAAGACCTTGCCGGGACTGCGCCAGGGGCAGAAATACGCCGTGGTCTGCGGCGGCGGCTACAACCATCGCATCGGGCTCTACGACGGCATCCTGATCAAGGAAAACCACATCGCCGCGGCGGGCGGTATCAAAGCCGCGATCGCGCAGGCGCGCGCGCTCGAATCGGGCGTGCCGCTGATGACCGAAGCCGAAACCCTGGATGAAGCGCGCATCGCGATCGCCGAGAACGTCGATCTGCTGCTCGTCGACGATTTCTCGCTCGACATGCTGCGCGAGGCCGTGCAGCTCGTGCGCGCGCATCGCAGCGGCGGGGGCAAGACGCAGCTCGAATATTCGGGCGGGGCGACGCTGGCCACCGCGCGCAGCTATGCCGAAACCGGCATCGATCGCATCGCGATCGGCAGCCTGACCAAGCACGTACGCGCGGTCGACCTGTCGATGCGCTTTGCGTGATCGTCGGCTAGACGGAAAGATTCCAGAGCCGCTCGATCACCGGCATCACGAGCGACGCATCGCCGCTGGTGCCGAAGCTCACGTCGCCGACCGTATCGTCCGCATTCTGCAGGCCCTCGCGCGCGAGCACGCGCGCGGTCTGCCTCGCCACCGCCGCGCCGGTGTCGATCAGCGGCACGCCCTCGCCCGCGATCTCGGCGATCGCCTTGCGCAGAAACGGATAGTGCGTGCAGCCGAGCACGAGCACGTCGGCACCCGCGGCGATCAGCGGATTCACGTAGCGTCGCAACAGCGCGCGAACCTCGTCGCTGTCGATGTCGCCGCGTTCGACGTGCTCGACGAGCCCCGGACACGGCTGCGTGATCACGCGCACGCTGCTCGCGTGCTGCTGCATGAGCGTGTGGAATTTCTGCCCGGCCAGCGCGGCACCGGTGGCGAGCACGCCGACCACGCCGCTGCGCGTCGCCGCCACGGCCGGCTTCACGGCGGGCTCCATGCCGATGAACGGCACCGGATAGGTCGCGCGCAAATGCTCGACCGCCGCGATCGTCGCGGTGTTGCAGGCGACGACGATGAGCTTGGCGCCCTGATCGAGAAAACGCTCGGTGATTTCGCAGGCGCGCGCCTGAATCTGCGCCTGCGACTTGCCGCCGTAGGGGCAGTGGCCGCTGTCGGCGAAATAGCGCAGCGATTCGGCCGGCAGCTGCCGGCGCAGCTCTTGCAGCACCGACAGTCCGCCGACGCCCGAATCGAAGACGCCAATCGGGGCGACGCCCGGACCCGCGCTCGGCGCTGGGCTCACCACCGGCTCAGTGCCGCGTCTGGCTGCTCAGCGCGGGTTCGCAGAAGCAGTAGGCATACATGCCGCGCCGATCGCTGAGCAGTGCGAGCGCCTGGTTGACATCCGCGTGCTTGAGCCAGCCCTGCAGCGGCAGGCGGATGCCGTTCGGCAGCCAGTCGAGGCGCACGCCGGCCGAGCCGAAGAACTGAGCGATCATCGACAGCGGGCCGCCGGCGCGCTGCTCAAAGGGCTTGAGCTTCCAGTTGCCTTCGGTCAGGCCGGCGAGCAGCGCCGCCGACGCCGCCGCCTGCTCGAGGCCGCCGAATTCGTCGACGAGCCCGATCTCCTTGGCGTGCTTGCCGCTCCAGACGCGGCCGCGCGCGATCTCGTCGACCTTCGCCACTTCGAGCTTGCGACCGGCCGCCACGCCTTCGATGAAGTTGTGATAGCCCTTGTCGATCTGCGACTGGATGATGGCCTTGACGTCGTCGGACAGCGGACGATCCATACGGAACGCGCCGGCCAGCGCCGTGGTGCCGACGCCATCGGTGTGGATGCCGAGCTTGGCGAACGGCTTGTCGAGCGTCGGAATCAGGCCGAAGATGCCGATCGATCCGGTGATCGTCGATTCGTGCGCGAAGATGCGGTTGGCGTCCATGCTGACCCAGTAGCCGCCCGAAGCGGCCATCGAGGACATCGACACCACCACCGGCTTGCCGCCGGCCTTGAGCTCCTGCACGCCGCGGCGAATCTGCTCCGAAGCCCAGACGCTGCCGCCCGGCGAATCGACGCGCAGCACCACGGCGGCCACCTTGTCGTCGCGACGCGCCTCGTCGAGCAGATCGGCGATGGTGTCGCCGCCGGCCTGGCCCGCCTCGCCGAGCCCGTCGACGATCTCGCCCTGCACCGCGATGAGCGCCACCTCGCTGTTCTTGCCGCTGGCCTCGGCACTGCGCCGATCGGAGCGGACCGAGCGCAGGTATTCGCCGTAGTGGATCTGGCGGAAGCTGCCGTGCTCCTCGTCCTCGCCGACGCGCTCCGCGACCCGGCGGCGGAATTCGGACAGGGTTTCGAGCCGCGTCACGAGCTTGGCGTCGAGCGCGAGCTTGGCGGTGTCGCCCTCATGGGCCTTCAGCGCATCTCGAAAGCCGGCGACGTAGCGATCCGAGAAGCCCGGCTCGAACTGGCGGTGGGTCGCCACCACCTGGTCGTAGTTCTTCCAGAGATCGCCGAGCCATTCGCGATTGGCCGCGCGCGCTTCTTCCGACATGTCGTTGCGCAAGAACGGCTCGACCGCCGACTTGTACTCGCCGACGCGGAACACGTTGATTTCGACGCCGAGCTTGTCGAGGCCTTCCTTGAAATAGTTCTGGTAGACCGACAGGCCTTCGAGCATCACGCTGCCGAACGGGTCCATCGAGATGTCGTCGGTCAGCGATGCGGCGAAATAGCCGGTCTGATCGTAGGACGGACCGTAGGCGTAGATCGGCTTGCCCTTGTCGCGGAATTTCTTCATCGCGGCGCCGAGCTCCTCGAGCTGCGGCATGCTCGCGCCCGTGAGGTTGTCGAGCTTGAGCACGGCCAGCGGAATGCGGCTGTCGTCGGCCGCCGCTTCGATGGCCTCGACCAGATCGCCGAGGCGGGTCTGCGACGGCGGCTCGCCGTTGAACTGTTCGAGCAGGCGCTGGCCCGGATCGCTGTCGAGCTGGTCGACGAGCGCCCCGCTCGGCCACAGCACGAGCGCCACGTTGTCCTCCACTTTCCTGCCGCCGCCGCCCGTGACCGCGCTCCAGATCAGATAGAGCGAGAACAGGAAGCTGATGATGATCACGCCGCGGTAGAGGTTGACGATCAGTGACCACAGGCCGCCGAAAGCGCGGCGGATGAAGGATTTACGCTCGGGCTGGTTGTCGCTCATGGGCACCTGGATAGGACGAATGACGGTCGGGTGATGCCGGGATGGGGGTGACGGCCGGCGATCGGCTAGCGATTGGGCAGGAACGGAACCGGGTCGATCGGCCGGCCACGCTCGCGAATCTCGAAATGCAGCACCGGTTTGTTCTCGGGCCCGACGCCAAGTTCCGCGATCTGCTGGCCGGCGACCACGACATCGCCGTCCTTGACCAGGCGCTTGCGGTTGTAGCCGTAGGCCGACAGGTGCAGATCGTCGTGCTTGATGATGACGAGTTCGCCATAGCCCTTGAGCGCGCTGCCACTGTAGACCACCTTGCCGGCCGAGGCCGCGACCACCGGCTGACCGACGGTACCGGTGAAATCCAGGCCGCGCGAGCCGGCGCTCGGGTTGAAACCGCGCGCGACGACGCCGTCGACCGGCCAGCGCCAGCCGGGCTGGCCGCCGGTTCCGGCCGGCGTCGCGATGATCGGGGTGGTCGCCGGCTGCGTCGGGGTCGGCATCGGGAACGGCTCGGCCGGCGAAGCCACCGGCACCGGCGCCGAACTCGGCGCCGGCATCGCCGACGCGGTGACCGGCGTGCGCTGGGTCGACAAGGCCTGCGGCCTGGCCGTCTCGTTGAGGTCGACGCCCTGCACCGCCACGCGCGTACCGGTCGGCGCGAGCGCGCCCGGCGGCGTGAGCCGCAGCACCTGGCCGGTGTAGATCGTGTAGTCCGAGCCGATGTTGTTCCAGCGCGCGAGCTCGCGGTAGTCGAGCTGGTTGCGAAACGCGATCGAGTACAGCGTGTCGCCCCGCTTGACCAGATGATCCGTCGGGCCGACCGGGCGCTGCGGGATCGGCTGGCTTTCGCGCTGCACCGGCGCCGGAAGCTCGTTGTTGTAGCTCTGCTGCTCGGGTCCGCCATCGGTTTCCCAGCTCGCCATGCCGGCGCAGCCAGCCAGCGGTAGCACGAACGTCAAAGCCATCAGGCGCAGCGACTTGCCAATCTCGATCATCAGTCTCTAGGCGCCGGGGCTCGGCGCTTCAGCAGGAACCACGCGATGAAAACGGCCATCGCAGCCACCGCGACCAGGGTCGCCTCGTGCGTATAGGTCTTCACGACGGCGACCACGGGTTCGCCGAAGTAATAGCCCAGAGCCACCAGAAAGCCGCACCAGAGCCCCGAGCCGACCGTCGTCAGCACGGCGAACGGTACCAGCCCCATGCTGAACACGCCCGCCGGCAGCGAAATGAGGTGCCGGACCACCGGAATGAAGCGTCCCACGAAGGTCGCGAGCCTGGCATTGGCCGAAAACATCGCCTCGGCCTCGGCGTACTTGGCCTGGTCGATCAGCAGGTAGCGCCCGTAACGCAGCAGGAAAGCCCGGCCGACGTAGCGGCCGATCATGTAATTGACGCTCGCCCCGACCAGCGAGCCGCCCGCCCCGCACAGCGCCGCGAGCCAGGGGTTCAGGTCGCCGCGCGCGGCCAGATAGCCGGCCGGAATCATCACGAGCTCCGAAGGCACCGGAAACAGGCTCGATTCGAGGGCCATCAACAGGGCGATCTCGAAATAACCGAGCCGGCTCACGAGCTCCTGCAGCCAGACGCCGAACTGTTCCATCAGATGCGCCCGGCCAGCAGCGGAACGAAGGTCACGTCGGACAGCACGGTTTCGCTGAAATACGTCGCGTGGCGCTCGATCAGCAGCAGCTTCTGCGCCTTGCCGGCGCCGACCGGAATCACCAGCCGGCCACCTGGCGCCAGTTGATCCGGCAGGCTCGACGGTACCGTCTGCGCCGCCGCGGTGACGACGATCGCGTCGTAGGGCGCATACGGCATCCAGCCCTGCATGCCGTCGGCATAGCCGAAGTGCACGTTGCGATAGCCGAGCCGCTGCAGGCGCTGGCGGGCCGATTCGGTCAGCGGACGGATGCGCTCGACCGTGAAGACGGCCTCGACGAGTTCGGCGAGCACCGCGGTCTGGTAACCGCTGCCGGTGCCCACTTCAAGCACGCGCCGCGGCTTGACGGTGCCCGGCGCACCGAGTGCGGCCTGCGTCATCAGGGCGACGATGTAGGGCTGCGAAATGGTCTGCGCGTGGCCGATCGGCAGCGAACGGTTCTTGTAGGCCTCGGAAGAGAAAGCCTCCTCGACGAACTCGTGGCGCGCGATGCGCCCCATGACCTCGAGCACTTTTTCGTTGTGAATGCCGGACAGCCGCAGTTCGTTGAGCAGCTTGCTGCGCATCGATGCCGAGGTCAGCCCCAGACCGCGGGCGTGATGGTGGCGCGGCACTGTCACAGACCGCGCACCCAGGTCGACAGCGATTCGAGCGCCGAGTGACGCGTGAGATCGACGAGCAGCGGAGTGATGGCGACGCGGCCGTTTTCGACCGCATGGAAATCGGTGCCCGGACCGGCGTCGGCGCCCGGGCCGGCGGCGTTGATCCAGTAGATCGTGCGGCCGCGCGGATCGGCCGCCCTGGTCACCGATTCGGACCGGTGCCGATGGCCGAGCCGGCAGACTTCGAAGCCCTTGAGTTCTTCGAACGGCAGATCCGGCACGTTGACGTTGAGGATGGTGTCCTTCGGCAGCGCCTCGCGGCCCAGCCGCTCGACGAGCAGCGCCGCCACTTCGGCTGAGGTTTCCCAGTGCTTCGGCGCGATCGAGACGTTGGAGATGGCGATGGCCGGAAAGCCGAGCCAGCGCCCTTCCATCGCCGCGGCGACGGTGCCCGAATAGAGCGTGTCGTCGCCGAGGTTGGCGCCCGCGTTGATGCCCGAGATGACCATTTGCGGGCGCTCGTCGAGCAGGCCGTTGAGCGCCAGGTGCACCGAGTCCGACGGCGTGCCGTCGACGCAGATCACGTCGTCGCCGTGCCGGTGCACGCGCAGGGGGTTCAGGATGGTCAGCGAGTTGCTCGCTCCGCTGCGATTGCGGTCGGGGGCGACGATGGTGACGTCGTGCTGTTCGGCGAGCCGCTTGCGCAGGGCCAGCAGGCCCGGCGCGGTGCAGCCGTCGTCGTTCGAAAGGAGGATCCGCATGGCCTCGATGGAGGTCAGAAGTTCGGCTAGTGTACCAACCGAGCGTGTCGATCCGCTGACCTTCTCCGCATCACATTTTCCGCAAGCCGACGCCATGAGCGCCCACGACGATGACGACGACCTCAAAGCCTTCCGCGAGGCGATGCAAGGCGTGCAGCGCTCGCCCGAGGCCGCGCACGTGGCCGTCGAAAAACCGCTGCCTTCGGCCCAGCCCAGGCAGACGCGGCTAGACGAACTCGCGGTGCTCGCCGAAATGCTCGACGGCCCCGACCCGGAAACCTTCGAAAGCGGCGACACCCTGAGCTACCGCTCGCAGGGCATTCAGGACAGCGTATTCCGCAAGCTGCGCCGCGGCAGCTACCGGCTCGAAGGCGAGGTCGACCTGCACGGACTCAATCGCGACAGGGCAAAGGCGGCGGTCGCGGGCTTTCTGGCGCACTGCCAGGATCGCGGCTGGCGCTGCGTGCGCATCATCCACGGCAAGGGCAATGGCTCGCCGAATTCGGGGCCGGTGATCAAGGGGCTGGTCGACGGCTGGCTGCGCAAGCGGCGCGAGGTGCTCGCCTTCTGCAGCGCGAGGCCGCACGACGGCGGAACCGGGGCGATCTACGTGTTGCTGCGCGCCAGCTGAGGCGCGCCGCCAGAGCTCAGGCGGCCTGGGCTGACTGCGCCGCTCTGCTTGGACGGGGCTGGGGACGGCTGCAAGCCGAGGGCGATCTGGCGGAACACCTGCTCGAAGCGCTCGCGACCCGCCATGCTCGCGAATTGCAGGGCGCCCTGCAGCGCCGCAGCGACTTCCATCGCCTTGTCGCGCGAATCGCCCTGATAGGCGATCGAGCCGTCGCGGCGGCCTTCCTGCAGGGTCATCACCATCCACTCGTAGACGTCGCGCATGAGCATCTGCGCTTCGCGACGCATGAGATCGGGAATGGCATCGAATTCGGCGCCGAAGATGCCGACCGGGCAGATGCGCCAGTGGCCTTCGAGGTAGTCGATGTAGGTCTGCAGATACGAGACGAGTTTCTCGAATGCGCTAGCCTGCGTCGCCGCCGCTTCGTCGGTCCAGGACAGGAACCGCAGGCGATACCGGCGCACGAGCGCCACGCCGAGGTCTTCCTTGGTCGTGAAGTGGTAGTGGATCGCTGCGTTGCGAATGCCCAGCTTGACCGCGATGTGCTGGTAGCTGAAGCCGTTGAAACCGCGCTTGAGCAGGAGTTCCTCGGCCGAGGCCAGGATCTCCTCGCGGGTGTCACGACCTCCCCTCATCGGGCGACGCCGTGCCGGCTTGGTGGGCGCAGTCTGCATCCCGGGATTATAGGCAGGCCTATAGCAGCAGAGCCAGCACGCTGATTTTGATCGTCATTTCTTGACGCACTGCAGCAAAACGACCGCATGGGCGGCGATGCCTTCACGCCGGCCGAGGTGGCCCATGCCCTCGTTGGTCTTGGCCTTCAGGTTTACGCGCTCGGCCGGAACGCCGAGTTCGGCGGCCAGCGTTTCCTGGATCGCCGTCGCGTGCGGGGCCATGCGCGGCACCTGCGCGATCAGGGTCATGTCGGCGTTGACGACCTCGTAGTGCTGCTCGCGAACCCGGCGCATGACTTCGCGCAGGAAGATGCGCGAATCGAGCCCTTTGTTCTGCGGATCGTTGTCCGGGAACAGCCGGCCGATGTCGCCTCCGCCGATCGCTCCGAGCAGGGCGTCGCAGAGCGCGTGGATCAGCGCATCGCCATCGGAGTGCGCCACGAGCCGCCAATCGCAGGCGATCCAGACGCCGCCGAGGCGCATGCCCTCGCCCGCTTCGAGCCGGTGGGAATCGAAGCCGTGTCCGATGCGCATGCTCATGGTCTAGTTAGCAGAAAACTTAGGGTTGCAGCTCTTGCCGTTGCAGCCAGAAATCGGCCAGCACGAGGTCTTCGGGATAGGTGACTTTGAGGTTGCTCTCGCGACCGCGCACGAGACGCGGCTCGTAGCCGGCGCATTCCATCGCGCTGGCCTCGTCGGTCACCTGCAGCGAGCGCTCGGAGCATTCGCGCAGCGCCGAGGTCAGCAGATCGAGACGGAACAGCTGCGGGGTCTGCGCGCGCCAGTAGAACGCGCGGTCGACCGTCTCCTTGACCTTGTTCTGCTTGGCCCTCTTGAGCGTATCGCTCATCGGCAGCGCGAGCAGGCCGCCGTGCTGGTCGTCGGCCTCGTCACGCAGGCGATCGAGATCGGCCCAGTCCAGGCAGGGCCGCGCCGCATCGTGCACGAGTACCTGCACGGCCGCGGACAGGGTTCGGGTTTTCTCGGCCACCACCTCGAGGCCGGCCATCACCGAATCGGCCCGCGCACCGCCGCCCTGGGCGATGACGATCTTCGGGTGCCGGGCCACCGGCAGGCGCGAGAACTCGTTGTCGGACTTGGCGAGCGCGACGACGACGCCATCGATCCAGCCGCAGTCGAGAAACGGCGCCAGGCTCCATTCGATCAGCGTGCGACCACGCAGCGGCAGATACTGCTTGGGCCGCGCGAGGCCCATGCGCGAGCCCCCACCGGCAGCGGGAACGACGGCCCAGTAACGCTGGGGACGACCGCTCATGAGGGCTGCGGACGCTTACTCGACGACGAGATAAAAGGTTTCATCGGGGCGGATCATGCCCATCGCCACGCGCGCGCGTGATTCGATGGCGGCCTTGCCCGAATTGAGATCCTGCACTTCGGCTTCCAGCGAGGCATTGCGCACCCGCAGGGTTTGCAGCTCCGCGGCCGCGACGGCCGCCTGAGCCTTGAGACGGCTCGTATGCGCGACGCCACCGTCGGCCACCCATAGCCGCCACTGCAGGGCAGTGAGCAGCGCGGACAGCGCGACGATGGCGACGGTTTTGCGCATTTGGACGCGAGCTTAGCCCAGCTTCACCGGGAAAGCAGCAGCACCCGGATAACGCGCGCGGTTGCCGAGCGAACGCTCGATGCGCAGCAGCTGGTTGTACTTGGCCATGCGATCGCTGCGGCACAGCGAACCGGTCTTGATCTGCGTGGCCACCGTGCCGACGGCGATGTCGGCGATCGTCGCGTCCTCGGTTTCACCCGAGCGATGCGACACCACTGCCGAATAGCCCGCGTCGGTCGCCATGCGGATGGCGTTGAGCGTTTCGCTGAGCGTGCCGATCTGGTTCGGCTTGATCAGGATCGAGTTGGCGATGCCTTCGGTGATGCCACGCGACAGGATCTTGGTGTTGGTCACGAACAGATCGTCGCCGACCAGCTGCACCTTGTTGCCGAGCTTCTTGGTCAGCAGCGCCCAGCCTTCCCAGTCGTTCTCGGCGCAGCCGTCTTCGATCGAGATGATCGGATAGCGGTTCACGAGGTCGGCGAGGTAATCGACGAACTCGGCCGAGCTGAGCTTCTTGCGCTCGCCTTCGAGGTCGTACTTGCCGTCCTTGAAGAACTCGCTCGAGGCGACGTCGAGGCCCAGATAGATGTCCTTGCCGACCTTGTAGCCGGCCTTGTCGATCGCTTCGACGAGCACCTTGAGCGCGGCTTCGGTCGACGGCAGGTTCGGGGCGAAGCCACCTTCGTCGCCGACGGCGGTGTTGTGGCGGTTTTCCTTCAGCACCTTCTTGAGCGTGTGGAAGATTTCCGCGCCCGCGCGCAGGGCTTCGCCGAAGCTCGGCAGGCCCACCGGCAGGATCATGAACTCCTGGATGTCGATGTTGTTGTCGGCATGGGCGCCGCCGTTGATGACGTTCATCATCGGCACCGGCAGCGTGTCGGCCTGGATGCCGCCGAGGTGGCGGAACAGCGGCAGGTCGTTTTCGGCGGCCGCGGCATGTGCGTTGGCGAGCGAGACCGCGAGCAGCGCGTTGGCGCCGAGACGTTCCTTGTTCTCGGTGCCGTCGACCTCGATCAGCGCCTGATCGAGCACGCCCTGGTCCTGCGCGTCGAGGCCCAGCACGGCCTTGGCGATTTCGGTGTGGACGTTGTCGACGGCCTGCAGCACGCCCTTGCCGAGGTAACGCTTCTTGTCGCCGTCGCGCAGTTCGACCGCTTCGCGCGTGCCGGTCGAAGCGCCCGACGGCGCCGCCGCACGGCCGACCGCGCCGGACTCCAGCACCACTTCGGCTTCCACCGTGGGGTTGCCGCGGGAATCGATGATTTCGAGTGCGGAGATTTGGACGATCTTCGACATGCGTCAGGCTTTCCTGGTTGTTTGGGACGAGAAGGAGGGTTGAAACCCGAATAACCGGTGAATTGTAGCGGTGGGCTCCCTGTACCGCCAAAGAACGGAAGCGGATCGGCGATCGAGCCGGCGAGTAGTTCCCGGTGATCGGATTAGGTATTTCTCCCCCTACGGGAGTTGTAGGAAAAATCTGATACTCGAATCACCTTTCTCCCTACCTTCCGCCTTCCATGCTCGCCCGCCCCGTTGCACAGCCGTCTGCTTTCCGCTTGCTGGTCCAGCCCACGCTGCTCGCTGCCGCGATCGCGGCCCTCTCCATTCCGGCCACCAGCCTCGCGGCCGTCGACCGTCCGGTCGTCTCGCTGCCGGAAGCGCTCGCGCAGCTCAGCAGCAACGCCGGCGGCCGGATCAAGAGCACGCTCGTCAGCGAGCAGGCTTATGCGAACGTGCATGCGCTTGGCAGTAGCGTGCTGATGCTCGACGGCGGCGCCGGCCCGGCGCTCGACCGCGCGCAGAACTTCCTGTCGATCTACGGCAGCGTGCTCGGCGTGAGCTCGCCGCTGACCGAGCTGCAGCAGCAACGGCAGACGCGCGACGGCTACGGCGGCACCCACGTCCACCTCGATCAGTTCTACGAAGGACTGCCGGTGTTCGGCGCGCGCGTCGTGGTGCACATGAATTCGCAGGGCATCACGGGCACCAACGGCGTGTTCGTCAAGGACCTGGCCGGCCTGTCGACGACAGCGAAGAAGACCGTCGCCGAACTGCGCGCCACCGGCCTCGCCGCGGCCCGCAAGCTGCATCCGAAGGCGCATCTGGCGATCGAATCGAGTCGCCTGATGATCTACCGCGCCGGCCTGCTCAAGGGCATCGAGGGCAAGAACTTCCTCGCCTACGAGGTGATGGTCAAGGGCGCCGCCGGCGAAGCCGTGCGCGAGCGCCTCATCCTCAACGCCAATACCGGCGCGATCCTCAATCGCATCAACGAAGTCCACGCGGTGCTCAACCGTGAGATCTACACGCCGACCATGGACCTGCCGCCGCTCCTGACCGAAGGCAGCGCGCTGGCCCCGGCCGATCCGGCCTTCCAGGGCGATACCAAGGGCAGCCCGGCGTCGTCGCGCGCACCGAACATCCTGCCGGTGCCCGCCACGGTGTTCCTGAACAACCTCTACATCTTCGCGGGCGGCACCTACAACCTCTACAAGAACCTGTTCGGCCGCGAGGGCTATGACGACGGCGCGGTCGAAGCCTCCAAGCAGGTGCAGCGCAGCGTCTACCTGATCAACGAGAACTGCCCGAACGCGTATTGGGACGGCACCTCGACCAACTACTGCCCGGGCTTCGACGCCGACGACGTCGTCAGCCACGAGTGGAGCCACGCCTACACCGAATACACCCACGGTCTGGTCTACCAGTACCAGTCCGGCGCGCTCAACGAAGCGTATTCGGACATCTTCGGCGAGGCCTACGACCTCATCAACGGACTCGAAGGCCCGCTCGGCGTGACGCTGACCGAAGGCCAGTACTACACCGGTCCGGCCACCGGCAGCCGCTGGGTCGTCGGTGAAGACCTCAGCGAAGCCGGTGCCGCCCTGCTGCTGCGCGACATGTGGGATCCGGACAGCTTCCCATCGCCCTCGCCGGGCAGCGTGATCACTTCCGAAAACTACTACTGCAGCACCGGCGACAACGGCGGTGTGCACACGAACTCTGGCGTCGCCAACCATGCGTTCGCGATGCTCGTCGACGGCAAGGAGTTCAACGGCGTCACGATTCCGGCGATCGGCCTCAACAAGGCGCTGCGCATCTACTTCCAGGCCGAAACCGTCTACCAGACGCCGACGACCAACTTCTCCCAGCACGCCGACGCGCTCGAACAATCCTGCGCCGACCTGATCGGCAAGCCGCTCAACGATGTCTTCGGCAAGGTCTCGACCGACGTCATCGGCGCGGCCGACTGTGCGGCCGTGGCCAAGGTGATCCAGGCCGTCGAATTCCGCGGCAAGCCCGACATGAGCGTGGCGCAGAAGTGCGAGTACAAACCGGTGCTCGAACCCGAAGCCAGCACGCCGACCAACTTCTGCGCTACGGGCACCTACCAGACGCCGACCTTCTTTGAAAATTGGGAAAGCGGCATCCCGGCGGCGTGGACGCAGAGCGTCAATCTGACCGGCGATTCCGGCGCCGAGCTGATGGTGTGGACGGCCAGCAGCGAGCTGCCCGCCCCGCACAGCGGCAAGGCCGCCTATGCGGTGGACTTCACGGGCGGCACCTGTGCCGAAGGCGGCGATCACTCGGGCTCGTTCCGCCTCGATTCTCCGCAGATCGAGATTCCGGGCGACAAGAGCTACCTGAGCTTCACGCACTTCATGCAGTCCGAAGCCGGCTTCGACGGCGGCAACCTCAAGTTCAGCGTCGACGGCGGCACCACCTGGACGCTGGTTCCGCAGGATGCGTTCTTCTTCAACGCCCACAGCGGCGTCTTCAACGACGCCCCGCTCGTTCCGGGCGTGCCCGACCCGCTCGGCCTCGGCGGCAACAACACGAGCCCGCTGGCCGGCGAAGCGGCCTGGACCGGCTCGGACCAGGGTGAAGCGACCGGCAGCTGGGGCACCACCATCGTCGACATCAGCAAGCTCGCGGGCGCGGCCAAGGGCGGCAAGGTCCAGTTCCGCTGGGGGTTCGGCCAGGACGGCTGCGGCGGCAACGTCGGCTGGTTCGTCGACGACCTGAGCGTCGGCTACTGCTCGGCCACCGCCCCGGTCAACAAGCTGCCGACCGCCACGCTGACGGCCTCGGTCAACAGCGGCACCGCACCGCTGAACGTGAATTTCACGATCGCCGGCGCCGATGCCGACATCGGCGACCGCGCAGTCAGCTACACGCTCGACTTCGGTGACGGCAGCAAGCTGACCGACAAGGCCTTCGTCAGCGGCAGCTCGGCCACCGAGGCGCACACCTACACCAAGGCCGGCAGCTACAGCGCCAAGCTCACCGTGAAGGACAGCCACGGGGGTGTCAGTGCGGTGGCCACTCGCGCGATCACCGCCTCGGGCAGCGGCTCTGGTGGTGGCGGTGGCGGTTCGGGCGGCGGTGCGCTGAGCGGATTGTTGCTTGCTCCACTGGGCATGGTGGCGTTGCTGCGCCGACGCAGGCGCTGAGAGCCACAGCGGCTCACGAATAAGGCGGCTTCCAAGCCGCCTTATTTTTTTACTGGAACTTGATCAAGCGAATGCACCCGAGCGATTCAAACTCCCTCGCTCGCAGTGAAAAGTGAAGGCTATTGGTCCGAGCCACTCGGCTGCGATCCCCCATGCTCAGACAAGCTCCTTTACGCCTCAACACAAGATAAGGACTTACAAACTCGGAGTTCCCTCCAATTGGAGGATGTCACCGTCCCACGAGCGGCCGTAGCTTGGCACGAAGAGATTGATGTGTTCCTCGTCAAGCGCTGAAAAAGTCATTGGGAGAACCATGGGCGGCCATCCGTTGAACAGCTTTACCGATCAGGAGCGGCATGCCGGACGAGCGCATCGAGCGCGCGGTTTGTTCGCCTCCATGCGTTCGCAGAATCAGTAGGGTCTGCCGTGCAAACGAGCTTGCGAGGCGCCCTGTTGATACTGGGGCTACTCCTCGTCCCGATCGATACCCGGGCCGGGCTTTTCACTTCGCAGTTCTCTGATTTCAAGAAGCTGGTTGAGCGAGGTCAGGACGAGGCCGCCGAGCGCTTGCTGCTGAAGGAAGCGAACTACTTCGGAAAGCTGGATGGCGACAAACAAGCGCTGGTAGAAGATTTTCGACAGAAACGCTTGATCGAAAAATTCCTGAGCTTGCAGAAGAGCGGCGATAGCCGCGCGGCCCTCGCGCTGTCGGTAAAATTCCGTCCGCAGTTCGAGTCGCTGACGGGCGAGCGTCGACAGCAATACCTGACGTCACTCGCGGATGTCGAGGCCAACGAGTGCGTACGCTTGGCCGAGATCGAAGACGCCCTGCTGCAAGCCAGCGCCGTGACGGCCCGGCGCGAACGCTGGCAGCAGTTGCGCAGCGGATTGGGCGATGCCAGGACGGCGCTCGTCGCCGTCAACGTGGATTTCCGCTCCAGTTGCAAGAACGTTGTGGCGGGCCGCCTGGACCGCTTGACCCGCGAGATCACCACGCAGCTCACCAGCAGCGCGGCACAGGAGTTCGCGGCTTACGGCGTGTTCGCACAGCCATCGTTCCTGTTGGAGTATCCGATCGATCTGACGATCACTCAGATCGTTCCCGATATCCCCACGATGAGCCCCCTGGTCGAAGGGGCTCCCTCGGCTTCGCTGCAGCGCTTCAGGGACCTGTACGGCAAGGGGCTGAACGCCACGCAGCACAGCTACTTGACGCGCTTGTATTACGCGGAGCGGCTCAAGGAGCGCTCCGCCCCCAGTTATGCTGACAAGCAGCGAATCATTCGCGAGATGCAGCAGGCGGGATGGGAGCCGGGCCCCCTGGGGCGCAACATCCTCGTCGCCGCCTGGCCCATCGCCCAGTCCGCGACGGCCCAGGCTGTGGTCGAAGAACCGACCCGCTTCGAGTTCCGCCGCCTGCCAAACGAAGTCACGCCCGCGAACCTGCTGCAAGGCGCCGACAGCGGTAGGGATCTCATCATCCTGTTCCGCTACGGCCCTGTAGAAAGCCAGCGCAATACGCAGAGCAGCACGATTTCATCCCGTTATGAAACCGGCACTCGCAGCATCGTCAATCCGGCTTACGCCAACGCAGAAGATGAGTTGCGGGAGGCGCAAAGGCAGATGCGCGAGGTTCAGAAAACTGCAGAGAACACCACCATCTCGGGCAACAGCCGCTACGACCTGCTGGCGGGCACGATTTCGGCAGCGACCGAAATCGCGGCCGAGAACCGCTTGCGCCGGGCCGAGACAAGCTTGCAGGAAACACCGCCCACCATGATCGAAACGCTTTACTCCACCTACACCTATCGGCAGGACACGGTGAAGGTGAGCCAAAGCTCGACCGTGGCCTATCTGGTGATCGACCCGGGCGCCGGAACAACCAAGAGCGGCGAGCTCCTGCGGGAGTCGAACCAATCTTTCACCGTACTCGACGGTGTCCATCCGCTGGACCCAGACCATGAGCGCCTTGTCGCCGGCAGCAAGACCCTCGATGCCATCCGCCGCTTCGAGTCCATGAACTTCGTGGACCGCTACGACACCCTGATCGAGAAGGTGCTGACGCAGTACGAGCAGGGCTCATGATCCCGTTCCGCGCTTTCTTCGCCTGCCTGCTGCTGGCATCGACCGGCATCATGCCCACCGTTGTACTCGCCGATGACATCCTGGCCTGCGACGGCAACGACGACGAGATCGCCAGGGAGCAGCAGGGGTTCTGCGATACCAGCAAGATATGCAAGAAGATCGCGGCGATGATTCGCGGCTGCGAAGAAACCAAGCGCTTTTTGAGCTTTCTGAATCGGCCTGCACAGAGCCAGATCATTACCACGCCGCAGGTCGAAGCCGCGCTGGTGGACTACACCGGCAAACGCGAGGGCTTTGCCGCCTGCATTTCGCTGGAGCTGGCGGCCTGCCGGCAATACCTCACCGGTACGCCGGCAAGCAGCAGCGACACGCCGAGCGGCGCGACAGCCAAGCTCGACAGGATGCCCCTCAGCGTTGCGCAGCGCAGCCGCGACAGCGTCGAGAAGACCGACCGCGAAACGCTGGCGGCCATCAACCAATTCTGCAACGGCGATTACGATGCCTGCCGCTCCGCCATCAATGGACTGCAGCTCCTGCTCAAGAGCACCGAGCGTCTCAATACAGACGTGGGCTTCACCGCGCACTTTCCACCGCTACTGACCAGCAGCGAAACCCGTGCCCGACAGCTCGGCTGGGCACCCAGCGACCACGGTGACTTCTGGACCAACACCAAGCTGGCTACGACCATCGCCCAATGCGACAGCCAACAACTGGATCTGATGGCAGCCGGCAAGGCCCGCGACGCCGCCACTGTCCAGCGAGGCTTGCAGCCCTTCGACAACGCCTGCGGCAACCTCCGCCGTAGGTATGCCCAGACCGCGAGCGATCTGAATGAAAAGCTTCGCAATGGCTTCGCGGAACCCGCCGGTGTCACTTCAGCCGCTAGCGCATCCGGCCTATCGGCGGCAGCCGTATTCCCCGCGGCAAACGCGACTGTGGCACCGCCTTATGTGACGGCGGCGGACTGTAGCCGCCTGCGCCGGGACATTCCTGCCGCCATGGCCGACAGCAAGGCCGGCGATGCGCGCGCGCTCCTGCAATTCTTCGAGACCGAATGTGCGCCATCCGATGCGGCCGATGCCAAGCTGGCGCGGCGCTGGAAGGAACAACTCGACTCGCAGGCTCCTGCACCAGCAGGCCCATCCACCCAGGCAGAGACAGAAAGACCTGAGCAGACGCTGCAATCTGCCGCGGCTGCAGGAGAGGAAAACGATGGGGAAGACGCCTTGTGCACGGGCGGCGGAACCGAAAGCCTGCGCGACTCCGAACTGGACATCCTCAAAAGCCGCAGCGTCTCGGCCGAGAACGAGGCGGACAGCGCCCTGGATCACACCCGCCTTGCGCTATGGGTGATCCAGCAGGCCAAAGCGATCCATGAGCGCTTCCAGTGCGCGGGTTGGCAGGCCGAGGTCGCCCAACTCGACAGCCGTTTCCAGACCGTTGAACACGCCTGCATCTCGGAGACGGGCAAGCACTCGCAGTGCACCCCTCAAGGGCCTGACGAAGACGGTATCCAGACAGGCGGCAATCCTTCAGCGCCGCACCTGGACACCGACGCACTCGAGCACTGGAACCAGAGCAATCAGGACAAGCAGCAGGCCGCGAGCGAAACAGAAAACGATGCGGCGGAACAACGTCAGACCAGGGATGCCGAACACACTGCGAACCAGCAGCGCGACCCCGGGCGCTACCAGGACGCCATCGAAAAAGCCCAGCACTCGCGACTGCAAGCGCAGGAAAAGGCTACCGAAACCGCCGATTCCCTGCGCGCCAGCAGCCAGACGCTGCTCGAAAAGGGGGCCGGGATGGCGGCCGAGTTCAAGGTATTCGACCGTCTTTCGAAAGGCGGCAGATCAGGCGCCGGGGGGCAGAACAGCGGTAACGATCCAGGCTGCTACAGCCGCGTTCTTCCGTTTTGCTGCAGTGAACCCGGCGGTTGCGCCCGCTACGGCGGCCCTGTCGTTGACTGCACCCCAGGCTGCGTGAACGACGACCGGTGATTGCCGTCCCTCGCGGAGCGAGACCGTTGCAGTAGCCCCCATGCAGACGGCCTAGGGGCCAGGGCTTTTTACACAGCCTGCAAAGCAGGAACAGAAGCCTTGTCCGCTGTTGTTCGTCCCCTCCCCGCCGTAATGGAGAGGGAAACAAGCCTCAGGCCGTCTTGAGCTGATGCACCAGGTGCTGCTCGCGCGCCGCCTTGACGAAGCCTTCGAACAGCGGATGGCCGTCGCGCGGCGTGGAGGTGAACTCCGGGTGGAACTGGCAGGCGACGAACCACGGGTGCTCGGGCAGCTCAACCATTTCGACGAGTTCTTCGTCTTCCGACACGCCGACGATGTCCAGGCCCTTCTCGGTCAGCGTCTTCCGATAGTTGTTGTTGAACTCGTAGCGGTGGCGGTGACGCTCGGCGATGGTTTCGGCGTTGTAGAGCGCGCGCGACTTGCTGCCGGCCTTGAGGCGGCAGTTCTGGATGCCCAGGCGCATCGTTCCACCGAGGTCCGACTTGTCGTCGCGGCGCTCGATGCGGCCGGTGGCGTCGATCCACTCCGTGACCAGGCCGATCACCGGATGGGGGCTGGCCGGGTTGAACTCGGTGGAATGCGCGCCGGCCAGGCCGACGACATTGCGCGCGAACTCGATGACCGCCACCTGCATGCCGAGGCAGATGCCGAGATACGGAATCTTGTTCTCGCGCGCATAGCGGGCCGCCATGATCTTGCCTTCGATGCCGCGCTCGCCGAAGCCACCCGGAACCAGGATCGCATCGGCGCCCTGCAGCACGCGCGTGCCCTGGTGTTCCAGGGTTTCGGATTCGATGTAGCGGATCTTCACGCGCGTATGCACGTGCAGGCCGGCGTGGGACAGCGCCTCGTTGAGCGATTTATAGGCATCGGCGAGGTCGACGTACTTGCCAACCATGGCGATCTGCACTTCCACGTCCTGCTGGTCGCGCGCCTCGACGACGCGCTCCCAGCTCGACAGGTCGGCGCGACGCGCCTCGAGACCGAAGTGCTCGACGACCAGATCGTCCAGGCCCTGCTGATGCAGCCAGTTCGGAATCTTGTAGATGTCGTCGAGGTCGATCGCCGAGATCACCGCGTTGTACGGCACGTTGGTGAACAGGCCGATCTTGCGCTTCTCGGCATCCGGCAGCGGACGCTCGGAACGGCAGACCAGGATGTCGGGCTGGATACCGATGCCGCGCAGTTCCTTGACCGAGTGCTGCGTCGGCTTGGTCTTGAGCTCGCCGGACGCCTTCACGAACGGCACCAGCGTCAGGTGCATGTACATCGCATTGCGCCGGCCGAGCTCGACGCCCATCTGGCGGATGGCTTCGAGGAAGGGCAGCGATTCGATGTCGCCGACGGTGCCGCCGATCTCGACCATGCAGATGTCGGCGCCTTCGGCGCCACGGCGGATCGCGGCCTGGATTTCGTCGGTGATGTGCGGAATGACCTGCACGGTGCGGCCCAGGTAGTCGCCGCGGCGCTCTTTTTCGAGCACGTTGCGGTAGACCTGGCCGGTGGTCAGGTTGGAATGGCGGTTGGTCTTACCGCGCAGAAAGCGTTCGTAGTGTCCGAGGTCGAGGTCGGTTTCGGCGCCGTCTTCGGTCACGAACACCTCGCCGTGCTGGAACGGGCTCATCGTTCCGGCGTCGACGTTGATGTAAGGATCGAGCTTGATCATGCGCACCTTGAACCCGCGCGATTCGAGAATCGCGGCGAGCGAGGCGGCGGCAATACCTTTACCGAGCGAGGACACCACGCCGCCCGTCACAAACAGAAAACGCGTCGAACTGGCGTTCGGCATGGATAGGGTCAGGCTGGGGGTTTCGCGAATTTTACGGCATGGGCCCTCTGCTCGCCACGGACAAAGCGCCCACGCCGGCCGTCATATCGGCTCTCAACTCGCCAGCTTGTAGTCCGCAAAGCTCTGGCGAAGCTTGAGTTTCTGCACTTTCCCGGTCGCGGTGTGCGGCAATTCGTCGACGAAGGCGACGTCGTCCGGCAGCCACCACTTGGCGATCTTGCCGTCGAAGTGGGCCAGCAGCTCCTCGCGCGTGAGCGTGGCGCCCTGGCGCAGCACCGCGACCACGATCGGGCGCTCGTCCCACTTCGGGTGCGCGACGCCGATCACCGCGGCCTCGGCCACGGCCGGATGGCTCATGGCGATGTTCTCGAGATCGATGGAGCTGATCCATTCGCCGCCGGACTTGATCACGTCCTTCGATCGATCGGTGATGCCGATGAAGCCGTCCGCATCGATGGTGGCGACGTCGCCGGTCGGGAACCAGCCATCGACCAGCGGGCTGCCCTCGCCCTTGTAATAACGCTCGATGACCCAGGGACCGCGCACGAGCAGGTCGCCGAAGGCCACGCCGTCGTTCGGCAGCAGCTTGCCGTCGCCGTCGACGATCTTGGCCGCGACGCCGAACACGAGCTTGCCGGCCTTGAGCGCCTGCGCCTGGCGCTGCGCCGCGGGCAGCGCCTCGTGCTTGGGCGCGAGCGAATTCACCGAGCCGAGCGGCGACATTTCGGTCATGCCCCAGCCCGGCTTCAGCAGCACACCGAGCTCCTTCTCGAAGGCCTCGAACAGCGACGGCGGGCAGGCCGATCCGCCGACGATGCAGCGCTTGAGCGCGGCCGGCTTGATGCCGGTTTCGCGGACGTACTGGAGCATGCCGAGCCAGACCGTCGGCACGCCGGCCGAGAAGGTCACGCCTTCGCGATTGAACAGCTCGCAGAGGCTGGCGCCGTCGAGCGCCGGCCCCGGCAGCACGAACTTGCAGCCGACCAGGGCCGCCGAATACGGCATGCCCCAGGCGTTGACATGGAACATCGGCACGATCGGCAGCGCGACGTCTCGCGAGGAGATGTTCAGCGCGTCGGGCAGGCAGGAGCCGTAGGCGTGCAACAGCGAGGAGCGGTGCGAATACAGCACGCCCTTGGGGTTGCCCGTGGTACCCGAGGTGTAGCAAAGACCGGCGGCCTGTTTTTCGTCGAATTGCGGCCACACGTAGTCGTCGTTCTCGGCCGAGACCAGGTCTTCGTAGCAGACCAGGTTCGGGATGGCCTGCGTCGGCTTGTGCGCGGCGTCGGTCATCGCCACCCAGGTCTTCACGCTCGGGCACTGCGGAGCGAGCTTCTCGACCAGCGGAGCGAGGTTGATGTCGAAGAACAGCACGGTGTCTTCGGCGTGGTTGATGATCCAGGCGACCTGATCCGGGAACAGCCGCGGATTCACCGTGTGGATGATCGCGCCCGAACCGGAGACCGCGTAGTAGAGCTCCAGGTGGCGATAGCCGTTCCAGGCCAGCGTGCCGACGCGATCGTCGGACTTCACTCCGAGCCGGCCCAGCGCGTTGGCGAGCTGGCGCGAACGCCTGGCCGCATCGCGCCAGGTGTAGCGGTGGAAACGCGCATCGCCCTCGCCGCCTTCGACGCGCCGCGAAACGATCTCGACATCGCCGTGGCAGCGCTCGGCGTGCTCAAGCAGCGTGCTGATCAGCAGCGGCGCATCCATCATCAATCCGTTCATGCTTCTCTCCGTCCTTTTCGATCGTCGTTGTTATGGGTGCAGCCACTCGATCCGGACCGGGTCCGGCTGCCAGGGCAGCCCGCCAACCCAGACCAGCTCACCGTCTTCGAACACCAGCGGAGTCCGGCGCCGCCTCCACGGCGGAATGCCATGCTCCTGAAACAGATTCTTGAGACTGCGGCTCGGCTGCCCGGCCACCGGCCGGAACCGCTCGCCTCCGCTCGCGAAGCGCACTGTGTAGCGTCCCGGCACCGAAGCCTTCAACTCACCGCAGCCCGGCGGCAGGCTCAGCGCGGCGGCACCACTCCACTGCACTTCGAAGCCTTCGGGCTCCGGCGGCAGCGGCGGCATCAGATACAGATGCTCCCGATACCGTCGCAGCTCGACTCCGGGCCAGCTCAGCATCGGCTCGGCATCGGCCCGCGCGTCCAGCAATTCTGGCAAGCGCGCGAGCGCTGTCCGTGGCGCGGGCGGCAGGCACCGCTGTTCGAGATGCCAGCGCAGCAGGTTGTTTCGACGCGCAGCACTGAGCCGCTCCAGGCTACACCGCGACAGGCCTTGCGGCTCGACGATCTTAGCCGCGTCGAGCGCCGCGAGTTCGTCGAGCAAGTCGTCGGCCTCCGCGCACCAGCTCGCCGATCGCGCGAGCGATTCGGTCGCACGGGGCCAGCGCTCGGTCAGCAGCGGCAGCAGCTCGCGACGCAGGCGCACGCGCTCGTAACGCAGCTCGCCATTGTGCGGATCATCGACCCAATCGAGACCTTGCGCCGCTACCCAGTCGAGTAGTTCGGCACGCCGCAGCTCGAGCAGCGGCCGCCAGAGCTGGCCCTCGCCGAAGCGTCGCAGCGCCCGCATGCTGGCGAGCCCGCGAACGCCCGAGCCGCGCAAGGCACGCATCAGGAAGGTCTCGGCCTGATCGTCTTGGTGATGCGCCGTCACCAGCACTTCGCCCGGCTGCAATGCCTGCATGAGTGCCCGATATCGAGCCTCGCGCGCCGCCGCCTCGGGGCCGAGCGGGTCGTCGGGCGCGATCTTCACGTGCAGCACCTGCAGCGGAATTCCGAGCTGCCCGCAGCGGCGCTCGCAGTGCAGCAGCCAGTCGTCCGCGACCGCCTGCAGGCCGTGATGCACGTGCACGGCACGCAGCGCCGGCAGATCCAGCCTCGACAAGGCCGCGAGCAGCGCCGTCGAATCGCCGCCGCCGCTGTAGGCGACGCAGAACCGTGTCGCCCCTGCCGGGACTGTGAGCCGCAATCGGGCGGGATCGAATGCCATGTGACGCATCATAGCGAGCGCTCCCGCGACTTCACGCTGCGGTTCACCCAGGCGCCGCTAAGCTTGTGAAAACACCGTCACCCGAAGACACGTGGCAAGGGAGAACACGATGCGGTTGATCACGATCACGACGCTGGCACTGCTGCTCGGTCTCGCCGGCCTGGCGCAAGCCGCCGACAACAAACCGCTGCCGACCAAGCCGATGGCGGTCTGGTTCTATGCGGACTGGTGCATGAACTGCAAACTCATCGCGCCGAAGATCGCCGAGGTGAAGCCCGATTTCGAGCGCAGCGTCGAGTTCGTAAAGCTCGACGTGACCAACGAGGAGCGCAAGCTCAAATCGCGTGAAACCGCGCAGAAGCTCGGCCTCTACTCGCTCTACATGAGCAACAAGGCCACCGGCTGGCTCGCGCTGATCGATTCGTCCGGCAACAAGGTCGGCGAGTTGCACCAGGAGATGACGGTCGATCAGATTCGCAAGGAGCTTTCGAAGATCGCGCTGCCGACGAGCACGCCGGCGACGCCCGACTCCGCCGCGCCGGTCGAGGGACTGTCGCCCTGACCGCCAGAACGCTTCAACGAAAAGGCCCGCGAAAGCGGGCCTTTTCGTTGAGCGGCGATGTGCCCTGATCAGTGGCGCTGGTCGTAGGCGCCATAGGACATCAGGCGCTGGTAGCGATCGGCGAGCAGCTTGGTCATCGGCACCGCGCGCAGGCGCTCGAGGTGGGCGACCAGGCGATTCTTGACCGCCGCCATGGTGGCTTCGTAATCGCGATGCGCGCCGCCCAGCGGCTCGGGCACGATCTCGTCGATGAGCTTGAACTCGTAGAGATCCTTGGCCGTCATGCGCATGGCTTCGGCCGCTTCGCTCGCGCGCGAGGCCGACTTGAACAGAATCGAGGCGCAGCCCTCGGGAGAGATCACCGAGTAGATACTGTGCTGGAGCATCATCACGTGGTCGCCGACGCCGATCGCGAGCGCACCGCCGGAACCGCCTTCGCCGGTCACCGTCGCGATGATCGGCGTCCGCAGGTTCGACAGCTCGAACAGGTTGCGCGCGATCGCTTCGGACTGGTTGCGCTCTTCGGCGTCGATGCCCGGAAACGCGCCCGGCGTGTCGATGAAGGTGAGGATCGGCAGGTTGAAGCGCTCGGCCATCTGCATCAGGCGCAGCGCCTTGCGATAACCCTCGGGCCTCGGCATGCCGAAGTTGCGATGCACGCGCTCCTTGGCGTCACGGCCCTTCTGCTGGCCGATGACCATCACCGCACGGCCGTCGAGCCGCGCCATGCCGCCGACGATGGCCGGATCGTCCATGAAATGACGATCGCCGTGCAGCTCTTCCCAGTCGGTGAACAGGGTCTTGATGTAATCGAGTGCGTAAGGACGCTGCGGGTGGCGGGCCAGCTGGGCCACCTGCCAGGGATTCAGGTTCGAGAAGATCTGGCGCGTGAGTTCCTTGCTCTTGAGCTCGAGGCGGCTGATCTCTTCGGTGAGGTTCACCTCGCTGCCCGCGGTGGCGTAGCGCAGCTCTTCGATCTTCTGCTGCAGATCGGCGATGGGTTGTTCGAAATCGAGGTAGTTCAGGTTCATGCGGCAATCCGGCCGGTGGAGACAGTTCCCGTATGTGCCGATGCTACAACGAGTGGCGCCGAGTTTCGAATCGGTGCTGAACGGCCACGCGCCCTACGCCGGCGCATGCTGCATCGCACCGAAAGAGCGTCTGCGCGACTCATTCGTCGTCGCCGGCCCCTGCACTCGCGAACTTGGCCTTGCGTTCGGGCTGCGGCGCGACGTACTTCTTGTAGCTGACCTTGATCTGGTCGGCGGTGAACAGCTTGCCGATCGCATCGAGGCTCGCGGGCTCGATGCGTACGCGCCATTCGTGCGGAAAATCGAGCGTCGCGCGCGCGCGGCCGTTGACGTAGTCGATCGTCACCGCCGCTCCGCTCTCGGAGCGGAACGGCCCGAGCGCGTTGCGTAGTGCGATGACGTCGCGCGGCGGGCGCTTCCAGGCCAGCCAGATACGCGTCGCGTATTCGGCCATCAGCTGCGCAGGCGACATGAACTCCGGGTTGTAGAGACGCGGCTCGGGTTCGCGTCCGTCCTTGCCCGGCGACAATCCGATTTCGGCGATCACGAAAACCAGCGTATCGGTCTTCATGAAGCCCTGCAGCTTCGGCCACTTGTCGATGTCGATCCAGGTCGACAATTGGCGACTGCCGTCGCCGATGGTGATCTTGTAGCTCGATCGGCCGAACTTGCCGTCGCCCTTGAAGAAGCGCAGATCGGTCACCCAGGCACCGAACAGGCATTTGGTGCGCGGCGTCCATTGCGGCTTGCCGTCGGCCGAGACCGGCGTCGGCGTCGCGTATTGCTGGATCAGGTCACGCAGGTTGCCCGAGCAGACCTGGTCGATGACCTCGGCCCAGGCTTCGATCGGATGTCCCGACAGATAGAAGCCCAGCGTGTCGCGCTCTTTTTCGAGCAGTTCCTGACGCGACCAGTCCGGCACGATCTCGGCTTGCACCTGCTCGTGCGGTGTCGGCTCGCTGCTGCCGAGGCCGAACATGTCGAACATGCCGGAGCTTTGGCTCGCAGCCGCTTTTTCGGCAACCTGGAGCGCCTTGGGCAAGGTCGCCATCAGCGATGGACGATTGAGCTTGAAGCTGTCGAGCGCGCCCGAGCAGATCAGCGCTTCGAGCACGCGCTTGTTGGCTTTCTTGAGATCGATGCGACGGCAGAAATCGAACAGGTCCAGATAAGGCCCGTTGGCCGCGCGCTCGGCGAGGATGCCTTCGAGCGCACCTTCGCCGACGCCCTTGATCGCGCCGAGACCGTAGGCGATTTCGTTTTTCGCCGGCACCGTGAAGCGCAGGAAGCTGCGATTGATGTCGGGCGAATGCACCTTGAGCTTCATGCGCTTGCACTCGTCGAGCATCGCCACAACGGTGTCGGTGTGGTCCATGTCGCAGGACATCACCGCGGCCATGAACTCGGCCGGATAATGCGTCTTGAGCCAGGCCGTCTGATAACTGACGAGCGCATAGGCGGCAGCGTGCGATTTGTTGAAGCCGTAGTTCGCGAACTTCTCCATCAGGTCGAAGACCTGGGTCGCGATGCCTTCGTCGATGCCGTTCTTCTGCGAACCTTCGGTGAAGATGGCGCGCTGCTGCGCCATTTCGTCGGCCTTCTTCTTGCCCATCGCGCGACGCAGCAGATCGGCGCCGCCGAGCGTGTAGCCGGCCAGCCGCTGCGACATCTGCATGACCTGTTCCTGGTACACGAAGATGCCGTAGGTGGGTTGCAGCACCGGCTCCATTTCGGGATGCAGATAATCCACCGGCGAATCGCCACGCTTGCGCGCGCAGTATTCGGGAATCAGGTCCATCGGGCCCGGTCGATACAGCGACACGAGCGCGATGATGTCTTCGAAGGTGTCGGGCTTCAGATCGCGCGAGGCCTTCTGCATGCCCGGAGATTCCATCTGGAACACCGCGCTGGTGTCGCCACTCGCGTAGAGCTTGTAAGTCTCGACGTCGTCGATCGGCAGCTTGAGCACGTCGATGGCTTCGTCGCCCGTGCTCTTGGCGATGTTCTCGACAGCCTCCTGAATCACCGTCAGCGTTTTCAGACCGAGGAAGTCGAACTTCACGAGGCCGATCGATTCGACGTCCTTCATGTCGAACTGCGAACGCATGCCGGCGCCGCCCGGTTCGCACAGCAGCGGCGCGTAATCGGTCAGCGGATTCGGCGCGATGATGACGCCGCCCGCATGCACGCCGACGCCGCGCGTCACGCCTTCGAGTTCGAGCGCCAGATCGAGCACCGCGCGCACGTCTTCTTCGTTCTCGTAGGCCTGCTTGAGATCGGGCACTTCGTCGACCGCGTCGGCGAGCGTCGCGCCAGGCGTGCCCGGAATGAGCTTGGCTAGGCGATCGCCGAAACCATAGCCGTGGCCGAGCACGCGGCAGACGTCGCGCACCACGCCGCGCGCCGCCATCGTCGCGTAGGTGACGATCTGGCCCACGCGCTCGCGCCCGTATTTCTCGGTCACGTAGGCGATCACGCGATCGCGGTTGTCCATGCAGAAGTCGACGTCGAAGTCGGGCATCGACACGCGCTCGGGATTCAAAAAGCGCTCGAACAGCAGGTTGTAAGGCAGCGGATCGAGATCGGTGATGCCGATCGAATACGCGACGAGCGAGCCCGCGCCGGAACCACGGCCCGGCCCGACCGGACAGCCGTTGTTCTTGGCCCACTGGATGAAGTCGGCCACCACCAGGAAGTAGCCCGGAAACTTCATGCGCTCGATGATGCCGAGCTCGTAATCGAGGCGCTTGCGGTATTCCTCCTCGGTCGTCGCCGGCGTGATCACCTGCAGGCGACGCGTGAGCCCTTCGTGCGCCTGCAGACGCAGCCAGCTGTTGCTGTCGTGGCCTTCGGGCACCGGATATTCGGGCAGGTGATAGGTGCCGAACTTCATCGACAGCGTGCAGCGGCGCGCGATCTCGAGCGTGTTCTCGATCGCCTCGGGCAGATCGGCGAACAACGCGATCATCTCTTCGCTGCTCTTGAGGTATTGCTCCTCGGTGTAATCGCGCGGGCGCTTGTCGTCGTTGATGACGCGGCCCTGCGCGATGCACACGCGCGCCTCGTGCGCGGCGAACTCGGCGCGCGTCAGAAAGCGCACGTCGTTGGTCGCGACAAGCGGCAGCGAACGATGCTTGGCGAGCGCCACCGCGGCGTCGACCCAGGCATCGTCGCCGGGGCGCTGGCAGCGTGAAATCTCCAGGTACAGGCGATCCGGAAAAATCGCCTGCAATTCGTCGAGCGCGGACAGGGCGAGCTCGACGTTGTCGTTCTGCGAGGCGCGGAACGTGGTGCCGTCGCGACCCGTCAGCGCGATGAGTCCGTCGCTGGTCGTCGCGAGCCAATCGCGCTCGACGAGCGGATAACCCTTGCTCTGTCCTTCGGTGTACGCGCGCGAGATCAGCAGCGTCAGATTGCGATAGCCGGTTTCGTTCTGTACGAGCAGCGTGAGCCGCTCGGGGCCTTCACCTTTCAGACGCTCGGCGAGCCACAGGTCGGCACCGACGATGGGCTTGATGCCCGCGCCTTCCGCGGCCTTGTACATCTTGACCATCGCGAACAGGTTCATGCGATCGGTCAGCGCCACGGCCGGCTGCTGGTGCGCGGCGACGGCCTTGGTCAAGGTGCCGCCGCTGCCGCCGCCCTTGCGCTTGGGCGGCTCGATGCGGACGATCGAATCGGTCAGCGAGAATTCGCTGTGCAGGCGCAGGTGGACGAAGCTCAAGCGTAGGCTCCGTCGAGCACGTCGCCGCCTTCGGCGGTGAGGTCGACCAGACCCGATGCGAACAGATCGCGCTGCGCGCACGGCGCAAAACCCATGCGGTGCTGCACGCAGACGCCGAGCGCCTTGAGCGCCTGCAGATGCATCGGCGTTCCATAGCCCTTGTGCTGCGCGAAGCCGTAGCCCGGATGCTCGGCGTCGAGCCGCTCCATCTCGCGATCACGCGCCACCTTGGCGAGGATCGAGGCGGCCATGATCGAGCTGTGGATCGCATCGCCACCGATCACCGCATCGGCGCTGCAGAACAGCTTGGGCAGGCGATTGCCGTCGACGAGACAGTGATGCGGCGCCGGATTCAGTGCTTCGGCCGCGCGCTGCATCGCGAGCATCGAGGCGTGCAGGATGTTGAGGCGCTCGATCTCTTCGACGGTCGCATGCGCGATCGCGAACGCCACCGCGCGCTGCTGGATCTTGTCGAACAGTTTGTCGCGCTCGAGCGGCTTGAGCTTCTTGGAGTCATCGAGTCCGCGAATGCCGTGGCGCGGTCCGAGAATCACCGCCGCCGCGTAGACCGGCCCGGCCAGGCAGCCGCGGCCGGCTTCGTCGAGCCCGGCCACCAGGCGCAAGGGCTGCGCGGGGCCAGTCGAAACGGCGGGCGAAACGGGAGGCGAAACGGCGGAACTCATGGCCGGCATTTTACGGGTCTGCGCCCGGCCCGTGCTTGTGTTAGGCCGGCCGGACGCATCGGCGGCTAGATGCCGGTGCGGGCCAGCAGCCCGACGACGGCATCGGCCGCGCGGGCCGCGGCGTCGCAGCGCAAGCGCTCGCGGATGCGATCGAATTCGTCGAGCTGGCGCGCCCGCGCGGCCGCGTCGGTCAGCAGCGGCAACAGCTGCTGACCGAGCTTCTCGGGCACCGCCTCGTCCTGCAACAGCTCAGGCACCGTCGGTGTCTCGCCGAGCAGGTTCGGCAGGCTCACGTGATCGACCTTGAGCAGGCCGGCCTTGAGCATCAGCCAGGCGGTCAACGGCGAGCCCTTGTAGGCGACCACCATCGGCCGGCCGAGCAGCAGGCATTCGAGCGTCGCCGTGCCCGAGGCGATCAGCACCGCGTCGGCGGCCTGCATGACCTCGCGCGAACGGCCGTCGACGAGCGTCCAGTCGAGTTCCGGCGCGAATTCGGCGATGGTTTTTTCCAGGCCCGCGCGCAGCGAGGGCTTGGCGATCGGGGTGACGAAGCGCAGGCCCGGCAGGCGCGCACGCAGCCATTGGGCGGTCCGCACGAAGGGCTCGCCGAGGTAACGCAGCTCGCTGCCGCGACTGCCGGGCAGCACCGCGAGCAGCGGCCCTTGCCCGTCCAGCCCGAGTCCGGCGCGCGCCTGCTCCGGCGTGGTGCGCGCATCGAGCTCGTCGGCGAGCGGATGGCCGACGTAGGCGGCGTCGAACGGCCGCTTCGTGTCGAGTGCGCGCTGGCGAATCTGCTCGGCGTAGAACGCCGGCTCGAACGGAAACAGGCACAGCAGCAGATCGACCGAGCGGACGATCCCCTTCACTCGCCCGCTGCGCCAGGCCCAGACCGTCGGGCTGACGAAATGCGCGGTGCGCAGGCCGCGATCGCGCAGCCGGCGTTCGAGGCCGAGGTTGAAATCGGGCGCATCGATACCGATGACGACGTCCGGGCGGTCGGCCGCGAAGCCTTCGATAAGCCGCGCCCTGAGCTTGAACAGCCGCGGCAGCGCAGGCAACACTTCGGCGATGCCCATGACCGAGAGCGTTTCGATGCTGTCGACCGCCTCGCACCCGGCGGCGATCATGCGCGGCCCGGCCACGCCGTAGAAGCGCGCCTGCGGCAGGCGCTCGCGCAGCGCGCGGATCAGCGCGGCGCCGAGCAGGTCGCCCGAGAGCTCGCCGGCGACGAGCGCGATGGTGGGTTTGGAAGAGGCCGTCATGTCTGCGAGTATGCCAGCCGTCCGCGTCTGCGCGTTCGCAAGCGCTTGTTTAGCAAGGCGCATCGGCGGCCTCACGAAAACCTCATCAATTCCTCAGCCCGACTCAAAGAGCGGCGCGGACCTCGGCGGTAGGGTTGGCCTGTCGAAACCAATCCAGGGGGATGTCCATGAAGCAAGAGCAACGGAGTCGTCGTCGGCTGGCCGGGTGCCTGTTGGGAGCAGGCGCCGCGGCCTTGCCACCACTGGCCGCAGCGCAGACCGAAGCGCCGGTCGCCGAGGTCGATTCGTCGGCCGAAATCGAAACCATCGTCGTCACCGGCTCGCGTATCCGCCGCACCGACGCCGAGACCGCCTCGCCGGTCCAGGTGCTCACGCGAGAGGACATCGATCGCTCGGGCAAGCAGAACATCGCCGACGTGCTGCGCAGCGTTTCGGCCGACAACCAGGGCTCCTTGTCGAGTGCCTTCAGCGCCGGCTTCGCCTCAGGCGCATCGGGCATTTCGCTGCGTGGCCTGGGCCTCAATTCCACGCTCGTGCTCGTCAACGGCCGGCGCATGGCGACGTATGGGCTGGCCGACGACGGCCAGCGCAGCTTCGTCGATCTCAATTCGATTCCGCTCGAAGCGGTCGAGCGCGTCGAAGTGCTCAAGGACGGCGGCTCGGCGATCTATGGCTCGGACGCGGTCGGCGGCGTCGTCAACATCATCCTGCGCCGCAATTACCAGGGCGCGGAAATGGGCGGCAACTTCGGCACCTCGTATATGGACGACGGCGACTACAAGCGCTTCCACGGCAGCTTCGGCACCGGCGACGAGCGCTACAACCTGTTCGCGACGATCGAAGGCTCGACCACGCAGGCGATCGGCAATGCGGATCGCGAGGATTATCTGGGCACCAACGATCTGCGCCGCTACGGCTGGTACGACAATCGCCAGGGTGGCCGCCCGGCCGGCGCCGGCGCCTTCACGTACATCGACGCCGACGGTGAGATCGCGCACTCACCCGCGCTGCTGTCGGCCACGCCGTGGGGCACGATGCGTCCGCTCGTGAACGGCGCGACCGATCCCGACCCGAGCCATCGCATCAACCTCAAGGCCTGCCCCGAAATTTCGGGCGACACCGGCGTCTGCCTGTTCGACCCGGTGGCGTACTCGCAAATCCAGCCCGAGCAGGATCGCATCAATCTGTTCAGTCGCGGCAGCCTGTTCCTGAACGACGACACCCAGGCCTATTCCGAACTCGGCTGGTTCTTCGCCAAGACCCGGAGCATTGGCACGCCGGGCGACGTCATCGACAGCGGCGTCTACAACGCAGCCGATCCGGGCAACCTCAAGGTCCACACGACGATCATGCCGGCGAACCATCCGGACAATCCGTACGGCGTCGCACGCGGCTTTCGCTTGCTGACGACCGACTTCGGCGGCCGCAACGGCGAGCAGACCAGCAACGTGATCCGCGCGATCACCGGCGTGCAGGGCAAGCTGTCGGACTGGGATTGGGACGTCGGCCTCGGCTACATCCGCAGCGAACTCGACGACGAGCACACCGGCTACATCGTCGCCGACCGGTTGCAGGCGCATCTAAACGACGGCAGCTATCGCATCCAGGATCCGAGCGTCGATCGCAGCGTGCTCGACGACATTTCGCCGACGCTCAAGCGCAAGGCCAAGAGCTCGATCGCGCTCGTCGATGCGAAGCTGTCGGGCTCGCTGTTCGAGCTACCGGGCGGCGATTTCGGCATCGCCTTCGGTGCCGAGGCGCGCAACGAGAAAACCGACACGCCGCCACTGCCGTTCACCGCGACGGGCGACATCATCGGCCTGGGTTACTCCTCGTTCAAAGCCGATCGCGATGTCGTCGCCGGCTATACCGAAGTCAATGCGCCGGTGGCGACCTTCGTCGAACTCAGCGCGGCGCTGCGCTACGACCATTACTCGGATTACGGCCACTCGACGACGCCCAAGGTCGGCATCAAGATCAAGCCGCTCGATGAGCTCGCGCTGCGCGCCACTTACGCCGAAGCGTTTCGCGCCCCGGGACCGTCGGAGAGCGGCAACAGCTCCACGTATGGCTTCACCGGCATCGGCCTGCTGACGATCGGCAATCCGGACATCAAGCCCGAGCGCGCCAAGAGCTATACGGCGGGCATCGTGTTCGAGCCGCTTCGCGGAACCAGCGCGACGCTCGACTATTACCGCATCGAACGCCGCGACGAGATCGTCGGCGCCGATCAGGCGCTCATCATCGGCGACGCTCCGCAAAGCGGTCAGACGCCGAATTCGCAGCGTCCCGGCGAGCTGCCGAACTCGACGATCTACTACAACGAAGATGGAGACCTCAGCGCGGTCTCGGCGCCTTACGTCAACGCCAACAAGACCACGACGTCGGGCTTCGATTTCGAATATCGGCAGAAGCTCGACCTCGGCCATTTCGGCCGCATCAGCGGCGGACTGCTGCTCACGCACGTGATCAGCTTCGAGCGCAGCTTCGACAGTGGTGAGAGCTTCGAATACGCGGGCACACATGGGCCCTACGTGCTGAGTTCGGCCGGCGGCACGCCGAAGGATCGCGCGCGCCTGGAGCTGACCTGGGAACGCGCGCAAATTTCGGTCACCGGCTCGGTCAACTACGTCGGCAGCATGGACATGATCGACCACAAGGGTTCGCAGCTCGTCGACAACGAGGACGGCACCTGGTCGAGCGACACCTACGAGGGCGCGTATTACAACGTCGATCCGGACGGCAAGGTCTGCGGCGTCTATCGGCCCGATGGCTCGGCCTACAACGGCTGCTCACTGTCTTCCTTCACGACCGTCGATCTATACAGCAAGGTCGGCTTCGACGAGCACTGGGAGTTCACGGCCTCGGCGCTCAACCTGTTCAACCGCATGGCTCCGTTCGATCCGTATACCTACGGCGGGCTCAACTACAACCCGTCGTTTCATCAGTCGGGCGCAGTCGGCCGCTTCGTCACGCTGGGCTTGCGCTACACGTTCTGATCGAGCCTGCACCGAGACGAGAACCGGCTTCAAACCTTTCGATCAGGGACGGCGTCTGACGACAAGTCCCGGTTGGAACACTCGGCAGATGGCGTACTCCCTAAGCGCCATCTGCCGTTTTTTATTGCGCGATCGCTCGGTGTGCCGACACCAACGATCGGCGACTGCGGCCGCGAATCAGCCGCGCGCGAGCGGGCGCTTGCCGCTCAGGATGAAATCGAGCATGAGCTGGGCGTGAGACGAAGTCTTGGCCATCTCCGCCAGTTCGGCCTTCACGTCGGCCATGACCTTGCCCGAGCGATAGATGAGCTTGTACGCCGCATCGATCTCAGCGATGGCCTCGGGCGCGAAGTTGCGACGGCGCAGGCCTTCCTTGTTGATCGTGCGCGGCTCGGCCGGGTTGCCCTGCACCATCACGTACGGCGGAATGTCGCCCGCGACGCCGGCGGAAAAAGCCGTGAACGCATGCGCGCCGATGCGGCAGAACTGATAAACCAGCGTGTAGCCGCCGAGGATCACCCAGTCCTGGATCTCGACGTGACCCGCGAGGCTCGCGTTGTTCGCGAAGATGGTGTCGCTGCCAATCACGCAATCGTGCGCGATATGGCAGTAGTTCATGATCAGGTTGCGACTGCCCACGCGCGTTTCGCCGCGCTTGGCGTCGAACTCCTTCATCGTGCCGCGCTGGATGCTCACATACTCGCGGATGATGTTGCCGTCGCCGATCACGACGCTGGTCGGATCGTCCTGCCTGGCGGTCTTGTCCTGCGAGATCTCGCCGATCGAGGCGAATTGGAAGATCTGGTTGTCGCGGCCGATGGTCATCGGTCCGGACAGCACCACGTGCGGACCGATGACGCTGCCTTCGCCGATCGTGACGCCCTCACCGATCACCGAGTAAGGGCCGACGCGCACCGACTCGTGCAGCTGCGCCTTGGGGCTGATGATGGCCGTCGGGTGCAGCTTGGGTTCGCTTGCAGTGCTCATCGCCTGTCCTTGGGAAGATTACGCCGACTTGCGCGCGTCCTTGAGCACGCAAAGCAACTCGGCCTCGCAGGCCAGTTCGTTGCCGACCATGGCCTTGGCGTTGAACTTCCAGAGGTCGCGCTTCTGCTTGTCGAGCGTCGACAGCAGCGTGAGCTGGTCGCCCGGCACCACGGGGCGCTTGAAGCGCGCGTTGTCGATGCCCGCGAAGTACAGAATCATGCCGCAGTCCGGACGCAGGCCCGACTTGAGCGCCGCGATGATGCCGCTGGCCTGAGCAAGCGCCTCGAGCATCAGCACGCCCGGAAACGTCGGCAGCTCCGGAAAATGACCGACGAAGAACTGCTCGTTGTAGGTCACGTTCTTGATCGCGGTGATCGACTGCCCCGGCTCGTGCGCGATCACGCGATCCACCAGCAGGAACGGGTAGCGGTGCGGCAGCAGCTTCATGATGTCGCGAATGTCAAACGGAAGCTGCGGTTCAGTCGTTGTGGCCGTCGTCATCGTTTTGATCTTGTCCCTTGATTCCCACGTGTTGCTCGACCGCGCGCACGCGGTCTTCGAGTTTGCCCAGGCGGCGCACGCGCGCCACGGTCTTGCGCCAGTCCTTCGCCGGTGCGATTGGAAGGCCCGAGCCGTAAACCCCCTTGTCCGGCAAGGACTGCGTCACCATCGCCCGACCGAGGATGAAGACGTCGTCGCCGATTTCGATGTGCCCGTTGATGCCCACCGCCCCGCCGATCATGCAGCGCGCACCGATTTTGGTGCTGCCGGCAATGCCGGTCATCGCCGCGATCGCGGTGTGCTCGCCGATGCGGCAGTTGTGCGCGATCATGATGAGGTTGTCGAGGCGCACGCCGTTGGCGATTACGGTGTCGTCGATCGCGCCGCGATCGATCGTCGTGTTGGCGCCGATCTCGACGTCGCTGCCGATCACCACGCTGCCGAGCTGTGGCACCTCTTCCCAGCCCTTCGGCCCCATGACGTTGCCGAAGCCGCGCGAGCCGATCACCGCTCCGGGCTGGATCTGCACACGATCGCCGAGCGTGACGCCCGCATTCAAATGCACGCGCGCTTCAAGCCGGCAAGCGGCACCGAGCGTCGCGCCCGCGCCGACGAAGCTGCCCGCACCGATATAGCTGTGGGCGCCGATAAGAGCGCCGCTTTCGACGATCGCGAGCGGACCGATGTAGACGCCTTCGCCGATCTGCGCATCGGCCGCGACGACAGCCGTCGCATGGACGCCGGGCTCGAAGCGCTTGCTCGCATCGAACAGGCGCGCGACCTGCGCGAACGCGTAGTACGGATCGCGCGCGACCAGACCATTGCCGGTCAGCGCAGCGGCATCCTTGCGGCCGACGATGACGGCGGAAGCCTGCGTCTGCGCAAGCGTCGATTTGTAGCGCGGATTGGCCAGAAAGCCGATCCGCCCCGAAACGCCAGGGCTCAACGTGCAAACGCCGCCGATGGACACGGCGGCGTCGCCTACGACTTCAAGCCCGAAACGCTGTGCGAGTTCGCCCAGCGAGTAAGTCATCTGCAGACCTTACTTGGTGGCCTGCAGCTTCTTGAGCACTTCGTCGGTGATGTCGATGCCCGGGCCCACGTACACCGGATCCTGCACCACCACGTCGACGCCCTTCTCCTTGGCGACGGTCACGACGACGTCCTTGATCTTGGCCATCATGCTTTCGCTGAGCTCGCGATCGCGCTTCTGGAAGTCTTCGCCGAACTGGCGCTGCTTGTAGTCGAAATCGATGCGGCGCGTATTGAGATCCTTCTCCATCTTCGAGCGCGCGTCGGCGCTCATGACGTCCTGCTCGCGCTTGAACTTCTGCAAATCCTCACCGAGCTTCTTGGCTTCGGCTTCGAGATCGCTCTTGCGCTTGTCGAACTCGGACTTCATCTGAGCCTGGCCGGACTTGAACTGCGGCGAGCTCTGCACGAGTTCGGCCGCGCGGATGGTGGCGATCTTCGACTGCGCCTGGACAACGGCGCTCGTGAACATCAGGGTCGTGGCGATCGCGACAGCAAAGATTTTTTGGGCGTTACGCATGGCGTTCTTGTAGTACTGGTGGTGATTCCGGGAGGAGTTTACTGACCTTCAGATGGAACTGCGATCAGAAGCCGCTACCAAAGGTGATCTGGAAGCCCCTGGTATTGTCACCCGGCTTGTCGTTGAGCGGGAACGCGTAGCTCATCTGCAGCAGGCCGAGGAACGGGGTGAACCACTGGAAGCCGACACCTGCGGCGGTCCTGAGTTCGTTGACATCGAAATCCGAAGGCCGCAGGTAAACCTGGCCGATGTCGTAGAACAGGCTCATGCGCGTCGACTTCTGATCGCTTTCGATCGGCAACGGAACGATGAGCTCGTTCTGCATGGTCGTGCGCAACTGGCCACCGAGCGCATAGCCGAGCGAATCGCGCGGGCCCAGGCGACCGTCGTTGTAGCCGCGGACGGTACGAGGACCACCGGCGAACAGATACTCGTACGGCGGCACTTCGCTCGGCCCACCGCCGTAGTCGTCCACCATGCCGACGTTCGTGCTCGTGCTGAAAATGAACTTGAACGGGAGCGGCACGTAGACTTCGCTGCGGTAAGTGGCGCTGTAGAAGCCCAGATCGCTGCCCGGCAGTGCCGCATCGACGAAGAACTGGTTCAACGAACCGCGCGTCGCGAAGAAGGTCTTGTTGCGCGTATCGCGCGCGATACCGGTACGGAACTGGTAGGTCGAGAAGCGCGAGCCGTTGTCGCGCATGAACTGGAGCACTTCGTCGGAAGTGCCATTGGCATATGCCTCGAGCGAGGTTTCCTCGATGCCGAAGCCGGCGCGCAGACTCGTGTATTCGGACAGCGGAATACCGTAGGTCAGGTTGAAGCCGACGATGTTCGAGTTGAAACCCGAGCTGTAGCGGATCACCGACTCCGACTTGCGGTAGAACACCGAAGCGGTCTGGCTGATGCCGTCGTTGGTGAAGTACGGATCGGTCCAGCTCACGTTGAAGACGCGCGAGATCTGGCTGTTGTTGACTTCGAAGCTGACGCGGTTGCCGGTGCCGAGGAAGTTGGTGTGCGTGAGGCTGCCCGACACCAGGAAGCCCGCCGAGCCCGAGTAACCCACACCGAACTGCACCGAACCCGGAGCACGCTCCTTGATCTTGAAGCTGACGTCGACGAGATCGTCGGTGCCCGGCACCGGCTGCGTGTCGACTTCGGCTTCCTCGACGAACGGCAGACGCGTGAGACGCACGCGCGAACGCTCGACCGCGCTCTTCGAGAACGGAGCCGCTTCGAGCTGACGCATTTCGCGGCGCAACGTTTCGTCGTGCGTATCGCCGTGACCGCTGAAGTTGATGCGGCGCACGTAGGTGCGCTTGCCCGGGCGCACGACGTAGTTCAGTGCGACTTCGCGCTTCTCTTCGTCGACTTCGGGCAGCGGCGTGACTTCGGCGAACGCGTAGCCGATGTCCGACAGCGCAGCCTCGATGCGATCGGCGCTTTCGGTGGCGAGCTTGCGCGAGAAGATGTCGCCGGACTTGGTCGACAGCAAGCGCTCGAGGAAATCGGTCTGCAGGATCGTGTCGCCGCTGATGCGGTTGGACTTGATCGTGTAGACCTGGCCTTCCTCGATGTTGGCGGTAATGTACAGATCGCGCTTGTCGGGCGACAGCTGCACCTGCACCGAGGAGATGTTGGCCTTCAGATAGCCGCGATCCTGGTAATAGGAGCTCAGCGCTTCGAGGTCGCCGCCGAGCTGCTGCTTGGAGTACTTGTCGGTCTTCTGGAACGGCATCCAGTTGGTCTTCTTGAGCTGGAAGGCCTTGAGCAGCTCGTCCTTCGAGAACGCCTGGTTGCCGACGATATTGATCTCTTTGATCTTGGTGGCCTTGCCCTCGGTCACCTGGATCTCGATGTTGACGCGGTTGTTCGGCTCCTGCTTGACCTCGGTGTCGATCTGGACGTCGTAGTAGCCGTTGGCGAAGTACTGACGCTGCAGTTCCTGCTGCACTTCGGACAGCAGGTCGCGCTTGAACAGTTCGCCCTCGGCCATGCCGGCGTCGGCCAGCGACTTCTTGAGCTCGTCGCCGCCGATCTTGTCGTTGCCCTCGATCTTGAAGCCCGAGATCGCCGGACGCTCCTTGACCACGATCATCAGCGTATCGCCGTCGCGCTCGAGGCGCACGTCGTCGAACAGGCCCGAGCCGTACAGCGCACGCATCGCCGCCCGCGAAGTCTGCTCGTTGAGCTGGTCACCGACCGCGAGCGGCAGGTACGTGAGCACCGTGCCGATCTCGAGGCGCTGCAGGCCCTGGGCCTTGATGTCCTTGATCGTGAACGGCGTGAAGGCGAAAGCGGCCGGCAGCCACATCATGGCAGCGGCACCGGCAATGATCTTCAGTTTGAAGCGTGCTTGATTGGAGCCCATTTCGTGGGTCTGTGCTCTTGTCGAGAAAGTGTCAGATCAACCGCATGATGTCGTTGTAGAAAGCCAGCACCATCATCGTGCCGATGAAGGCAAACCCGATGTACTGACTGGCCGCGACGAAGCGCTCGGACAACGGCCGACCCTTCACTCCTTCGATCGCATACAGCAGCAGGTGCCCGCCATCGAGCATCGGCACCGGCAGCAGGTTCAAAACACCGAGGCTGATACTGACGATGGCCATGAAGCTCAGGAACGATACGAGCCCGATCTGGGCGGAATCCCCGGCCACCTGTGCAATCGAGATGGGACCGCTGACGTTCTTCACCGACACGTCCCCGATCACCATCCGGCCCAGCATCCGCAGCGTCATCCAGCTCATTCGCCACGTCTGCGCGACCGCTGCCGGCACCGCATCCAAGGCATTCAGCCGGCGTTCGGCGCGCAAATCCTGCCACAAGTCCGGGGGCGTCGCTAATCCGGCGCCGAGGCGCCCGGTCACCTGCCCGTCGTTCTCGACGCGCGCCAGCACGACGGTCCGCTCGATCGGCGTTCCGTTGCGCTCGGCCTGCACTTTCACGATCGCGCCCGGATGCTTCCGCACGAACTGGACCAGGGCGCGCGGACTCGTCATCGGCTCGCCGTCGATGGAGATCACCCGGTCACCTTCCCGCAGATCGGCCACCGCGGCCGGCATGCCGGCTTCGAGCTGGGTCAGCACCGGCGGAGCCTTGGGCTCGTAGGGCACCAGGCCGAGATCGTCGAACAGGAACTCGGGGTCGACGCGCACACGCGCCAGATCGAGATGCACTTCGCGCGGCAGGCCGTCCGCACCCTTGACCGTCAGATCGAGGCGTCCGCCGTCGAGGCTGCCTTCGATCAGATCGGTGCTGAGCTCGGCCCAGGTGTCGATGGTTTGGTCCTTGATCGACAGGATCTGCTCGCCGGATTTGAGCCCTGCGCTCGCCGCCGCGCTGCCGGCCGGCGGTTCGCCGATGACCGGCTTGATGCCCTGCACGCCCACCACGAAGATCGCCCAGTACAGCGCGATCGCGAGCATGAAGTTGAAGATCGGGCCGGCTGCCAGAATCGCCATGCGCACCGGCACGGACTGGTTGTTGAAGGCCATGTGGCGCTCATGCGGAGCGACCGGTCCTTCGCGCTCGTCGAGCAGCTTGACGTAGCCCCCGATCGGGTACGGAGCGATCGACCATTCGACGCCGTCGCGCGCACGGAAGGTCTTGAACGGCTTGCCCCAGCCGAGCGAGAAGCGCAGCACCTTCACGCCGAGCCGGCGCGCGACCCAGTAGTGCCCGAGCTCGTGGAAGCACACCAGCACCGAGATGGCGACGATGAAGCCGCCGACCTGCCAGACGATTTCAGGCATGGACCCGCTGCTCCTGCGTGGACAGACGGCCGGCGCACCAGCGGCGCGCCCAGGCATCGATCGCCAGAATGGATTCGAGGTCGTCGGCTGCGGCCTTGTGCGTCCGCAGGCCAGCGTCGATGCAGGCTTCGATCATGGAGGAGAGGTCGTAAAAGCCGAGGCGGCCGTCGAGAAACGCTGAGACCGCGACTTCGTTGGCGGCGTTCAATAAATTTGGGGCATTCTGCCCTTCCCGCAGGGCCGCCCTTGCAAGACCCAGGCACGGAAAGCGGTTCAGGTCCGGGGCCTCGAAACGAAACCGTCCGACGGCGGCCAGATCGAGTCCGCCGACGCCCGATTCCCAGCGCTGCGGCCAGGCCAGCGCATGGGCGATCGGCACGCGCATGTCGGGCTGGCCGAGTTGCGCGAGCATCGAGCCATCCACATATTCGACGAGCGAATGAATGATGCTTTCCGGATGCACGACGACGTCGAGCTGATCGTCGCCGACCTGATACAGCACCGAGGCCTCGATCAGTTCGAGCCCCTTGTTCATGAGCGTGGCCGAGTCGACCGAAATCTTCTGGCCCATGCTCCAGTTCGGATGCCTGACCGCTTCCTGCGGCGTCGCGGCGGCGATGCGCTCGCGGCTCCATTCGCGGAACGGCCCGCCCGAAGCGGTCAGCAACAATTTGCGCACGCCCTTGGGCGCATCGCCGCAGCGATAGGCCGGCGGCAGGCACTGGAAGATGGCGTTGTGCTCGCTGTCGATCGGCAGGATGCAGGCGCCGCCGCTTGCGGCGGCTTCGCGCATGAGCAGGCGGCCGGCCATCACCAGCGGCTCCTTGTTGGCGATCAGCACCTGCTTGCCCGCGCGTACGGCGGCCAGCGTCGGCAGCAGGCCGGCGGCGCCGACGATGGCCGACATCACCAGGTCGGTTTCACTCGCGCCGGCGACGTCGTTGAGCGCTTCGACACCGGACAGCACCTCGCAGCTCGATCGTTCGGCAGCCAGAGCGGCGCGCAGCGCGTCGGCGGCCGATGCTTCGACGAGCACGACGCGTTTGGGCGAGAACCGCCGGCAAAGTTCGAGCATGCCGCCGGCGTCGCGGAAGGCGGTCAGCGTATGGACCTCGATCTCGTCCGCGTGCAGCGCGGCCACTTCCAGGGTGCTGCGACCGATGCTGCCGGTCGCACCGAGGATGAGCAGACGGCGCATCAAAGTTTCAGCAGGTGCAAGCCGAGCGCCATCATCGGCGCGGCGGCGAGCAGGCTGTCGACCCGGTCGAGAAAGCCGCCGTGGCCGGGCAGCAGCGTGCCGCTGTCCTTCACGCCGGCGGCTCGCTTGAACAGGCTCTCGGTCAGATCACCCAGGATCGAAACCGCCGCGACCGCCATCGATACGAGCACGAACGGAACCGTCTTGTGGCCCGGCTCGAAGATCGCGATGCCGGCCGTGCAGGCCCAGACCGCGCAAAGCAACAGCCCGCCGATGGCGCCTTCGACGCTCTTGCCGGGCGACACCAACGGCGCGAGCTTGCGCTTGCCGAAGCGGCGGCCGGCGAAATAGGCGCCGGTGTCGGCCACGAAGATCAGGAAGAAAACGTACAGCAGGCGCCAGGTGCCTTCGTGCGGCTGCCCGCTTCCACCGGCATGCAGTACGGCGAGCGCGACGATGGTCGGCAGCACGAGCACCTGCCCGATCAGGCCCATCGTGAGCGTGCCCGGAGCGCTGCGTTCGAAATTCTTCGGATAGCCGCGCACGAGCGTGAACGCGTAGAGCCACCAGAGCAGCGATACGATCGCGATCGCGAGCCACAGCCCGGGGCTTTGCTGAACGAGCCACCAGACCGCGGCGAGCAGCAGGCCCGTCAGCGCCGCATAGGCCAGCTTTGGCGACGCCGACGAAAACCGCATCAGGCCGGCCCATTCCCAGGCGATCAGCACGCCGATCAGCGAAAACACCGCATACAGCGCCGGCGTCGGCAGCCACCAGATCGCCGCGAGCAGCAACGGCAACAGGACCAGGGCGGTGGCGACTCGCTGCATCAGCATTGAAATTCGATCTGCGATCCGCGAAAAAGAGGAGAGAATCCGGGCCTGAGCGTTCGAGCTAGGCGGATTCGGGCAAGCGTCCGAAACGACGATCCCGCGAGGCGAACCACTCGAGCGCGCGGGTGAACTCGGCATCACCGAAATCGGGCCAGAGGGTGTCACAAAAGTACAGCTCGGTATAGGCGAGCTGCCAAAGCATGAAATTGCTGATGCGCTGCTCGCCGCCGGTGCGCACGAGCAGATCGGGCGGCGGCACGCCTTGGGTATCGAGTTGTAACTCCAGGCTTTCGGCAGTGATTTCGCCGCCGGAGGCGAGCACCCGCCGCGCTGCCTGGACGATGTCCCACTGCCCGCCGTAATCGACGGCCACCAGCAGCGTCAGCCCGGTGTTGTCCTTCGTGAGCTCGATCGCCTGCTGCATCGCTTCCTGCAACTTGGGCGCGAAGCCCTCGCGACTGCCGATGAAGCGGATCCGCACGTTGTTGCGGTTCAGCGAGGCCACTTCGCGACCCAGCGTCGCGACGAACAGCTGCATGAGCAGCTTCACTTCGAGTTCCGGGCGCTTCCAGTTCTCCTGGCTGAACGCGAAGATCGTCAGGTACTGCACGCCGGCGCTGTGCGCGGCCCGCAAGACCTTGCGAACCGAGCGCACGCCGGCCCGGTGGCCTAGCGCGCGAGGCTGGTGGCGCTGCTGGGCCCAACGGCCATTGCCGTCCATGATGATGGCGACGTGGGCGGGAACCGAAGACTGCGGAACGCTGGGCGGAAGCCGGGTCACGGGAGAGTCCGACGATGGAGGCCGATGCTCGAACGAAGACGTGGAGACGCCCGTTCTACATCGACATCAGTTCCTTTTCCTTGGCCGCGGCGACTTCGTCGATCTTGGCGACGAACTGGTCCGTCAGCTTCTGGATATCGGCTTCGCCGCGCTTCTCGTCATCGGCGCTGATGAGCTTTTCCTTGGCGAGTTCCTTGATGTCCTGATTGGCGTCGCGACGCACGCTGCGAATGGCCACGCGCGCGCCTTCGGCCTCGCTCTTGACGACCTTGACCAGATCGCGGCGACGCTCTTCGGTGAGCGGCGGCATGATGATGCGGATGATCGTGCCCGCGGTGTTCGGGTTCAGGCCGAGATCGGACTTCATGATCGCCTTCTCGATCACCGACACCATGTTCTTTTCCCAGGCCGTGATCGAGATCGTGCGGGCGTCCTCGACCGTGATCTGCGCGGTCTGCGAGAGCGGCACTTCCGAGCCATAGTAGTCGACGCGGATGTGGTCGAGCAGCGCGGCGTTGGCGCGGCCCGTGCGCAGCTTGGCGAGCTCGTGGCGCAGCGAATCCACGCTCTTGTTCATGCGCTCGGTGGCGTCTTTCTTGATGTCGTTGAGCATTGTCGTTTCCTTAGCGGTGCACGCGCGTGCCGATGGTTTCGTCGCCCATGACGATGCCCATCAGGGCGCCCGGGCGGTCCATGTCGTAAACGCGCAGTTTCATCTTGTGGTCGCGGCACAGCACCATCGCGGTCTGGTCCATGACGCCCAGGCGCTTGTCGAGCGCCTCATCGTAGGTCAGCTCGTCGTAGCGCGTCGCGGTCGGATCCTTCTTCGGGTCAGCCGTATAGATGCCATCGACCTTGGTCGCCTTGAGCATCACATCGGCATTGATTTCGACGGCCCGCAACGCGGCGGCCGAGTCGGTGGTGAAGAACGGGTTGCCGGTGCCGGCGGCGAACACCACCACGCGGCCTTTCTCGAGGTGACGGACCGCGCGGCGGCGGATGTAGTCCTCGCAGACTTCGTTGATGCGGATCGCCGACTGCACGCGGGCTTCGAGGCCCACGCGCTCGACTGCATCCTGGATCGCGAGCGCGTTGATGCAGGTGGCGAGCATGCCCATCTGGTCGCCGGTCACGCGGTCCATGCCGGCCTTGGCCAGGCCTTCGCCGCGGAAGATGTTGCCGCCGCCGACGACCAGCGCCACCTGCACGCCGGCGTCGATCACGGCCTTGAGCTCGGCCGCCAGGAAACGCATCACGTCCGGGGCGATGCCGAAATCCTCGCGCCCCATGAGGGCTTCGCCGGAGAGCTTGAGCAAGATGCGTTTGTAGGCGGGTTGATTGGCCATGTGCTGGGGCTGGGCGTGTTCGGAGTCGGGCGGGGCTGGGAAGCGGGCTTCATTTGAAGGAAGGCCCCGTTTCCGGGGCCTTCCTGACGGCTTCGATTGTAGCTCAGCTGGCCGCTCAGACCTGACTGGCCGCGGCGACTTCGGCCGCGAAGTCCACCTGCTTCTTCTCGATGCCTTCACCGACTGCGAGTCGCACGAAGCGAGCCACGCCGGCCTTCTTGGACTGCAGCAGCTTGTCCACCGTCACGCTGTCGTCCTTGACGAACTTCTGGCCCAGCAGGGTGACTTCCTCGAGGAACTTGCGAATGTTGCCCTCGACCTTCTTGGGCAGGAACTCCGGCTTGGTCGCCTGCTTCCCATTGGCGACGGCTTCTTCGTCGTCGCGCGCGATCTTGGCTTCGATGACCTTGCGCTCCGCGTCGAGGACTTCGGCCGGAACCGCGGCAGCGTCGAGGTAGCGCGGGCTGGAAGCCGCCACGTGCATGGCGATGTCCTTGGCGAGTTCCTCGTCACCGGCCGACAGCGCCACGACCACGCCGATGCGCGAGCCGTGCAGGTAGGTGGCGAGCGCGCCGCCGGACTTCTCGATCACTTCGAAGCGGCGGATGGTGGTGTTCTCGCCGGCCTTGGCGACGAACTCGCGGCGCTTCTCCTCGAGCGTCTTGCCGCCCTCGGTCAGCGCGAGCAGCGCTTCGAGAGTAGCCGGCTTGTGGGCCAGCGCGAGCTTGGCGGCGGCTTCGCCGAGCGCCTTGAAATCGTCGCCCTTGGCGACGAAATCGGTTTCGCAGTTCACTTCGACGAGCGCCACGGCGGAATCGTTGGAGGCGACGGCGATGATGCCTTCGGCCGCCGTGCGGGCGCCCTTCTTGTCGGCCTTGGCCATGCCGTCGATGCGCAGCTTTTCGGCCGCCTTGTCGAGGTCGCCGCCGGTGGCTTCGAGAGCCTTCTTGCAGTCGCCCATGCCGGCGCCGGTGCGGTCGCGCAGCTCTTTAACCAGTGAAGCAGTAATGGGGGTGCTCATGAATAATCTTCCTATGACTGACGACCCCGTGAACGTCGCCGCGCACGGGGTCGGTTTGGACACATCGGGCCGGTCAGAAAGCCGGCACCGATCAAGCTTTAGGCGTCGGCGCGCTCGCGACGGCCACCGCCGCCGGGCTTGCCGTCACGCGGAGGGCGACGCGGGCCACGCGGACGCTCTTCGCGGGCGACCGGTTCCGGCGGAGCTTCGCGGAACGGCACCGAGCTCGAGGCGCGGGCCTCGATGATGGCGTCGGCCACGCACTGGGCGTAGACCTTGATCGCGCGGGTGGCGTCGTCGTTGCCCGGGATCACCACGTCGATGCCCTGCGGGTCGTTGTTGGAGTCCACGACGGCGACGACCGGAATGCCGAGCTTGCGTGCCTCGGCGACGGCGATCTTTTCGTAGCCGGTGTCGACGATGAACAGGCAGTCCGGCAGCGTCGGCAGGTTCTTGATGCCGCCGAGCGACTTGCGGAGCTTCTCGAGCTCGCGCGAGAACATCAGCTGTTCCTTCTTCGACAGGCGGTTGACGGTGCCGTCCTCGACCTGCTTCTCCATCTCGTGCAGGCGCTTGATCGAGCCCTTGACCGTCTTGAAGTTGGTCAGGGTGCCACCGAGCCAGCGCTGGGAGACGAACGGCATGCCGGCGCGAGCGGCTTCGGCCTCGACGGCCTCGCGAGCGGCGCGCTTGGTGCCGACGAACAGCACGCGGCCACCGTTGGCGGCGATCTTGCCCACGTAATTGCAGGCGTCCTTGAGCATCGGCAGCGTGTGCTCGAGGTTGATGATGTGGATCTTGTTACGGCTGCCGAAGATGTAGGACTCCATCTTCGGGTTCCAGTAACGGGTGCGATGACCGAAATGCACGCCGGCTTCGAGAAGCTGGCGCATGGTGATGTTGGACACTAGATGACTCCTTGGGTTGGTCAGACCGCGCCGCCCAAAAAGGCTCCGAAGAGCTCACCCAAGATCGGCGCGGATGAAATTTCAGGGTGTCGAGTGGCCTCGAATGCCCTGGCTTTGCAAAAAAAAGCCCGGCTTTATACCATGCGCCGCTCCGCTGAACAACGAGCTGGACGGTCAGGTTGTGGATTCCACCGGCAACAATTCGAGCATTTCCCTGAAGTCCACGCCCGAGGCCATCGAGGGCATGCGCGCCGCCGGCCGCGCCGCCGCGAGCGTGCTCGAGATGATCGCCCCGCACGTCAAACCGGGCGTCTCGACCGAAGAACTCAACCGGATCTGCCACGAATTCATCGTCGACGAGCTTGGCTGCATCCCCGCCCCGCTCGGCTATGGCGCCGCCCCGGGACGCCCGGCCTTCCCGAAGTCGATCTGCACCTCGATCAACCACGTCGTCTGCCACGGCATTCCGGGGTCCAAGCTGCTCAAGCGCGGCGACATCATCAACATCGACATCACCGTCATCAAGGATGGCTGGCATGGCGACACGAGCCAGACCTTCTTCGCCGGCGAGCCGAGCATTCTCGCCCGCCGCCTCGTCGAGACCACGCGCGAATCGATGATCGAGGGTATCCGCCTGGTTCGCCCGGGCGCTCGCCTGGGCGACATCGGCGCGGCGATCCAGCGTTACGCCGAGCAGCGCAACTTCTCGGTGGTGCGCGAATACTGCGGCCATGGCATCGGCAGGATCTTCCATGAAGATCCGCAGGTGCTGCACTACGGCCGTCCGGGCACGGGCATCGAGCTCAAGGCCGGCATGTGTTTCACGATCGAGCCGATGCTCAACGCCGGCCGCCCCGAGACCAAGCTGCTGCCGGACGCCTGGACCGCGGTCACCAAGGATCATTCGCTGTCGGCTCAATGGGAGCACACCGTGCTCGTCACCGAAACCGGCGTCGAAGTGCTGACGCAGCGCAGCAACGAAACCATCTGAATCATCGCGCCTGACGAAGCGGGCCTGTCGGCAATCGCCGACGGCGGCCGTTTTGTTTTTTCGCCCCCTTGTCCGGCCAGCCGTGAGACAATCGGGGCTCAGCGATTGATCACGATATGGGCGCAGAACTCGACCTAGCCGAAGACGAAGCCGCCGCCGTTTTTTCGGCGCGCAAGATCCGCGCGCGCCTGCGCGCCGACACCGTCAAACCTGTCGCCGCTTTCCGCGACACCCTCACCTGGGGACGCGACCGGCTCTACGGATTGTTCGACGAAGGCCAGCCGGCCGATTCACTCGTGCACGCACGAGCGCACATCGTCGACGAAGTGCTGCGCGAAGCCTGGCTGCGCGCGCTGCCCGAGACGCTGGCCGGCGTGACGCTGGTCGCCGTCGGCGGCTATGGCCGCGGCGAGCTGCTGCCGCATTCGGACATCGACATCCTGCTGCTGCACGCCGGCGATGCGCTCGATCAGCACCGTGGCGCGCTCGAGCGCTTCACCGCGTTCCTGTGGGACATCGGCCTCGAAGTCGGCCAGAGCGTGCGCACCGTCGATGAGTGCGTCAGCGAAGCGGCCAAGGACATCACCGTCATCACCAATCTGATCGAGTCGCGCTGGCTGATCGGCGATGCGAGCCTCTACACGCAGATGCAGTCCGCGCTGACGCCCGACAAGGTCTGGCCGGTCGGCGAATTCTTCCGCGCCAAGCGCGAAGAACAGGCCGCGCGTTACCGCAAGTACGACGACACCGGCTACAAGCTCGAGCCCAACGTCAAGGAAAGCCCGGGCGGCCTGCGCGACATCCACACCATCGGCTGGGTCGCCAAGCGTCACTTCGGCGCACAGACGCTGCACGAGCTGCGCGAACGCGGCTTCCTGACCAAGAACGAGTGCGACGAGCTGTTCGCGGGCCAGGATTTCCTGTGGCGTGTGCGCTTCGCGCTGCACATGATCACGGGTCGTCGCGAAGACCGCCTGCTGTTCGATCACCAGATCAAGGTCGCCGGCCTGTTCGGTTATGTCGATACCGACAAGAACCGCGCGGTCGAGCAGTTCATGCAGCTGTACTACCGCACGATCAAGTCGCTGTCCTGCCTCAACGACATGCTGCTGCAGCTGTTCGACGACGCGATCTTGCACGGCGATCAGCAGCCGCCCGCGGTGCCGCTCAACGCACGCTTCCAGACACGCGGCGCCTACATCGAGGCACGCGACGAAGAGGTGTTCCGCAAGCAGCCCGCGGCGCTGATCGAGATCTTCCTGCTGCTGCAGCAGAACCCCAAGCTCGCCGGCATTTCGGCGGCGACGGTGCGCCTGATCCTGCGCGACAACCGCCTGCTCACGCAGGCGGTGCGCGAGGATTCGCGTGCGCGCGGCCTGTTCATCGAAATGTTCCGCCATGGCGCAGGCCTGACGCGCAATCTGCGGCGCATGAACCGCTACGGCGTGCTCGGCCGCTACCTGCCCGCGTTCGGCAAGGTCGTCGGCCTCATGCAGTACGACCTGTTCCACACGCTCACGGTCGACGAGCATTCGCTCTACGTGGTGCGCAACGTGCGTCGCATGGCGCTGCCGCGCTTCGCGCACGAGCTGCCGTTCTGCAACGAGCTGTTCGCCAAGCTCGAAAAGCCCAAGCTGCTCTACATCGCCGCGTTCTTCCACGACATGTGCAAGGGCAGCGGCGGCGATCACTCCGAACTCGGCCTGATCGAAGCCAGGAAGTTCTGCCTCGATCATGGCCTGTCGCACGCCGACGCGGAGATCGTCGGCTGGCTCGTGAAGAATCACCTGACGATGTCGCTGACCGCTCAGCGCGCCGACATCAGCGATCCGGAAGTGGTCACCGCGTTCGCGAGGAAAGTGGCCGCGCGCGACCGGCTCGATTATCTGTTCCTGCTGACGGTGGCCGATATTCGCGCGACCAACCCGGCGCTCTGGAACTCGTGGCGCGCGACGCTGCTGACCGATCTCTATCGCTCGACTGCGCGCGCGCTCGAACGCGGTCTCGACAACCCCTTGCAAGCCAGCGACATCGCCACCGAAGCGCAGCTTGCGGCGCTCGAGATCCTCAAGGATTCGGGGGTCACTCCCGAGCAGGCGCGCACGGTCTGGGCGCGCTTCGAAAACGACTACTTCCTGCGCCATTCGCCGCAGGAGCTCGCCTGGCACCTGCCCGAGATCATCAACGCCAAGCCCGGTGAGCTGCCGCTAATCCTAGTCAGCACGCTCGATGGCCGTGGCACCACGGTGTTCGTCTACACGCCCGATCGCGATCATCTGTTCGGCCTGTCGACCGGCGTGCTCGCTCGCCTGGGGCTCAACATTCTCGATGCGCGCATCAACACCACGGCCGACGGCTTCACGCTCGACTCCTACGTGGTGATGGAAGGCGACGGCACCGCGATCGCGCCGGGGCATCGCTTCGAAGAGATTCGCGAATCACTGCATCGCGTGCTCGCCGATCCGAACATCTCGGTCGTCGACGTCAATCGCCGCACCTCGCAGAAGCTCAAGCACTTCGATACGCCGACCGATGTGAGCTTCTCGCTCGACAAGGTGCGCAACCGCACGATTCTCGAACTCGTGACGGCCGACCGCCCTGGCCTGCTGTCGATGATCGGTCGCATCTTCCAGAAGCGCGGGCTGCTGCTCGACGCCGCCAAGATCGGCACCATCGGCGAGCGCGCCGAGGACGTTTTCTTCATCACCGGCGCCGATCACCAACCGATCAGCGACGCATCACAGCTGGACGAGCTGCGCGAAGTGCTCGTCCGCACTCTCGATCACAACAGCACTCACTAAAGCTCATAAACGATGAATCTGCTTGATCTGCGCGTGTCCATCGAACACGCCTGGGAACGCCGCGACAGCCTCAACTCCAGCGATGCCAAGACGCGCGAGAACGTGCTTGCCGCAATCGCCCTGCTCGACAGCGGGCAGACCCGCGTCGCCGAGCCGACCGAAACCGGCTGGCAGGTCAACGACTGGCTCAAGAAAGCCGTGCTGCTGTTCTTCCGCCTGCACGACAACATTCCGATCGAAATGGGCCAGCTCGGCGGCTACGACAAGGTGCCGCTCAAGTACGACGGCTGGACCGCCGATGACTTCAAGAAGGCCGGCACGCGCGTGGTGCCGCCGGCCGCGGTTCGCAAGGGCGCCTTCGTGGCCTCCGGCGCGATCCTGATGCCGAGCTACGTCAACATCGGCGCTTACGTCGGCAAGGGCACGATGGTCGATACCTGGGCCACGGTCGGATCGTGCGCGCAGATCGGCGAGCGCGTGCACCTGTCGGGCGGCGTCGGCATCGGCGGCGTGCTCGAACCGCTGCAGGCTTCGCCGACGATCATCGAGGACGACTGCTTCATCGGCGCGCGCAGCGAGATCGTCGAAGGCGTCATCGTCGAGAAGGGTGCGGTGATTTCGATGGGCGTGTTCATCGGCCAGAGCACGCCGATCTACGATCGCGCGAGCGGCGAGATCACGTATGGCCGCGTGCCGTCGGGCGCCGTGGTGGTGCCGGGCTCGCTGCCCAAGGACGGCGGCCGCTACAACTTGAACGCCGCCATCATCGTGAAGCGCGTCGATCTGCAGACACGCTCCAAGGTCGGCATCAACGCGCTGCTGCGCGACGAGTGAGTTCGAGTTTCGTGGCCGACGGTCGTGTTTCGAACGGAGCGGTGTTCGATCTGCTCAGCGAGCTGATCTCGCGTCGCTCGCTGACGCCCGACGACGCCGGCTGCTGCAAGCTGCTCGAATCGCGGCTCGCGCCGCTGGGCTTTTCGTTCGAGTACATCGACGCCGGTGGCGTGACCAACCTGTGGGCCACGCTCGGCAGCGGCGCACCGCTGATGATCCTGGCCGGCCACACCGACGTGGTGCCGACCGGCCCGCTCGCGCAATGGAGCAGCGATCCTTTCGTGCCGACCGTGCGCGACGGCCTGCTCTATGGCCGTGGCGCGGCGGACATGAAATCGGGCATCGCGGCGATGGTCTGCGCGGTCGAGCGCCTGCTCGCTCAAGGCCCCGTCAAAGGCACGCTCGCGTTCCTGATCACGAGCGACGAGGAAGGCGCGGCCAGGCACGGCACGCGCCACGTCGTCGACGTGCTCAAGGCGCGTGGCGTCGTACCGGATTACGCGATCGTCGGCGAGGCTTCGTCGAACGAGACGCTCGGCGATCGCATCGTCACGGGTCGCCGCGGCTCGCTGGGCTGCAACCTGCGCGTGATCGGCAAGCAAGGCCATGTCGCCTATCCGCACAAGGCCGACAATCCCGTGCATCGGCTCGCGAGCGCGATGGCCGAACTCGTCGCGATCGCGTGGGACGCGGGCAACGAGAGCTTTCCGCCGACCTCGTTACAGGTCTCGAACTTCAATGGCGGCACCGGAGCGAACAACGTCATTCCGGGCGAGGCCACTGCGATCTTCAACTTCCGCTACTGCACCGAGTCGACGGCCGACTCGCTCAAGGCGCGCGTGCACGCGGTGCTCGATCGTCACTGCCCGCAATACGAAGCGGACTGGTGGCTGTCGGGCGAGCCGTTTCTGACGCGCCGTGGCGCGCTCATCGAGGCCGCCGAAGCGGCCTGCCTCGCAGTGGCCGGGCGCAAGCCCGAGTCCTTCACCGGCGGCGGGACTTCGGACGCGCGCTTCATCGCGCCCTGGGGCGCGCAAACCGTCGAGATCGGGCCCATCAACGACAGCATCCACAAGATCAACGAGCACGTGCGCATCGCCGATCTCGAGCCGCTGTCGGCGATCTACCAGAGCATTCTCGAACGCCTGATGCGCTGATGCACGGCGCTGCATTCGATCCGCCGTTCGGTCTGCGCAGTGCACTCGCGCAGACCGTGCTCGCCTCCAAGCGGCCCGCGGCCAGGCTCTGGCGCAAGCGCGGCATCGATCTCGACAAGAGCTCTTCGAGCCATGTACTCGATTGCGGCGACGGCGTCCGGCTGACCGGGCGCTACACGCCGCAGACGCAGCGATCGCCGCGTGCGCTCGTCGTGCTGATTCACGGCTGGGAAGGCAGCCACGATTCGGCCTACCTCTATTCGATGGCCTGCGCACTACACCGCGCGGGCTATGCAGTGTTCCGGCTGAACCTGCGCGACCACGGCGGATCGCACGCGCTCAACCAGGCGATGTTCCATTCCGCCCGCATGGACGAAGTGCTCGGCGCGGTGCGCGCCGCACAGGCGCTCGACCGGCAGACGCTCGCGATTCCGCTGGCCATGATCGGCTTTTCGCTGGGCGGCAACTTCGCCTTGCGCGTGAGCCTGCAAGGCCCCGCCGTCGGGCTGCGGCCTAGCCTGTCGATCGGCATCTCGCCCGCCATCCATCCGCGTCACACGCTGGAGGCGATCGACAACGGGCCGAAGGTTTTCCAGCGTTATTTCCTGCAGAAATGGCTGCTGACCCAACAGCTCAAGGCCGAAGCCTGGCCCGGCCATTACGATTTCACGAGCCACCGCCAGCTGCGCAACTTCATCGAGATGACGCAGCGCTTCGTCGAGGACTACACCGAATACGACAGGCTCGACGACTACTTCGAGCGCTACACGCTCACGCCCGAGATGCTCGTGAACTCGCCCTCGCCGCTCGCGATCCTCACCGCGCGCGACGACTCGGTGGTTCCGATCGCCGATTTCACCGGGCTTTCGGCACGCGGCTCGGTGCTGCATTACGAGGCCACCGATCGCGGCGGCCATTGCGGCTTCATTCAGGACTGGCGCCTGAACACCTGGACCGAAGCGCGCGTGCTCGAACTGCTCGAGCGCGCCATCTGATCTTCACCCGATCTTCAGCAGGTTGGCGATGCCAGCCGCGACGTGACCGGTCGGCGCCACCAGCGCCGCCGAATCACAGTGGCGCGTCTGGTCGTCGAAGAAGAAATCGGGCTCGAATTCGCGCAGGAACGCGCCCTTGTCGAGGCCGCCGAGAAACATCGCCTCGTCGACCTCGAGGCCCCATTGCATGAGCGTGCGCACCGCGCGCTCATGCGCGGGCGCGCTGCGCGCCGTCACGAGCGCGGTACGCAGGCGCATCGGTGCGTGGCCCTCACCGGCTTTTTGCAGACGATCGAGCGCATCGAGCAAGGGCTTGAACGGCCCGGGCGGCAACGGCGTGCTTGCGCGCTGGGTTTCATGTTCGATGAAAGCCGGCAGGCCATCGCGCTGGAACACCTGCTCGGCTTCGTCCGAGAACAGCACGGCGTCGCCGTCGAAGGCGATGCGCACTTCATCGGGATACTGCTCGGCGGCGCGCACGGAATTCGGATAGACACGCGCCGCCGGAAAGCCAGCTTCGAGCGCATCGCGTACGTCCGCATCGTTGGTCGACAGGAACAGCACGGCGCCGAGCGGCTTCAGGTAGCGATACGGCGAGCGCCCGCGCGTGAACACGCCGCGTTCGATCGAAAGCCCGTGTGCGCGCGAGGAGCGAAACACGCGCAAGCCCGACACCGGATCGTTGCGCGACAGGATCACGACTTCGACACGGCTCGCTTCGGCCGTGTTGAACGCGAGCAGCTTGCGCACGAGCGGAAACGCGGCGCCAGGCTTGGCGACCTGGTCGATGCGCTCGAGTTGCACGCTCATATAGGCGCGATCGTCGCTGCTTTCGAAAACCCGGTTCTCTTCCTCGAAGTCGAACAGCGCGCGCGAGGAGAGTGCGACGACGAGCTTGTTCTGCAGGCTTACGGCCACGATCAGGTCACCTTCGCGCGCTTGAGCGCGAACGACGCGAGCCGCGGCACGAAGCGTTTGACGAGCACCGCGAGCGCTTCCTTTCCGATGACGATTTCTTCGCGGTCGGCCGCAACCGCACTCCAGACCTTGCGCGCGCAGAGCCGCGCATCCATGCCTTTTTCCTGGCCGCGATCCATCAGGCCGTGGCTCTCGCCGCTGGCGGTGATCGCGTTGATCGAGACATTGGTGCGGATGTAGCCCGGGCAGACGATCGTGACTTTCACGCCGCTGCGCCAGGACTCGGCGCGCACCGAATCGAAGAAGCCCTGCATCGCGTGCTTGGCGGCCGCATAGCCCGAGCGCTGCGGCGTTCCGAGATAGCCCACGACGCTCGAGATGGCGACGATGTGCCCGAAGCCGCGCGCGCTCATGGCCGGCAGCACCGCCTTGGTCAGCGCCACGGGCGCGAAGAAATCGAGGTCGAAGATGCGCCGGTAGACCGCCATGCCGGTGTCGATCACCGAGCTGCGCTGCGAGATGCCCGCGTTGTTCACGAGCACGTCGATCGGACCGAAGCATGCGACGGCGCGTTCGTGCAGGCTTTCGGCGTCGAAGTCGGTCAGGTCGGCCGGCAGCACGGCGACGTTCTGCGGATGCGCGCAGGCCGAGCGCACGCGCTCGAGCTCGGCCTGCCGGCGCGCGCTCAGTACGAGTTTGGCCCCGGCGGCGCTGGCCTCGTAAGCCATCGCCTCGCCGATGCCGCTCGATGCGCCGGTGATCCAAACCACCTTGCCTGCAATGTCCGTCATGTCTCGTCCTGTTTCGCCTCGAATGAAAATGCCGGGCGGGCCACGAGTCTGTCGCGCCCCGCCCAGGGTTTCAATGCAATACGGCGAGGACTGGCTGCCGGAACGGCAAACCGACAAGCATTCGAGTTTGCACCTTGGGATTCACGATCGAGTGATAAAGTCGACTCGCTTCCCGCGAACATCGACCTTATCCATGCTCAACCGCCCTCACGATCCGGCTCGCCGGCGCCTGATGCTCGGAGCCCTGCCGCTGATGCTGGCCGGCTGCACCCAGGATTCGACGCTCGGCATGCTGCACGACAGCTTCAGCGCCACCCTGGGCGGCAGCGACGCGTATGCACGCACGCGCCAGCAGGTCGACGACCTCGCCTTCGCCCAGCTCGGCGTACGCATCGGTCGCGGCGGGCGCGGCATCATGGTGCTCAACGAGGTCAGGGGCGACGATCTGTACTGGATCTCGGCGAACCGCATCCTGCTCGTCACGCGCAAGGGCCGCATCGTGCGATCGGTGGGATTGCCGTCCGACCTGCTCGGCACGCGCCTGTTCGGGCAGGACCTGCTCGATGCCTACGACTACGAGCATCCGCAGATCGATGGCCTGGAAACCTCCAGGAGCGTCGACACGGCGGCGGCTCACGGCGAAACGGTGCGCGCCCGCTTCCGCGTCGAAGGCAGCGAGACGATCAGCATTCTCGACCGCCAGTTCGAAACCTTGCGCGTGCGCGAGGAAGCCCGTTACGGAGCCGATCGCTGGAAGGCGACGAACCTGCACTGGCTCAGCAAGCGCAGCGCCCTGATCTGGCAAAGCAAGCAGTTCATCACCGACGGCAGCCCGGCGATCGAAATTCAGGTCCTGAAGCGGCCGCCGGCCTGAGCGGCGCGCCGCTCAGCCTCACTTGAGGACATCGACCCAGGACGCGTCCTGATCGTAAGCGTTGGCCTCGAAGCGGCTGTACAACGCGGCACCGTCACGCACCTTCTGGCCGCCATCGCGCGTCAGCGGCTTGAAGACGAGCGTCGCACCGCGCTGGCTCGACCGCAGCGAGAACAGATCCAGCGGCAGGTACAGGAACAGGCCCTTGTCGAAGCTGCCCTCGCCGAACTGCTCGGCCGAGACGTCGGTCTTGGTCGCGAAGGCGCCCACCTTCACGCCGCTCGGAAAAACGCGCGCGAGCTGGAAGGTTCCGCCATAGTCGCCGGCCAGGTAACGGCCGACGCTGACCGTCATTTCGAGATTCCAGAGCGGCAGATCGAAGTAGCCGGTCAGGTGTCCGGTCGTGACTTCATAGTCCTGGAAGCCGAAGCGCTGGTCGAAATCACGCTTGCGGACGCGGTTGACGTTGAAGCCCACGGCCCAGGGCTGGTACGGCTTGGCGTACAGCACTTCGCCGGCGACGCCGCCGTACATTTCCTCGAAGATGCCCGCGGACACTCGCGCGGTCCACGACTGCGAGATCGGCCAGACGTAGTTGGTCTCGAGGCGAACGATATTGTTCTCGCCCTCTTTCATGTACTGGACGATGTCGCTGCGAACGTGTGGCAGTTCGCTGGTGTCGCGGACCTTCAGACCGTCGAAGTTGTTGTAGATGTTGGCGCCGACCGAGCCATTGATCGACCAGCGTGAAGTCAGATCGAGATTGGCGCCGACGCGCCACCAGAGCTGGCCGAAATAGAAATCGTCGGGCCCGCCGATGTGCTGGCGCAGCGCGGGCCCCATGCTCCAGCTGAAAGCCGGCATCTTCGGTGGCTGCTGGAAATCGGCGCCGGCGTAAGCCCGGGCAGACGGCGTATCGACGAGGCTCGAGGCGCGGATCTCTTCGACACTGCCCTTGAAATCGACCGCTGCCGCGATGTCCTTGCGCAAGGTGGTGACGCGGTAGCTTTCGCGCTCGCCGTCCACGTTGGCCAGCGTGAACGCGCCGTAGCGTGGCGGAGCCAGTACTGCGAGCGTCTGAGAGACACGCCCAATCGCCCGGTGCGGATCTCGCGTGAGCTTTTGCGTGAACCAGACCGTCAGCACGCCTTTGTCGTCGTCGGCATCGAGCGCGATCAGCGTGATGCGCTGGCGCGCGAGTTCCTGTTCGAGCTGAGCCAGGAAGCTCGTATCGACGCTCTCCTCGCGCTTGATCGGATCGCCCTTGCTGGCCTGCTCGCTCGCATACGTCGGAGTCGGAACCGGATCGAGGATTTTCGGCGGGCCTTTTTGCTGGACCAGATTCGTGAAGGCGGAGATGCGAAACATGGCGGTGTCGCCGCGCTCGACGCCAGCCGAAAGATCCACGGCGTTGGCGAGGCGCCAGTTCAGGGCCGCGTTGACCGGGAAGTGGATTTCCTGGTTGTTAGGAAGCGCGTCATATGTGGCCGCTTCGTGTCGATAATCGTTCCCGTCGTACTCGAGCTTGAAGCTTAAACCTCTCACGGGTGATTGCCATTCCAATCCACCGAACAAGCCGACTTCTCCTCCGCGAAACCACTTGCCCGCCGAAATACCGCCTGCGGAACTCAATTCCTCTCGCTCTTCCGCTCTGGACGATATAAGCGTAAACGGATTCTTGATTCCGCCTCTGGAACCAAGCCTGCCCCAGGCTAGGCCCAGAGTGAAATCGAAGTTCCACACACGCCGTGTCGCGACCAGATACTCGCTCGAGAACAGGCCGGTGCCGCCGATGTCCATGACGCCCAGCGCGAGCGCCGGCCAGGCATCGCCCTCTTTCAAAAGCCGGATCTTGAAGTCGACGCTGCGATCCTTGTACGTCTGGTCACCGCTGAAATCTTCCGGACCATAGAGACGATTGCGCACGTCGACATAGCGCAACTGCGTCTCGAGCCAGGGCAGCAGCTGCATGCCGAGCAAGGCCTGATGATACGGATGCACGATCGAAATGCCGGCCGTGATCTGTCCATCGTCGGCGAATCGCGCCGTGGGCACCTGCAGCAGGCCAACGCCGCCATAGTCGCTCGACGAGTGAACAGGCTCGGCGCGAACGCTGGCCTGTCCACTCATCAGCAACCCAAGCATCAACAGCCCGGGCTTTCCGACTTTCATTGCGGGCTAGTTGTTGTTGATCGTGACCAGGGCCGCGGCCGAGATGGCGAGGTTCGAGAAAATGCTCAGCAGGCGCTCCGACAACATCCACTTGTTCAACGGCGCCGCATCGCGCGGCACGATGATCAGGCTGCCTGGCGGCACGTCCTGGCGCGAGAAGTTCCAGCTCGAAATGTTGAGCTGCTTGGCGGAGCCGTCCGGGAACACGATGAAGGCCCGGCTCTTCTTGGCCGCCTGCGCCACACCACCCGCGCGCTCGATGTAGTCGGAGGCCGACAAGCCTGATTCGAAGGCCAGCGAACCCGGATTCAATACCTGACCCGCCACGGCTACCGAGGTCGGGCGCTTCGGAATCATCAGCACGTCGCCCGGCTCGATGATCACGTCCTGTTCCGGCCTGACCTTGAGCATGGCCGGATCGGCCTGCACGACGACACGACCCACCGGCGTCGCGTTCTCGAGCCGCTTCACCACCGCATCGAAGAATGCCGCGGTCGACGAGGCATCGCCGCTCTGGTTACTGGTGCTGATCGCGGTGACCGCTGCTTCCTGCAGATCACGGGCCGCGCGCTTGAACGAAGCCGATTCGGCCTTTCGAGCGCTCTCGCGCGTGAACACCGCTCCGTACGGATAGGCGTTGTCCGTGAGCCCACCGGCACGCGCGAGCACCTGCGACAAGGTTTCACCCCGCACCACGCCGTAGGTTCCCGGGAATTTGACCTCGCCCATCAGGCGAATGGAACCCACTTCCTGATCGAGATAGATCGGGCGCAAGTTCAGCGTGTCACCCGATGAAATGCGATACGACTGCAGGTCCGCGCTCGTCAGATCGATCTTCTGGTAGCGCGCACGACCCTTGGCGACCGTCTCCTCGTAGGAAACGTATTCGACGTTCTTGGGATCGCTTTCCGCCGTCGGCCCCGCTGCGGCCTGCAGTACGAGCGGCAAGCTCGCCCCTTTGGCGACCGGATAAAGCCCGGGCCGCAACACCTCGCCATAGACGCCGACACCGCGATCGAGGAGAGCCGGAAGCGCACCGGGAACCTCCTGGAAAATCTCGGGACAACGCAGGCGGGCACGCGTGGAATCGGCCGTGCGCACCAGGCTTTCGGACGACAGCACCTTCAGGAAACGCGCCGCGCGCTGGCTGTTGACCAATTGGCGAAGATCGAGCAGCGCCGAGCAGTTGTTCGTCGCGTTGACGCGGCTTCCGTTCAAAGTCGCTTCGACTTCGAACGAGCTCATGTATGCAATGTCCGAGCGACTGAACACGATCACCAGGTCGTTCGGCTCGAGCGGCAGCAACGATGAAGGCGTCTCGCTCGCGTAATCGGCGAGATTGAAATCGATGAACTCGCGCACGCCCGAGGTCTTGTCGGTGCGCTGGATCAGCCCGACCGGCAGATAGATTTCCGCATCCGAATCCGAGGCCTTGAGCCCCGCCTGCTTGAGCACCGTGCTCAAGTCGCGATTCTCCGACCACGGATAGGTGCCCGGATACTTCACGTAGCCCGTCACCTTGATCTCGTTCGAGATCTGCCGCGATACACGGCGTACGCGCACGATATCGCCATCCTGGATCGTGGCACGCAGGTCGGCCGGCTTGGCGACATCGAAGTTGAGCACCGTGCGCTCAGAGCCCGCCGCGATGCGCTCGACCTCGACGTAGGTCTTGTCGCTCGAGGCCATCTGCCCGCCCGCGAGCGCGAGCGCATCGGCCAGCGAGCGCTCCTGCGTGATCTCATAGATCGCGGGGCGCTTGACCTCGCCTTCCACCGTTACTCGCGCACCGACGGGCGGCACGAACACCACGTCGCCCGGCTGCAGTCGCAGATCGGAACTCGAATCGCCCGCGAGCAGGAATTTGTAGAGATCGAGCGTTTGCACGAGCCGGCCGGAGCGCTTGAGCTCGACACGGCGCAAGGAGCCGACATTGCTGACACCGCCGCTCAGGAACAGGGCGTGCGTCATCGTCGACAGCGACGACACCGTATAGGAGCCCGGTCGAGTGACGTCGCCGAGCACGAAGACCCGAATCGAACGCAGGCGTCCCAGCGAAATGCTCGCCGTGGTGCCGATCATCTCGCGACCGACGCGCTCCTCGAGCATCGACTGCAACTCGTCGAAGCGCAGCCCGGTCGTGACGATCGGCCCGAGCTTAGGGAAATTGATGGTCCCATCCCGCGAAACCAGCAGCGTGAACGTCTGGTTCTGATTGCCGAACAGCTGAACGCGGACATTGTCTCCGGGTCCGATCACATAATCGGCCGGGATCGGAATGTCGGTCGCCGGAGCAAACGTATTCGGAACCCCCGAAAACAGCTCGTAGCCAAAAGGCTGGGGCGAGCGATTGCGGCGAGCATCCCGATACGGCAGTTCGTAGGGGTTCTGCGGGAGCGCACGCGGCTCGGAACGCGGAGTCATCGAACCGACGAAGTCGTCGTCGCCCCGGTTGCGGCCAGAGGGCGAAGCACTGCTCAATCCATCCAGCGGATAGCGCGCCCCCCGTGAGCCCTGGGCCTCATCCCAATCGCCGACTGCCGGACCGTAGTACCGAGCATCGTCTGGATTCGGCGAGCCCGGGCGTCGCTCGAAGTTGTCGGCATCCCGGCTCCGCGAATCGACGACACGAGGATTGGAGAGCGTCTGATCCTGATTGCTCGTGCTCCCACTACCGTCGCCTCCCCCGAACCCACTGATGAGCTGCTGGCGCTCCTCAGGACTCAGGCTGGACAGCACCGAAGGATCGATCGTCGAAACCTGGGCAGCGCCAGTGCCCATCCATAGCATCGATACCAGCGCAATGACGAGGCGGAGCCGTTCCACTCCCGTTTTCATTCTCACCCCAGGATTGATTCTCGGCCGATGAAAACCGGCATTAAGGCAATGATTCGACAACAATTATCGAATATCAGGCGCAAACGAAGAAGGCCAGCGAAGCTGGCCTTCCTTACAACCGAAACAACAGCGTCGCGTGATTAAGCTCAGTGGGTAGCGGTGCTGGTGCTGGTGCTTGTGCTGGTCGAGCTACTGGCTTCGTCATCGCCAGCCGCGGCATTGACGATCGCACCGATCGCGCCGGCGACAGCAGCGGTCACGCCGACCGTCAGCGGAACGTTCGTCGCGCCCGCACCATCAGCGCCGGCAGAACCTGCAGCACCCTCTTCGGCGGCAAACGCCATCGAGCTGAACACCAAAGTGCTGGCCAGAACAGCGATAAGCTTTTTCATCTAAATCTCCGAAAGAATGCAATGTTGCAGTGCGATGCGCCGAAGCATAACAAGAGAATGTCAGTCCGACAAAACGAAAATCGTATAGCGCGAGCTTACACGGTCGAGACATAAGTTCAAGCTGAACGAAAGCCGGACAATGTGACTTGGCGCGCGAATTGAGGTCGTGGGCTTTCAGCTCGGAAATGGCGCGCCCGGCAGGAGTCGAACCTGCGACCCACGGCTTAGAAGGCCGTTGCTCTATCCAACTGAGCTACGGGCGCGTTGCTTGGGGCGGCGTCACCGAGCGGGTTCGGCGAAGGCTGGAAACCAGATCGTGGATGAATCCGGCCTCACAAGAATTGGCGGAGAGAGCGGGATTCGAACCCGCGATACGGTTTGACCCGTATACACGCTTTCCAGGCGTGCTCCTTAAACCACTCGGACATCTCTCCGGGAAGCGACACTAATACAACAGGTCTTGCCGATAACCGGCGCGCATTATAGCGGCGACCGCCTGGGGCGGCTCTACTTTTTTTTGGCCCGCTTGGCCGGGGTTGCAACGGCTTCGGTGGCGGCGGCCGAGGTCAGCGTCGGTGGCTTGTCGAGGCAAACACCGTCGCCGTTGGCGTCAGCCACGCCGTACGGAATGCCGTCGGGAGTGCGCTTGGGCACGCGCAGCGCGGTCGGGGATTCGGGCAGCTTCAAGCCGTTCACCGACTGCAGCGGCATGCGATCCTCGGCGTTGTCGTAGTCCTGCTGGCCGAGGCAGTAGCTGTTGGAAGCACAGCCCGTCGCCAGCACGGCAAGGCCCAAGGCGGCGGACGGCAAGCAAAACCTCATGAAAGCACTCCAGCGGCACGAAGAGCCGTTTCGACACGCGAATGAGAAGATGATTCCAGCGGCACGAGCGGTAGGCGGATGCCCTCGGGGATGCGGCCCATGCGGTGCAGCGCCCACTTGACCGGGATCGGGTTCGGCTCGATGAACAGGTCGCTGTGCAGCAGGGCGAGCTTCTCGTCGAGCTGAGCGGCCTTGGCCGCATCACCGCTCGCCGCAGCGACGCAAACTTCGTGCATGAGCTTCGGCGCCACGTTGGCGGTGACCGAGATATCGCCGTGGAAACCCAGCAGGATCGATTCGCGCGCGGTGGCGTCGTCGCCCGAATAGAGCGCGAAGCTTTCCGGCAGGCCGAGCGCGAGCAGGTCACGAACGCGGCCGAGGTCGCCCTTGGCCTCCTTGAGGCCGACGATGCCCGGCACCTGGGCCAGACGGCCAACCGTGGCCGGCAGCATGTCGACGCCGGTGCGGCCCGGCACGTTGTAGAGGATCAGCGGCAGTTCGACGCTTTCGGCGACCTTGCGGTAGTGCCGGTACAGGCCTTCCTGCGGCGGCTTGTTGTAGTACGGGGTGACCAGCAGGGCGGCGTCGGCGCCGACCTTGCGGGCCGCTTCGGTGAGTTCGATCGCCTCGACCGTCGAATTGGCGCCGGTCCCGGCGATCACCGGAATGCGTTTGGCCACTTTATCGATGACCCGGCGGACGACTTCGATGTGCTCTTCCACGTCGAGCGTGGCCGATTCGCCCGTGGTGCCCACCGCCACGATCGCGTCGGTGCCCTCGGCGATGTGCCATTCCACGAGGGCGTCCAGGCTGGCGTAGTCCACGCCGCCATCGGCGCTCATGGGTGTAATCAGTGCTACCAGGCTGCCCTTGATCATGGCGCTTTGAGGTGAATTCGGGAGTTGGATTCGAGTGGTTCGAGCGGCGCAGCCGTCCGAAAGCGGGCGCGAGTATAGCGTGTGAGGGCCTTGCGACATCGTTTCGGCCCATCCCGTTTCGGGGGCGGCCGGACGCGGGAAATTCGGGTTCGACTTTTCGAGGATGCCTGCCTACACTCGCCCCATTCTCTTTGCCAGCGACACGATGTCCTCCCAAGACAGCCTGCTCTCCATATCCGTACTCGCTCGCGCCCGTCCGAACATTCCCCTTGAGCTGTTTCGCGCCATTCGCGAACGCGGCTGTGAGGTCGAGGACTGTCGCATCGCCCCCATCGGCGACCGCCTCGCCGCCAATCTGGTCGTCTCCGGGAACTGGAGCGCACTCGGAAGACTCGAAACCGCCCTCCCCGGCATCGCCCAGAAGCTCGATCTGCAAGTCCGTTTCGAACGCTGCGGCCCGCGCGAGCAGAACCCGGAATTCCGTCCCTACGCGGCCGACGTGATCGCGCCGCAGCAGCCCGATCTGCTCGTGCACCTGCTCGAGTTCTTCGGCAGCCAGGACGTCGAGGTCGCCGAGATCTCGACGCAGAAGTACGCCTCCAACTACACCGGCGCCGAGATGTGCAGCGTGCAGATGGTGCTGCACGTGCCGGTGAACCAGCATCCGCAAGCCCTGCGCGAATCGTTCATGGATCTCTGCGACGATCTCAACGCCGACGGCATGCTCGACCCGATCAAGACCTGATCAGCACCCGACACGACGAGAGCCCAATCCGAGAGCCAATGAGCATCCAAGCCGGCGACTCCCTTCCCGACCTGAACCTGCCCGCCAACGGCGGCCGCACCATCAGCCTCAAGAAGGAGTACGCGGGCAAGAAGCTCGTCGTCTACTTCTACCCGAAGGACAACACGCCGGGCTGCACGCTCGAGGGCCAGGACTTCACCCGGCTCTACGCGGATTTCAAGAAGGCGGGAGCCGACGTCGTCGGCATCTCCAAGGACAGCGTCAAGTCGCACGACAACTTCTGCGCCAAGTTCGGCTTTCCGTTCGCGCTGATTTCAGACATGGAAGAAAAAGCCTGCGAGGCCTTCGGCGCCATCGTCGAAAAGAGCCTCTACGGCCGAAAATACATGGGCATCGACCGCTGCACCTTCCTGTTCGATACCAAGGGCAAACTCGTGCAGCAGTGGCGCAAGGTGAAGACCAAGGGGCACGCCGACGCGGTGCTCGCAGCGGTTAAGGCACTCTGAAGACGCCGCTCCAGCCGATGCAGTTTTTGATCGAGCCGGGTTTTTGAAAAACCGGCCTCAGCTCGCAGCACCCTCTCTCACGACCGGCGACGGTCGTCCATGCGGTTCCAATCCAAACGGACACTCGTGAAGAAAAAAATCTTCGTTCTCGATACCAACGTGCTGATGCACGATCCGAGCAGCCTGTTCCGCTTCGAGGAACATGACCTGTTCATTCCGATGGTGGTGCTCGAGGAACTCGACGGCCTCAAGAAAGGCACTTCGGACACCGCACGCACCGCGCGCCAGGTCAGCCGCCAGCTCGACGATCTGGTCGCCAACAAGAACCACGCGCAGATCGAGAAAGGCCTGCCGATTCCGAGCGGCATCCGCAAGAATCCGGCGCTCGGCGGCGGCAAGATCGGCGAGCCGGCGAGTGGCCGCCTGTTCTTCCAGACCACGCCGACCGAAACCAGCCTGCCCGGCATCCTGCCCGGCAACAAGCCGGACAACAGCATCCTGCTCACCGCGCTCGCGGTGCAGCAGAAGAATCCGGGACGCAAGGTCGCGCTGGTCAGCAAGGACATCAACCTTCGCCTGAAAGCCGCCATCGTCGGCGTGCACACCGAGGACTATCACAACGACCAGGTTCTCGAAGACCTCGATCTGCTGCCGGCCGGTTACACCGAGCTGACCGAAGACTTCTGGCAGACGCACGGCGACAAGATGGAAAGCTGGCAGGACGAGCGCGGCCGCGCCTGCTACAAGCTGCAAGGCCCCGGCGTGAAGGACTGGTACGCGAACGAATTCCTCTACATGGCCGATGGCGACGATCGCGGGCTCGAACTGAGCGTGCAATCGATCGACGACGACAAGGCCAAGCTGCGCGTGATCCGCGACTATCGCGCGGGCAAGACGCCGGTCTGGGGCATCCACGCCAAGAACCGCGAGCAGAACTTCGCGCTGAACCTGCTGCTCGATCCGGACATCGACTTCGTCACCATCCTCGGCACCGCGGGCACCGGCAAGACGCTGCTGACGCTCGCCGCGGGCCTCGCCCAGGTGCTCGACGAGCCGCGTTATCGCGAGATCATCATGACGCGCGTGACGGTTCCGCTCGGCGACGACATCGGCTTCCTGCCGGGTACCGAGGAAGAAAAGATGACGCCCTGGATGGGCGCGCTGATGGACAACCTCGAAGTGCTCACGCAGCAAGGCAGCGCGGGCGATTGGGAGCGCGCGGCGACCAACGATCTGCTGTCCAAGCGCATCAAGATCCGCTCGCTGAACTTCATGCGCGGCCGCACCTTCCTGAATCGCTTCGTCATCATCGACGAGGCGCAGAACCTCACGTCCAAGCAGATGAAGACGCTGATCACGCGCTGCGGCCCGGGCAGCAAGATGATCTGCCTCGGCAACCTGACGCAGATCGACACGCCTTATCTGTCGGAGACGACGTCGGGCCTGACCTACGTGGTCGATCGCTTCCGGGGTTGGGCGCACGGCGGTCACGTGACCTTGGCTCGCGGCGAGCGCTCGCGCCTGGCGGCGCACGCTTCCGACGTGCTCTGAACCGTCTCGCAAACTCTCAGGAGCCAACAGAATGCTCGGCAAACTCGCCAAAGGCATGAAAGACGGAGCGATGGGCCTCGCGCTCAAAAGCTACTTGAACGAAAAGCTCGGGCGCTACGGCGAAATCATCGACGTGCAGATCGACACCGCCAACAGCCGCGTGCAGCTCACCGCGCTGCTCAAGGGCGAAAAAGACACCGTCACCGCAGCGGTCGAGCGCTACGAGCTCGAACGCAATGGCGATGATCGCTACATACGCCTGAAGTCGTTCTCGAGTTCACGCGAGTGGCTCACGGTGCTGCTCTACGATCGGCTCACCGACAAGCAGTTCAAACTGCCGGCGGCCGTTTCGAGCTTCCTCTGAGTTAGAGCCGCACCTTATTGTCATTCCCGCGTTCGCGGGAATGACAAATAGCTGAGCGACATCAAAGCGCGTCGATCGCCTGCTCCAGCCGGGCGACCGGCGTGACTTCGATGCCGAGCCTGGCGTTCTTGCGCGGCTTGTTCGCCTCCGGAACGATGGCGCGCTTGAAGCCGTGCTTGGCAGCTTCGATGAGCCGCTCCTCGCCGGCCTGGACCGGCCGGATTTCACCGGCCAGCCCCACTTCACCGAAGACGATGGTGGTGCCCGACACCGGCTGGCCGCGAAAGCTCGACAGCGTCGCGAGCAGCAGCGGCAGATCCGCCGCCGGCTCCTGGATGCGCATGCCGCCGACCACGTTCGCGAACACGTCCTGATCGGACAATGCGATGCCCGCGTGGCGGTGCAGGACCGCGAGCAGCATGTTGAGCCGGTTGCCTTCGAAACCGAGCGTTACGCGCCGCGGGCTGCCGATATGGCTCGCATCGACGAGCGCCTGCACCTCGACGAGCAGCGGCCGGCTGCCCTGCCGCGTCACCGTGATCACCGAGCCCGAAACCGGTTGCTCGTGGCGTGACAGGAACAGCGCGGACGGATTGCTGACTTCCTTCAAGCCACCGTCGGTCATCGCGAACACGCCGAGCTCGTTGACCGCCCCGAAGCGATTCTTGACCGCGCGCACGATGCGATAGCGGCTGCCGGCGTCGTGCTCGAAATACAGCACGGTGTCGACCATGTGCTCGAGCACGCGCGGCCCGGCGATGGCGCCCTCCTTGGTCACATGGCCGACGAGAATCACCGTGGTGTTGCTGGCCTTGGCGAAACGCACGAGGCGGGCCGCGCATTCACGGATCTGCGAAACCGAACCGGGCGCGGAATCGAGCGCCTCGGTATAGAGCGTCTGGATCGAGTCGATGACGACGAAGCCCGGGCGGTGCTTGGTCAGCTGATCGAGGATCAGGTCGACGCTGGTCTCGGCGAGCACCGGCAGATCGAGCCGCGGCAGCCCGAGCCGGCTCGCGCGTAGGCTGACCTGCGAGAGCGATTCCTCGCCCGAGACGTAGAGCGTGTCGAGCCGGCCCTCGACAGCGGCGAGCACTTGCAGCAGCAGCGTGGATTTGCCGATGCCCGGATCGCCGCCGATCAGGATCACCGCGCCGGGCACGATGCCGCCGCCGAGCACGCGATCCATTTCCGAGAGCCCCGACGACACGCGCGGGGCGTCGTCGGCGCTGACCTCGTGCAGACGCTCGATGCGCACTTCACCGGCGATCGCGGCCCGTCGCGCGGGCGAACTGGCCTCGGCGACGGTTTCGACGAGCGTGTTCCAGGCCCCGCATTCGGCGCACTGCCCGGCCCATTTGGTCGTCTGCGCCCCGCAGGACTGGCAGATGTATCGAACGTTGTTCTTCCTGCTCGAAAGCTTGGTCACGCTAACCCCTGATTTTGTTGGCCGGTCGACTGCGCGCGTGGGTGATCTTCACGTATTCCGGCCCCGATGGATTTTGTAGTATGGCGCGGTCTGGCGGCCGCCGACCTCGAAGCGCTTCGGCCATCCCTGCCCCGCCGCCGTTGACGACATCCCCTTCCCAAGGACGAGAACCTCGAGTCGATGCCGCTGAACTACCAGCTCACGACCCATCTGGCCACCGAGGTCGGGAACGTCCGTACCAACAACGAGGATTCACTCACCCAGGACGTCTCGCTGGGCTTGCTCGTACTCGCCGACGGCATGGGCGGCTACAACGCCGGCGAAGTCGCGAGCTCGATCACCACGGCGACCATCCTGCAGGTCATGCGCGCCCAGTTGCCCAGGGTGGCCTCGGGCGAGCGTGATCCGGTCACCGGATACCGCCGCGAATCGGCGCTGCTCAAGAGCGCGGTAGAAGCCGCGCATCAGGCCGTGCTCTCGCGTGCCTCGATCGACCCGAGCTGCGCGGGCATGGGCACCACGGTGGTCGCGCTGCTGATTCATCGCGGGCTCGTGACGATCGCGCACGTCGGCGACTCGCGCGCCTATCGCTACCGCGCGGGCCGGCTCGCGCAGATCACGCGCGATCATTCGCTGCTCGAAGAGCTCGTCGCGAGCGGCCAGTATTCGCGCGAGGATGCGTCGAGGTTCGTACGCAAGAACATCGTCACGCGCGCGCTCGGCGTGGACGCCGAGATCAACATCGACATCATCGAGGAGCCCGCGCAGATCGGCGATCTGTACCTGCTCTGCTCCGACGGTCTCACCGACATGACGAGCGACGAGCAGATTCAGCAGATCATGGAAATTCGCGGCTTCAAGCTCGAACTGCTGTCGCGCGCGCTCGTGAACCTGGCGCTGCAAGGCGGCGGCAAGGACAACATCTCGGTCGCCCTCGCCCGCCTCGAACCCGGTTCGCCGTCGAACCGTCCGCTGCTGCAGAAGCTCAAGGACTGGTTCTAGCCGGCGCCCCGGCGCTCAGGCCGCCGGATCGACGTACTCGAACTGCACGCGATTGGTCAGCCCGCAGAACAGCTCGTAGGCCAGCGTACCGGCGTGCTCGGCGACGATTTCGGCCGGAGCATCCTCGCCCCAGAGCACCACTTCATCGCCGATGCGGGCATTCGGGGCGGCGCGCAGGTCGAGCGTGATCATGTCCATCGACACGCGGCCCGCGATCGTCGCCGGGCGGCCCGCGACCTGCACGGGCGCCCCGCTCGCGAGGCTGCGGTGGATGCCATCGGCGTAGCCGACCGCGGCGACGCCGATCTTCATCGTCTCGGGGCAGCGATACGCCGCGCCATAGCCGATCGCGCTGCCGGCCGGATATTCGCGGATCGCGATGAGCCGGCTCGTCAGCGTCAGCGCCGGACGCAGGCCGAGGTCGCGCCCGGTCTTGCCGGGCAGCGGGCTCGCGCCGTAGAGCATCAGACCGGGGCGCACCCAGTCGCGGCGCGCCTGCGGCCAGGCCAGCAGGCCGGCCGAGTTGGCGATCGAACGCGCGCCGGCGACGCCCGCGAGCACGGCGTCGAAAGCCGCGATCTGCTCGACCGTGGCCGAATCATCGGCTTCGTCGGCACGCGCCAGGTGCGTCATCCAGCCGCAGAAGCGCCAGCTGCGATTACGTTCGAGCACCTGCCGCAGTTTCGGAACCGCCGACAGCGGAAAACCGAGCCGGTGCATGCCGCTGTCGAGCTTGAACCAGACGTTCAGCGTCGCGCCCTGCGGCATGCGTTCGAGCAGCTCGATCTGCCAGAAATCGTTGATGACGATCTGCAGGCCTTCGTAGGCCGCGAGCGTGGCTTCCTCGGCGCTCAGGATGCCTTCGAGCAGCGCGATCGGCGCGCGCACGTGCGCCTCGCGCAGCTGCTGGGCCTCTTGCATGCAGGCGACCGCGAGCGCATCGATGCCGGCCGCTTCGAGCGTGCGCGCGATCGGCACCGCGCCGTGGCCATAGGCGTCGGCCTTCACGGCGCCCATCACGCGCGAGTTCGGTGCGTAGTGGCGAACCTGCGCGAGGTTGTGGCGGATGGCGGCGAGATTCACCGTCGCCACGGCGCGCTGGTTCATTCCTCGTAATCCGCGACCGCGAAGCCCTGCCGCGGATTCTCGAAGCGCGTGTACTGGCCGTGGAATTCGAGCGGCACGGTGCCGAGCGGGCCGTTACGCTGCTTGGCGATGATGACTTCGGCCTGGGTCTCGTCGCTGGTCTTGTTGTAGACCCAGTCGCGATAGATGAAGACCACCAGGTCGGCGTCCTGCTCGATACCGCCCGATTCACGCAGGTCGGCCATGCGCGGGCGCTTGTTGTCGCGCTGTTCGACGCCGCGGTTGAGCTGCGACAGCGCGATGATCGGCAGCTTGAGCTCCTTGGCCAGCGCCTTGAGGCTGCGCGAAATCTCCGAGATTTCGCCGGTGCGGTTGTCCTTGGTGCCCGGCACCTGCATGAGCTGGATGTAGTCCACCACGATGAGCTTGAGGTTCGTGCGCATCGCCAGGCGCCGCGCACGCGCGCGCAGGTCGTTCGGCGACAGCGCGCCGGTCTCGTCGATGAACATCGGCGCTTCGCGCAGCCGGTTGATGGTCCAGGTGAGCTGGTCCATCTCCTGGTCCGACAGCTCGCCCGAACGCAGCTTCTGCATCGGAATGCCGCCGCGCGAGGAAATCACGCGATAGCCGATCTGCTCGGCCGACATTTCCATCGAGAAGATCGCCACGCCCTCCTTGCGTTCGAAGGCGACGTACTCGGCGATGTTCACAGCCAGCGTGGTCTTGCCCATCGACGGACGCGCCGCGAGGATCATGAGGTCGCCCTCGCCGAGGCCGCTGGTCTTGTTGTCGAACTCGACGAAGCCGGTCGGCAGTCCCGCGGTGCCCTGCGGGTTGTCGCGCACCGACGAAATGCGTTCGAACACGCCCGCCATGATCGCCGGCATGTCGAAGTAGCTGCTCTGCGCGCGGGTGCCGCGCTCGCGGATCTTGAAGACCTTCTGCTCGGCGATGTCGATGAGTTCCTGCGGCTCGCGCCCTTCGGCGCGAAAGCCCAGGTCGCTGATGTCCTGACCGGCCGCGATCAGGCTGCGCAGCACCGAGCGCTCACGCACGATGTCGGCATAAGCCACGATGTTCGCCGCACTCGGCGTATCGGCCGCGAGCGTACCGAGATACGACAGCCCGCCGGCTTCCTCGAGCTTCTCCTGCATGCGCAGATGCTCGGCCAGCGTCACGAAATCGCAGGGCCTGCCGAAGCCGATCAGATCGCAGATCGCCTTGTAGATCAGCTGGTGATCGACACGGTAGAAATCGGCCTCGCTGAGGCGATCGGCGAGTTCGTTCCAGGCGCGGTTGTCCAGCAGCAGGCCGCCGAGTACGGACTGCTCAGCCTCGATGGAATACGGGGGCTGCTTGGGATCGGGCATCGCGCTTGTGCACCAGAACAAATAAAAACGGCCCGCTGAGCGGGCCGTTTAGTTTACTAGCCGTTGGCCGGAAAAAGCCGATTAGGCCTTTTCTTCCTCGACCACGACCGTCAGGCTGGTTTCAACTTCGCTGTGCAGGCGCACGGCGATGTCGTAGCTGCCGGTCTGGCGGATCGGACCTTCGACCAGATCCAGCTCGCTCTTCTCGACGTCCAGGCCGAGCAGCTCGGCGGCACGCACGATTTCGGCCGGGCCGACCGAGCCGTAGAGCTTGCCTTCGTCCGAAGCCAGGGCTTTGACCTTGATAGTCTTGCCCGCGAGCTTTTCGGCGCGCAGCTTGGCGGCATTGAGCGAATCCTGCGACTTCTTGACGAGTTCGGCCTTGCGCTCCTCGAACACCTTACGGTTGCTCTCGGTCGCCGACAGCGCGATGCCCTTGGGCAGCAGGAAGTTGCGGCCATAGCCCGGAGCGACCTTGACCACGTCGCCGAGGTCGCCGAGGTTCTTCACCTTCTCAAGCAGAATGACTTGCATGGTTGTCGTGCCTCTTATTCGTGCTTGTCGGTGTACGGCAGCAGGGCCAGGAAACGGGCCTGCTTGATCGCAACCGCGAGCTGGCGCTGGTAGCGCGTGCGCGTGCCGGTGATGCGGGCCGGCACGATCTTGCCGTTCTCGCCGATGTAGCCCTTGAGCATCGCCAGATCCTTGTAGTCGATCGGCGCGGCCTTGTCGGAGCTGAACTTGCAGGACTTCTTGCGACGGAAGAAACGGCCGCCGGAGCCACCGCCACCACCTTCTTTACGTTCGAAAGCCATTAGACGCTCTCCTCGGTGGCTTCAGCATCTTCGGTCGCCAGCGGGTTCACGGTGTCGTCGCGGCGGGACTTGTACTCGGGCTTCTTGTCTTCTTCCGGAGCCTTGAACAGCGGCGACTGCGCGGTCTCGGCGGCATCCTTCTTGATGATCAGCTTGCGGATCACGGCGTCGTTGAACTTGAACGCGCTCTCGAGTTCGGCAAGGACCTTTTCCGAGCATTCGACGTTGAGCAGCACGTAGTGAGCCTTGTGCAGCTTGGCGATCGGGTAGGCCAGCTGACGGCGGCCCCAGTCTTCGAGACGGTGGATCTGGCCACCATCGCCTTCCACCATCGCCTTGTAACGCTCCGTCATGGCCGGAACCTGATCGCTCTGGTCCGGATGCACCATGACTACGATTTCGTAGTGACGCATTCGTTTGTACTCCTGACTATGGATGTCGGCCGGAAACCGCTGCACTTCCGGCCGGGACAGTCCCCCGCAGAATGCGGTGGGACAGCACCTCGCGGCCGCGGGCGGCGACGAGGGGCGCGAATCCTAACGGAAAGCCGCTGGCGCGGCAATGCTCAGCGCTTCTTGCCGCTGCGCTGGCGAAAGGCTTCGTAAAGGCAGACGGCGGCGGCCACCGAGACGTTGAGGCTTTCGATCTTGCCGAGCATCGGAATCTTGACGAGCCGGTCGCAGGTCTCACGCGTGAGCCGGCGCATGCCGGCCCCTTCGGCGCCCATGACCAGCACGAGCGGGCCGGTCAGGTCGGCTTCGTAGAGCGTTTCCTCGGCTTCGCCGGCCAGGCCGGTGAGCCAGTAGCCGCGCTCCTTAAGCTTCTCGAGCGTGCGCGACAGGTTGGTCACCGCGATCACCGGCACGCGCTCGGCGGAGCCGGCGGCGGCCTTCAGGGCGACGGCCGTCAGGCTCGCGGCGCGGTCCTTCGGGATGATCACCGCCGTCGCGCCAACGGCTTCGGCCGTGCGCAGGCAGGCGCCGAGGTTGTGCGGATCCTGCACGCCGTCGAGCGCGAGGAACAGCCGCTCCGGCGAGGCCGGGGCGTCGAGCGCATCCTCGCCCGTGAACTCGCGCGCCGGAATCAAGGCGAGCACGCCCTGGTGCCGCAGTTCGGGGGCCTTGATGTCGAGATCGGAGCGCGACACCGTGCGCACCGGGACCGAATGTTCGCGGGCCAGCGCGAGCAGGCGCCGGGCACGATCGTCCTGGCGCGTATCGGCAAGCAGGATTTCGTAGGGCTTGGTAGCGCCGTCTTCGAGCGCCGCCATGACGGCGTGGAAGCCGCCGATGTATTGATCTGACATAGGCGCGGAATTCTACGCGCAAAGAAAAAGGCGCAGATGCGCCTTTTTCTTTGCCTCGCGGAAGCTGCGGATCAGCTGCCGAGATACGGAGGCGGCGCCCAGGCGGCCTGCTCGTTGCCCTCGACCACCGGCTTGATGACGATGTCGACACGGCGATTGCGCGCTTCCTTGACGTTGTCGGCCGTGCGCACGATCAGCTCGCGCTCGCCGCGGCCCTCTTCGCGCAGGCGCGTTCCGGGCACGCCCTGCGAAGCCAGGAAGGTGCCGACCGCCGCGGCGCGACGCTCCGACAGGCCCTGGTTGAAATCGGACGAGCCACTGGTGTCGGTGTGGCCGACGACGTGGATCACGGTCTTGTCGTAGGTCTTGAGGATCGCCGCGATGCGGCCGTAGGCGTCCATCGCATCCGGGCGCAGGGTCGCGCTGCCGAGATCGAAGCTGACGTCGCTGGCGATGGCGACCTTGAGCGAACCGTCCGACAGCGTCGTCGTGCTGAGGTCACCGCGCTGGATTTCGGGCGCCATCTGCTGCTCGACTTCCTTGCGCTGCTTGTCCATGTAGTTGCCCACCGCGCCGCCGGCGATCGCGCCGACAATGGCGCCGACGATCGGGGCGCCGCGCGCATGGCTGACCTGGTTGCCGAGCACCGCGCCCGTCACCGCGCCGATGCCGGCGCCGCGCTTGGCATTGCGGTTCGGATCTTCCGCGCAGGCCGCGAGGCCGATGATGGCGGCCGCGACTACCGTTGTTTTGACCGCTGTTCTGATGTGTTTCATCGTCCTTTGCGCCTCGACTTGGAGTTCTTGGAATTGCGACCCGGGCCCGATTTGGGCTCGTGCTGCGCGCGCGATTCTCTGGGGACGTCCTTAATTTTCAGTGAACGTCCATTGGCCGTCTTCACCGCGAGCAGCTCGAGATCGATCTTGCGCTCGTCGAGATTAACGCGAACCACTTTGACCCTGACCGAGTCGCCGAGGTTGTAGGTCTGGCCGCTGCGGTCGCCGATGAGCCGGTGATGGCGGGCTTCGAACTGGTAGTAGTCGTTCTTGAGCTGGCTGACGTGCACGAGCCCTTCGACGTAAAGCCCGGAGAGCTCGATGAAAAGCCCGAACGGCGCCACGCCGGACACCAGGCCATCGTGCTCCTCGCCGACATGGTGGCTCATGTATTCGCACTTGAGCCAGGTGGTGACCTCGCGCGTCGCCTCGTCGGCCCGGCGCTCGGTCATCGAGCAATGCGCGCCGTGCTTCTCGATCGCATCGACCGAATACGCGAACTCCTTGGCCGGCTTCTTGAAAATCAGGTGCTTGAGCGCCCGGTGCAGCAGCAAGTCGGGATAGCGGCGGATCGGCGAGGTGAAGTGCGAGTAATGCGTCAGCGCGAGGCCGAAGTGCCCGAGGTTCTCGGCGCTGTAACGCGCCTGCATGAGCGAGCGCAGCATCACCGTCTGGATCAGCGGCTGGTCGGGGCGACCCTTGGTGCGGCTCAGCATGGCCGCGTAGTCCTGCGTATCGGGCCGGTCGCTGCCGCCGAGCTTGAGCCCGCGCTCGGTCAGGAACTCGCGCAGGGCCTGCACCTTCACGGCGTCGGGCTTTTCGTGCACGCGATACGGAGCCGCGATCTTGGCCTTGGCGACGCGGCGGGCCGATTCGACGTTGGCCGCGACCATGCATTCCTCGATGAGCCGGTGCGCGCGATTGCGCTTGATCGGCACCACGCGATCGATCTTGCGATCGCCGTCGAAGACGATCTTGGTCTCGGTGGTCTCGAAGTCGATCGCCCCGCGCTTCTCGCGCGCCTTGAGCAAGGCCTCGAACACCTGGTTGAGCACGAGCAGATGCGGCACCACGTGCGGCACGTTCTGCGCCTCGGGCCCCTTGGGGTCGTCGAGAATGGCGGCGACGTCCTCGTAGATCAGCCGTGCCTGCGAGCGCATCACCGCCTCGTAGAACACCGACTTGGCGACTTCGCCGTCGGGCATCACGCGCATCTCGCAGACCATGCAGAGCCGGTCGACGTTCGGGTTCAGCGAGCACAGGCCGTTGGACAGCTTCTCGGGCAGCATCGGAATGACGCGTTGCGGGAAGTACACCGAGTTGCCGCGCAGCAGCGCCTCGACGTCGAGCGGCGAATCGGGCGTGACGTAGGCGGCCACGTCGGCGATCGCCACCCACAGCGTCCAGCCGCCACCGCCGCCGAACGGGCCCTTGCGCATCGGCTTGGCGTAGACCGCGTCGTCGAAGTCGCGCGCGTCGGCGCCGTCGATCGTCACGAGCGGCAGATCGCGCAGGTCCTTGCGCCCCGCGATCTGCGAAGCCTGCACGGTGTCGGGGATGCGCGCGGCCTGCGCCTCCACCTCATGCGGAAAGACGTACGGCAGGTTGTGCGCGCGGATCGCCGCCTCGATCTCCATGCCGGGCGCCAAGTGGTCGCCGAGGATTTCGATGACCTTGCCGACCGGCAGGGTGCGATGTCCCGGCGGCGCGGTGATTTCGGCCACCACCATCTGGCCCTGCTTGGCCCCGCCGCGCGCTTCGGGCGGAATCAGCAGATCCTGCTGCACGCGCGGGTTGTCCGGAATCACATAGCTGATGCCCTGCTCCACGTGCAGCCGGCCGACCACTTCGCGCGAGCCGCGCTCGAGCACTTCGACGAGCGTGCCTTCGGGTCGGCCCTTGAAGTCGGTGCCGGTGATGCGCACGAGCACGCGGTCGCCGTTCATGACCGAGCGCATCTGCCGCGGCGGCAGGAAGATGTCCGGCCCGCCCTCGTCGCGAATCAGGAAGCCGAAGCCATCGCGATGCGCCTGGATCACGCCCGGGATCGCGTTCATCTGCGCGACCGGCCCGTAGGCACCCTTGCGGTTCTGCACGAGCTGGCCGTCGCGGATCATCGCCGCGAGGCGCTTTTCGAGGGCGCTCTGCTGGTTGAGCTTGGTGAGCTGGAACGCGCCGATCAGCTCGTCGACATTGAGCGGACCGTCGTGCGCCTTGAGCGTTTCGAGGATCAGGGCTCGCGACGGGACGGGGTCTTCGTAGCGTCCCTGCTCGGCACTGAAATTGGGATCCCGACTTTGCCAGTCGGTCGTGTTGCTTTTGTTTTTTGGTTTCATTGACAAAGCATACGCTCATCGCCACAATTCGCGCCCTCGCAACGCCTCAACGCGTGCAGCGGGAGCTTCAAGTGGGCCGAGATGGCGGAATTGGTAGACGCACTAGTTTCAGGTACTAGCGAGTAAAATCGTGGAGGTTCGAGTCCTCTTCTCGGCACCAAGCCAATTGAATGCACAGCATGAAGTAAGAAACCCGCGATGACTCGCGGGTTTTTGCTTTCTGGCGTCCCCAAACAGCAGGCGCTTCGATGGGCAACAGGCCGATAGAGCGCTGGAACGCGCAGGCGTAGACTCGGACCGCCGCCCCAGGGGCGCGTCGGGGACTGCGATGATCGTGTCGAAGCGATTCCGTTCCAATTGGCTTGCCTTGCCGATGTTCCCGGCCCTGCTGGTCGCCTGCACCTCGATGCCTGCCCTGCCGCCGAGCACCGCCGACGAGCGTGCATGGGTACTGTCCGGTGCCGGCCAGTTGCCAGCCGATGCACGGCCGTCGATCGATCCCGCCAGCCCGCTCGTCGTCAACGAGCCGATGCGCGAGTTCGTCCGGCGCGTGACCGCCCGCGCGGGCAGTCGCGCCGACCAGATCCACGCGCTGAGCCACGCGCTGCTCGATGAAGACGGAATAGAGTTGCGCTACGAGGCCGGGGCGACGCTGACGGCCGCCGAAGCCTTCACCCAACGGCGCGTCAATTGCCTTTCGTACACCCTGTTGGTCGTCGCGCTCGCGCGCGAGATCGGCATCGATGCCCGCTTCAACCACGTGCGGATTCCGCCGGTCTGGGATCTGCGCGGCGATCAGGCGCTGCTGTACCAGCACATCAATGCGCGCATCGACGAAACGGTTCCCCGAAAAAACAACACGGGCGCCGCCCACTCGCGTGCGATGATCGTCGACGTGGCGAGCGCCGAGTACAGCCCGAGCTATCCGCAAAGCGTGATCACGGACGACGAGGCCCTGGCGCAGTTCTACAACAACCTCGCGGGGGAGGCGGCGAGCGCCGATCCGCGACAGGCCCTGCGCGACCAGCTCGAAGCGCTGCGCCTGGCGCCGAGCCAGGCCTTCCTGTGGACCAATCTGGCGCAGCGCTATCTGAGCCTGGGCGAGCTCCGGGCCGCCGAGGTGGCGGCTCGCACCTCGCTGCAGCTGGATGCCGGGGACTTGATGGCCTACGCCGCGGCCGCCCGCGTCTACCGGCGGCTCGGCGATCAGGCCCGCGCGCAGCAGTTGCATCAGCGGGAGCAGGCCCTGCTCGAACGCAATCCCTACCACCATTACTGGCTCGCACAGCGGGCCTTCAGGCTCTCGCAGCTGTCGGCGGCCAGCGAGGCGATGCATCGCGCGATCGAGCTCAACCCGAACGACCACCGCTTCTACTTCCTGCAGGGCATGATTCTTCGCCGGCTGGACAAGCCGCGCGAAGCCCAGCGCAGTCTCGACACCGCCCTGCGCCTGAGCGCCGGCGATGCCGGCCAGCAGGCGCGTTACCGCAGCAAGTTCGAGCGCCTCAGGACATCGCAGGCGACGGCAATCGGCAGCTCCTTGCCAAACCCGCGGCCGGGGCGCGCCTCGACCATGAGCGAATCGCAGACGCCTTGATCGCGGGGCGAAGCCTTATTCGAACGGATTGCGCAGCACGATGGTGTGTTCGCGATCCGGGCCGGTGGAAATCAGCGCGATCTCGGTCTCGGTCACTTCGCGCATGCGCTCGAGGTAGAGGCGCGCGGCTTCCGGCAGGTCTTCGTAGCGCGTCACACCGTAGGTGCTGGTCTTCCAGCCCGGCAGTTCCTCGTAGATCGGCTCGATCTTCGAGAAGCCCTCGGCACCGATCGGCGGCACTTCCACGGGCTTGCCGTCGAGCTGGTAGCCGGTGCAGATGCGGATCGCGTCGAGTTCGTCGAGCACGTCGAGCTTGGTGACGCACAGGCCGGTGACGCTGTTGTTGAAGATCGAGCGGCGCGCGGCCACCGCATCGAACCAGCCGCAGCGGCGCGGGCGCTTGGTCACGGTGCCGTATTCGGCGCCCTTGTCGCGGATGTGCTGGCCGATGTCGTTTTCCTGCTCGGTCGGGAACGGGCCGGCGCCGACGCGCGTCGCATAGGCCTTGACGATGCCGAGCACGTAATCGAGGTTGCGCGGGCCGACGCCCGATCCCGTCGCCGCGCCGCCGGCCGTGGTGTTACTCGAGGTCACGAACGGATAGGTGCCGTGATCGACGTCGAGCAGCGCGCCCTGCGCGCCTTCGAACAGCACGTTGTCGCCCTTCTTGAGGTGCAGGCGCAGCAGCTCGGTCACGTCGGCGACCATCGGCTTGATGATGTCGGCATAGCCGAGCAGCTCGTCGAGCGTCTGCTGGAAGTCGACCGGCTCGAGCTTGAAGTAATTGACGAGCACGAAGTTGTGATACGCCAGCAGCTCGCCGAGCTTGGCCGCGAGCTGTTCGCGATGGAACAGGTCGCCGACGCGAATCGCGCGACGCGCCACCTTGTCTTCGTAGGCCGGGCCGATGCCCTTGCCGGTGGTGCCGATCTTGGCTTCGCCGCGGGCGAGCTCGCGCGCCTTGTCGAGCACCGCGTGCACCGGCAGCACCAGCGGCGTGGCTTCGGAGATCTTCAGGCGGTTGCGCACGGTGGCGCCGGTGGCCTCCACCTTCTCGATTTCCTTGACGAGGTCGGGCAGCGACAGCACCACGCCGTTGCCGATCAGGCAGGCGACGTCAGGACGCATAATGCCGCTCGGAATCAGGTTCAGCGCGGTCTTGATGCCGTTGATGACGAGCGTGTGACCGGCGTTGTGGCCGCCCTGGAAGCGGACCACGGCCTGTGCACGATCGGTGAGCAGGTCGACGACCTTGCCCTTTCCTTCGTCACCCCATTGAGCGCCGATGACGACGACTGACTTACCCATGCTTGTTCTCGACTGTGCGGCGACCACGTCGCCCGGTTGAAAGGGAAAATGAGCTTCAGGACTTTCAGGAACCCAGCTTCAGCAGCTCGTTCATGTCGGCCGAGAAGCCGGTCGCCGGCAGCGGCCGGCCGAACTCGCTGCCGACGCCATCGTAGCGGCCGCCTCGGGCGATTTCGCGGCCGGATCCGGGCACGAAGGCCGCGAACACCAGGCCGGTGTGATAGCGCAGCCCGCGCAGCTCGGCGAGATCGACGTGGATGACCACCTCGGGGAAGCTGCGCTGCAGCTCGGCGGCGACGCGCTCGAGCGTCGACAGCGCCTCGACCACGCCCTCGCCCGCCTTGGCGAGCACTTCGCGGGCACGCTTGAGCACGCCGACATCGCCATTGAGGTCCATCAGCGCCGACAGCGCTTCGGAAACGCCATTGAGCCGGCTGCTGGCCGCGAACTCGGCCAGATCCGGATGCGACTTGCGCTGCAGAATCTCGAACAGCACCGCCTCGTCGTCCGCGTCGAGGCCGAGCCTGGCCGACAGCGCCCGATAGATGCCGACATGGCCCAGATCGAGGTGCACCGGACCGACACCGGCGAGTTCCAGGGTCTTGAGCATGAGGCTCAGCACCTCGAGGTCGGCCTCGAGCTCCGATCGGCCGAACAGCTCGCAACCGACCTGGCGCGGCGAACGCGGGCCACCCTGGCTGTCCGGCGAGGTGCGCAGCACGGTGCCGAGGTAGCACAGTCGCACGGTCTCGGCCTCGGTGTACCGGCGGGCGGCGATGCGCGCCGCCTGCGGGGTCATGTCTGCACGCAGCCCCAGCAGCCGGCCGCTGGCCGGATCGGTGAACTTGAAGGTCTGCTGCTCCAGATCGCTGCCGGCACCCGTCAGCAGGGCGTCGAGATGCTCGACCAGCGGCGGGAAGATCAGCTCGTAACCGGCCTGGCGGTAGTGGTCGAGCAGTTTGCGGCGCAGGTCTTCGAGCTGCCACGACGTCGGCGGCAGCGTTTCTTCCATGCCATCGGGCAGCATCCAGCGTTTGATGGCCATCTTCGCGAGAGTCCTGGGGGTGAGGGTGCTTTGGGGGCGCTATTGTCCTAGGCGACGATGTCTTTCGCCACCTCGGGCTCGGTGGCCCTTTTCAGGGCCTTTCACGCGCTTATCTGGGAACGAGGTCGGCGCCGATGATCTGCAGCAGGACGAGCCCGGCCACCATGCTGACCAGGGCCAGCAGCCGCATCCATTTGTCTTCCAGGCTCGCGAAATTGAGCAGGGACTGGCGGAACCGGCGCGGCGACAGGAAGGGCAGGATGCCCTCCAGGATCAGCAGCAGCGCCAGCGCCTGGACGATATCGATCCACATGAGGGTCTGGCCGGTATCGACTGATGCAGCCGATTACGGAGCCGAACCCTTTCTGAAGTACTTGAACAACTCGCTGTCCGGCTGCAGCACCATGACGTCCTGCTTCTTGCCGAAAGCCTCGCGATAAACGTCGAGCGAGCGGTAGAAGTTGTAGAACTCCTGGTCCTGGCCGTAAGCCGCCGCATAAATCTCGGAGGCCTTGGCATCGCCCTCGCCGCGCAGCTTTTCGGCGTCGCGGTAGGCATTGGCGAGCGTGATCTGGGCCTCGCGATCGGCTTCGGCCTTGATCTTCTCGGCCTCTTCGGCGCCGCGGGCCCGCAGGTCCATCGCGGTGCGCGTGCGCTCGGCGCGCATGCGCTCGTAGACCGAATCGCTGACTTCCTTGGGCAGATCGACGCGCTTCACGCGCACGTCGACGAGTTGGATGCCGAGATCGCGCACGCGCTCGTCGGCCCCCTTCTGCAGCGACTGCAGAATCTCGTCGCGCTCACCCGAGACCACCTGCTGCACCGTGCGAGAACCGAACTGGTCGCGCAGGCCGCGGTTGATGATGCCCGACAGACGATCCATGGCGACGATGTCCTGGCCACCGGTCGCACGGTAGTACGTGGTGGTGTCGGCGATGCGCCACTTCACGAAGTAGTCGACTTCGACGTTCTTCTTCTCGACCGTCAGGAAGTTCTCGGTCTGGTTGTCGAGCGTCAGCACGCGGTTGTCGAGGCGCAGCACCGTTTGCACGACCGGCAGCTTGAAGTGCAGACCCGGCGGGTAATCCGTGCCCTGGATCTCGCCGAACTGGAACAGCACCACGCGTTCGCGCTGGTCGACGACGAAGCAGGAACCCGAAACCAGGAAGACGGCCAGCACCACGATCGCGAGCCAGAAAACTTGAGCGTTCTTCATTACTGGCGCCCCCGATCACGCGTGCGGCCCGAATCCTGCGCATTCGGCGCGGCGCGGTTGGCGCCCGAGCCCGAGGAATTCGAGAAGTCGTACTCATCGACCTTGGGTGAATTCTTGAGCAGCTGATCCAACGGCAGATAGAACATCGGGTTGCCCTGCTTGACGTCGATGAGCACCTTGCTGCTCTGCGAGAGCACCTGCGTCATCGTGTCCAGATAAAGACGATCGCGAGTGACCTTCGGCGCCTTGCGGTATTCGGCGACGAGCTGCGAGAAGCGCGAGGCATCGCCTTCGGCGCGCGCGATCACCTGGTCGCGGTAGGCCGAGGCTTCCTCGAGCTGGCGAGCAGCCGCGCCGCGAGCGCGCGGCAGGCGATCGTTGGCGTAGGCCTCGGCCTCGTTCTTGACGCGCTGCTGATCCTCGCGTGCCTTGATCGCATCGGCGAAGGCCGATTGCACGGCTTCAGGCGGCTGCGCCTGCTGCAGGTTCACTTCGGTCACGATCAAGCCGCACTTGTACATGTCCAGGCGGTCCTGCAACAGCTGCTTGGTACGATCGGCGACGGCCTGGCGGCCTTCGGTGATGATGAAGTCCATCTCGCTGCGGCCGACGGTCTCGCGCACGGCCGACTTGGTGGCCTGGCGCAAAGTCATGTCCGGATCGGCGACCGAGAACAGATACTGCTCGGCCGAAGACACGCGGTACTGCACGGTCAGCTCGACGTCGACGATGTTCTCGTCCTTGGTCAGCATGGTCGCGCGGTCGTTGGCCTGGCGAACCTGGGTGACGTTGACGATCTCCACCTTCTCGACCGGCCACGGCGCATGCCAGCCCCAGCCCGGATCGGTGGTGCGCGAGTAGGCGCCGAAGCGCATCACCACGCCGCGCTCCTGTTCGTCGATTACGTAGAAACCGGTGCTGAGCCAGAGGCCCGCCACGACCGCGACCACGAGACCGATCAGCGCTTTCGGCGCCCCGGCTGGCGAGCCGCCCGGAGAACGCGGGCCCCTGCCACTGAGTCTGGCCTTGAGCCGACGCAGCATTTCGTCGAGATCGGGCGGACCATCGCCGCGCTTGTTGCCACCGGGCCCTTGATTCCAAGGGTCGCGATTCGGCCCAGGCTCATTCCAAGCCATTGCTGCTCCAGAGATGCCAATTCATTGTGTGGGCGGATGCGGGACAGCCTTGATCCGCCCGGCGGACCGCGATTCTACCCGGTTGATTGATTCGCTTGCCGATTTACTGGCCCCAGTACCCCGCTCAGCGTACCGGCTGGCGATGCGGTCTAGGGACTCGACGACTCCCAGTCCTCCAGCACGCGCGGCTCGGCTGGCGGCTCGATACCGGCCGCCACGCAGAGTCCGCGCAAACGCTCGTACGCCAGGCTCACGGTCAGATGAACGCTGCCGTCCTCCTCGATCTGCTCGCGGCGGACCGCGCGCAACTCGAACAGCTGGGCGCGCAGACGGGCCGCGCGCGGCGGCACGAGGATACGGAACTCCGGCAGGCCCGGGCGAATCCGCTCGGCGATCGCGGCCTTGAGCAGATCGAGCCCCGCCCCGGTCTGCGCCGACACGTAGACCCGCACGGCCACGCCGCGGTCGTCGCGTTCGATGCGCGCGGTTTCGTCCTCGCGCAGATCGATCTTGTTGAACACCTGCAGGCGCGGAACCTCGTCGGCCCCGATCTCGTGCAGCACCGCGTTGACCTGCTCGATGCGCGCCATGCGCTCCGGATCGGAGGCATCGGTGACGTGCAGCAGCAGATCGGATTCGCGCGACTCTTCGAGCGTGGCGCGGAACGCAGCGATGAGGTCGTGCGGCAGATCGCGGATGAAGCCGACGGTGTCGGCCAGAACCGCGGGCTCGCCTTCGGGCAGATCGAGCCGGCGCACCGTCGTATCGAGCGTCGCGAACAGCTTGCTCGATGCGTAGGTGTCGTCGCCGGTCATCGCATTGAACAGGCTCGACTTGCCGGCGTTGGTGTAGCCGACCAGCGACACCGAAGGCACTTCGTTGCGCTTGCGCGAATTGCGGTTCTGCGCACGGCGAGCCCGCACTTCCTCGAGGTGCCGGCGCAGCGTGACGATCTTGTCGTCGATCAGCCGACGATCGGTTTCGAGCTGGGTTTCACCCGGGCCACGCATGCCGATGCCGCCCTTCTGGCGCTCCAAGTGCGTCCAGCCGCGAACCAGCCGCGTGCGCAGGTGGCGCAGCTGTGCGAGTTCGACCTGCAGCTTGCCTTCGTGGGAGCGCGCACGGCGCGCGAAGATGTCGAGAATCAAGCCCGCCCGATCGAGCACGCGACAGCGCAGAATCTTTTCGAGATTCCGCTCCTGGCTCGGTGACAGGTCGTGATTGAAGATCGCGAGTTCGGCGCCGCCGGCAGCCACGGCCGCGGCCACCTCATCGGCCTTGCCACTGCCGATGTAGAGACCCGCATCGGGCCTTTGCCGCGAACCGCCGATGAGCACCTGCACGTCCGCGCCTGCCGAACGGGCCAGGTCTTCGAATTCGCGCCGGTCGCTCTCGTAATCGCTACTCGCGGCGCTAGCGACGCCGCGCACATCCAGATGGATTAGTACCGCCTTCTGTCCCGAAGGCGGTCTGTCAAACAGATTGCTGAGTGCCAATGAGGCTCACTTTATTTGTTGCCGACGTCCTCGGCGGAGTCACCAGCTTCACTGGCGTCATACACGCGAACCGGGCGGGCCGGAACGATCGTGGAAATGGCGTGCTTGTACACCATCTGGCTGACGCTGTTCTTCAGCAACACGACGAAGGAGTCGAATGATTCGATCTGGCCCTGCAATTTGATGCCGTTCACCAGGTAGATCGAGACCGGAATGCGCTCTTTGCGAAGAGCGTTAAGAAACGGTTCTTGTAACGTATGACCTTTGGACATCTCTGCTTCCTTAGTTTTTTATACATCCCTTGCGGGTAGACCCCTGGCCCATGGCACACCCATAGGCTTGACAAAAGTCTATCACGCGGTCTTGGGCAATAAACAATTCAAGGAAGTCCAGAACTGGTCGAACAAATGAGGATCGTCCGGGTCGAGCCGCTGTGCAACGGTTTCGTTCCGCAGCCAGGTCAATTGGCGCTTGGCGAACTGCCGGGTCGCGGCGATTCCTCGGTCGACCGCTTCGGACAAACCATAGTGCCCTTCGAGGTGCAGCCAGAGCTGCCGGTATCCGACCGCGCGCAACGAGGGGAGTTCCAGATGCAGATCGCCGCGATCGCGCAGGCGCTGCACTTCGGCCAGAAAGCCCTGCTCCATCATCAGATGGAATCGCTGCTCGATTCGCTGGTGCAGCCGCGCGCGATCGGGCGACTCGAGCACCACGCTTAAGTAGGGTTGCGCAAGCACGCTCGATCGCGAGGCGAAATGCTCGCCGAGCGGCTTGCCGCTGAGTTCGATCACTTCGAGCGCGCGCTGGATGCGCTGCTGATCGTTCGGGTGCAGGCGCGCCGCCGTGACCGGATCGAGCGCGGCGAGCCTGCGGTGCATCGCCGGCCAGCCTTCGCGATCGGCCTGCCGTTCGAGCCGCTTGCGCACCTCGGCATCGGCCGACGGCAGATCGCTGAGCCCGTGCAGCAGCGCGCGGTAGTACAGCATGGTGCCGCCGACGAGCAGCGGCAGCCGGCCGCGGCTGCGGATTTCGTCGATGAGCCGCAGCGCGTCGCTGGCGAAACGCGCGGCCGAGTAAGGCTCCAGCGGATCGAGAATGTCGACGAGATGATGCGGAACGCGATCCAGCGTTTCGCGATCGGGCTTGGCGCTGCCGATGTCCATGCCGCGATACACCTGCGCGGAATCGACGCTGATGATTTCGCAATCGATGCGCTCGGCGATCGCGAGCGACAAACCGGTCTTGCCCGAGGCGGTGGCGCCCATGATCAGAACGGCAGGCAGCATGGCCTCGCTCACTGCATTTCGCGCAGGCTGCGGATGCGCTCCTGCGTCGCCGGGTGCGACGCCAGGTACTGCATGAGCCGACTGGTGTCATCGGGATCATTATCGGCCTGCGGCTTGGAAGCATCTGGCGGCGGCTCGGCTTCTGCCGATGAGCCCGACGCCTCCGCTTTGGGTTTCGCCTTGTCGGCCCGCAGCCGGGCCTGCTCGACCTGCAATTTCTCGAGCATCTCGGCCAGCCGCGTCGGCGATATCGCGTGCGCCCTCAGACGCACGGCGGCGTAGTGATCCGCATCGGCTTCGAGTTCACGCGAGAACCGCGCCTGCATGAGCGCAGCCGGTGCGGCCGCGATCACCGAGCTGAAATCGCCGATCCACCAGGCCAGCACCGCAGCAACCGCTGTGCCCTGCACGAGCAGGCGCACGCTGTGACGATGGCGCACGTGGCCGAGTTCGTGCGCGAGCACCGCGAGCACCTGCTCGTCGTTGTCGGCCAGCTCGACGAGTTCGTCGAGCAGCACCATGCGGCCATCGGGCAGCGCGAGCGCGTTGGCTCCGAGCTTGGGCGAGCGGCGGAATTCGATGACGGCCTGCACGTCGTCGCCATCGTCTCCGTCGTCGGCGAGCGCCTCGAACTGTTCACGCAGCTCGCTCTGGCGCTGCACCGGCAGCCGGCTGTCTTCGAGCAGATGGCGATCAAGCAGCTTGAGCGTCTGCTCCGACATCAGGCGAAGAGCCGACTCGGGCATGCGCTCGGCGACCTTGTCCGCCGCAAACGGCAATCCCCAGCGATAGGCGGCGAACGCGAAGGCCGCGATCAGCAGCACGCTCAGGCCGGTCGCGATCCAGCTACGCTGCAGCAGATCGACGTGCCGCTCGCGATGCCCCGTCGCCGCGAGCCAGCGATCGAACGCGACGTGATCGCGCACTTCGAGATGCGCCCCGTCGGCGAAGCTCAGCGTGCGCGGCGCCGTGCCGAGCTGCTCGGAAATGCGCACCTGTGCGAGCGGAACCTGGCGCTCGGCCTCGCCCGAGAAGCGGACCTCTCCAGGCACCGTCGCCAGCGTGACGCGATGGCGACGCGCGCTGCGGCCGTCGAAATAGTCCGCCTGCAGACTCACAGGCCGATGTCGAAGTCGAACATGTCGAGCGTTTCTTCGCCGACGGCGCCGACTTCGCCTTCGGCGCCGGCGAGGAAGGCTTCGAGCGACCCGGCCGGATGCAGCACGAGGTTCTCGGCGCGGTAGCGCGCCAGCCGCACGGCCGCCCACGGCATGTAGAGCCCGAGCGTGATCAGCACGAGCAGCATGTTGGTGAGCAGGATCCACATGAGCGGCAGCACGCGCAGCCGGCTTTCGAAGCGATGCTCGCCGAGGCGCGTCGCGTTCCAGACCAGGTTGGCGATGCGCGCCGAAAAGTAGGCGCCCGCGATGGCGAGCAACGCCAGAGAACCCAGCGAGATCAGCATCAGCAGGCCCCGGGGCACCGCCGGGACCTCATCGCCGAACAGGCCGCCGATGCCCGCCGCGGTGGCCACGATGAGGCCGACGGCCAGTGCGGAGCCCATCCAGATCAGCCCGGTCAACGCATAGATCGAATAGAAGCGGCCAGCCTTGGCGTCGAACGAAAACGGCGTGAGGCCGAACCAGGCGTTGCCATGCTGGAAGCGCTTGAGCCGCTGATGCAGCAGCGGAATCACGAGCGCGTAAGCCACGCCGGCCGTCGCCATGAGGCCGAGGAAGATGCGGGCCTTCTGCGGGTCCATCGATCCCTCGGGATCGGTCGGCATCTGCCCGCCGAATACCCAAGCCGTCAGCCCGAGGAACAGCAAGGCGAAAAAGCCGTAGGGCACGAAGGTGGCGTAAGCCTGCGCATTGCTGGCCTTGAACGAGAACCGCAGGCCGCGATAGCTCGAATAGCGCAGGCGGAAGCGGAACGAATTGCGCAGCAGCCAGGGCAGCACCACGACCATCACCGCGAGCGCGATGAACGTCGCGGTGAACGAAATCTTCCCCGATGCGTTGTAGGCGATCAGCAGCACGAAGGCCACCGCGCGGCCGACCAGAATCGACAGTGGGCTGCCGTGATAGTCGAAGCTCGATCCGGCGACTTCGGTGTGTCGGTAGAAATACTGCAGCCGCCGCACCTTGGCCCAGGCCGAGTAGATGCCGAGCGTGAGGATCGTCAGCAGCAGGTTCACGATCCAGATGCGGAAGTACTCGCCGCCGCTGCCCGTGAAGCGAAAACGCTGCGGGCTCTCGGCAGCGGCGGGCTGCGGCGCCTCGGACACGAGGCTCGGATCGGTTTCCATTCGAAAAGGGGCTCTGGGGCGGATGGCCGCCCTAGTCTAATCGGCGACTCAGCGGCCGCGAAGGAACAGGCGATCGAGTTCCTGAGAAGTGAGCTGCACCCAGGTCGGCCGTCCGTGGTTGCACTGGCTCGCGAATTCGGTGCGCTCCATGTCGCGCAGCAGCGCATTCATCTCGGGCAGCGTCAGCACGCGATGCGCCTTGATCGCGGCCTTGCAGGCCATGTCGGCCATCACGCGTTCCTGGGCGTTGAGCACTTCTTCGACGTGGCCCTGTGCCTCGTCGTCGACGAGATCGCGCAGCAGCGCTTCGAGATCGCCGCTCGCGAGCAACGGCGGAACCGCACGCAAGGCCACCGACGTCGGACTCACGCGATCCACCACGAGCCCGAAACGGCTCAGGCCATCGCGACGTTCCTCGATGCGGTCGGCCTGATCCTCCGGCATTTGCAGCACCACCGGAACGAGCAGCTGCTGGGACGGCAGGGCGCCCTGCGCGAGCTGGGCCTTGAGCTTTTCGTAGAGCACGCGCTCGTGCGCCGCATGCGCATCGACGATCACCAGGCCGTGCTCGTTCTGCGCGAGGATGAAGATGCCGTGCAGCTGCGCGACGGCCTGGCCGAGCGGCTGCTCGGTCGGTGGCGGCGCCTGCGTGCGAAGCTCGGCGGCGATCGCCTGCGCTGCCGTCTGCGGCTCGACGCGGGTTTGCGGCTCGGCGGATTTGATCAACGGCCAGCCCGTCGATTCGACCGAACGCTCCTGCACCACCCACGAGGCCGGCGCCGATCGGGGCTCGTAGGCCATGCGGGTCTGCGTCTGCAGCTCCGGACGCTGCGGCGCCGCGGACGCCGACGGCTCGGCCATCGCCACGCGATGATGCTGCTCAGGGTCGGGGCGCACTTTGCGCAAGGCCTGATGCACCGCGCCGAACAGCAGATCGTGCACACGCGCCGAATCGCGGAATCGCACTTCGGTCTTCTGCGGATGCACGTTGACGTCGACGCCGCGCGGATCGATCTCGACGTTGAGCACGAAAGCCGGATAGCGCGTCGAATGCAGCACGTCGGCGAAAGCGCGGCGCAGCGCGCCGCCGAGCAGGCGATCGCGCACCGCGCGGCCGTTGACGTACAGATACTGCAAGTCCGGCAGCGGCCGCGAGAACGTCGGCAGCGCCACCCAGCCCCACAGCCGCGTGCCGAGCCGCGTCTCGTCGAGGAACAAGGCGTTGTCGGTGAACTCGTCACCGCAGACTTCGCGCACGCGGTCTTCGAAGCCCGCCTCGCTCAGGCAGGGCCGCAGCTCGGCAACGCGGCGACCGTTGTGCTTCCAGCTCAAGGCGACGTCGAAGCGCGCGAGCGCGAGCCGGCGCAGCGCCAGATCGATATGGCGGAACTCGGTCGCCTCGGCCTTGAGGAATTTGCGGCGCGCCGGCGTGTTGAAGAACAGGTCGCGCACTTCGATGCAGGTGCCCTGCTGCTGCGCCGAAGGCTGCGGCTCGCGGCTCGCGAGCGCCCCGTCGCCGGAGAGCATCCAGCCATGCTCCGCATCGGCCTGCTTCGACGCGAGGCTCAGGCGCGAAACCGACAGCACGCTCGCGAGCGCTTCGCCGCGAAAACCGAGGCTGCCGACCGCTTCGAGATCGTCGAGACTGCTGATCTTGCTCGTCGCATGGCGCTCGAGCGCGAGGATCAGCTCGTCGCGCGCAATGCCGTGGCCGTCGTCGCGGATGCGCAGCAGGCCGAGGCCACCCTGCTCCACTTCCACTTCGATGCGGCGCGCACCGGCATCGAGGCTGTTCTCGACGAGCTCCTTGACGACGGCGGCGGGGCGTTCGATGACCTCGCCCGCCTTGATCTGGTTGACGAGCACATCGGACAGAACGCGGATCGAAACAGCGGGGATAGCCACGGCGGCACTTGGACGAAAAGCCAGGCCGCCAAGGATACGGGATGCGGCGCCGGCCGGCCGAGCGGCGCCTGGGCCGCGAGCTGTCTAGCGCAACGCGGCCAGCTGTTCGCCGCCGAAACCGTCGGTACTGGAGGTCTTCACCTTCTGCAGGCGCGGCGTCTCCTCGACGATCTGCTGCTGCGGGCGATAGCTCTTGAAATAGCCCTGGATGCCTTCAAGCAGCGAGCGCGCGATCTTGTCGTGATAGGCGCGGTCGCGCAGCAGCTTCTCGTCCTGCTCGTTGGTGATGAAAGCGGTTTCGACGAGCACCGACGGAATGTCCGGCGACTTGAGCACCATGAAGCCGGCCTGCTGCACCTCGGCCTTCTGCAGCGTGTTGATGCCGCCGAGCGACTTGAGCAACCGGGCGCCGACGTCGAAGCTCGCCTCCATCGACGAGGCCTGCGACAGGTCGATCAGCACCGCGGCGAGTTCGTTGTCACGCCCGCCGAGTTCGAGGCCGCCGACCAGATCGGCCGAGTTCTCCTTGTGCGCGAGCCAGCGCGCGTGTTCGCTGGTCGCGCCGCGATTCGACAGCACGTACACCGCGCTACCGCGCAGGCTCGTGTCCTTGTACGCATTGCAGTGCACCGACACGAACATGTCGGCCTGGGCTTTGCGTGCCTTGACCGTGCGCTCGCGCAAGCCGATGTAGTAATCGCCGTCGCGCGTCAGCACGGCCTTCATGCCGGGCTGCGCATTGATCTGCGCGGCGAGCTTGCGCGCGATCGACAGGGCGACATCCTTTTCCTGCAAGCCACGCTTGCTGATCGCGCCCGGATCTTCGCCACCGTGGCCGGCGTCGACCGCGATGATGATGGGCTTCTCGGCGAACTTGATCGTCGGCGCGACCTTGAGCTTCGGCTCGGACTTCGGATCGGCCTCGACCCGGATCTCGGCTTTAGCCTCGGCCTTGGTCTCGGCTTTCGTGCCGGCGGTGGCCTCGACGAGTTCATCGAGCGTCGGCGTGCGGCCGTAGAGATCGACGATCAGGCGATCGCCGTACTGCTCCGTCGGCGCCATCGCGAAGCTCTTGGGGGTCACCGGCTCGGAGACGTCGAGCACTACGCGCAAGGCGCCATCGCGCGGGCCCGAACGGACCGTCTTGACCACGCCCCTGCCGGTGGCCTTGTTGGCGACCTTGATGCCCGATTCGCCGATGCCGGCGATGTCGATGACGATGCGATCGGGGTTCGAGAGCGTGAAAACCTTGTGGCTCGTGGCGCCGCTGAGATCGAACACCACGCGGGTGCTTTCGGGCCCATCCCAGACGCGCAGGTCGCGCAGATCCGTCGCGCTCGCGCAGAACGAACACAGGACCAGAAAACCCAGAATGAGAGCGCGCATGGCAGACCCCGCCTACAGATGGTGGCGAAGATAGCCTGAGTTTTTATTCAAAGCAAGATTCTTATCCTTAAGAACCAGTCAGATACACGACATTTCTCAGGTGGAGTCTCGATGAATCGCAGCTGACAGCGTATCGACCCACTTTTTCGCGTTGTCGGGCGCCTTGAGAAGCAGGCTGCGGCCTTCGGCTTCGGCCATCAGATGCAGTTCGAGATCGGCCGGCGGCAGCGCGCCGGCGACTTTCTCGGGCCATTCGACGAGCCAGAGCGTGCTGTCGGTGGGGTAATCGTCGAGCCCGAGCTGCTCGAGGTCGGCCGCCTCGATGCGATAGAAATCCATGTGCAGCAGCCGGCGGCCGGCGACCTCGTAGGGCTCCATGAGCGTGTAGGTCGGGCTCTTGATCGCGCCGGTGACGCCGAGATGGCGCAACAGCGCCCGTGCGATCGTGGTCTTGCCGGCGCCGAGCGTGCCGATCAGGTAGATCACGCCGCCATCCGCCTCGCGCAAAGCCGCTGCGAGCCGCGCACCGAAGGCTTCGGAGGCCGCGGAATCGGCCAGGTGCAGCCGCAAATCCAGACGATGCCCGGCCATCAGTTCGCCTCCGGCTTCGGATTGACGATCGGCCGCAGCCGCTCGATCAGGTCGCTCGGCAACAGGCCGCGCTCGCCCACCTCGGCGGCGGCATCGCCGGCGAGCGCATGCACCATCACGCCGGTTTGCGCGGCCGCCTCGAGTTCGAGCCCTTGCGCGACGAAGGCCGCGATGATGCCCGTGAGCACGTCGCCCATGCCGCCGACGGCCATGCCCGGATTGCCGTAAGGACAGACCACGAGCCGCTGCCCGCACACCAGCGTTCCGGCGCCCTTGAGCACCACGGTTCCGCCGTAGCGCCGCGCGAGTTCACGCACCGCAGCGATGCGGTCGGCCTCGACTTCGGCGACCATGCAGCCGAGCAGTCGCGAGGCTTCGCCCGGATGCGGCGTCAGTATCCATGGCGCGGCGCGGCGATCGCAGGACTGCGGTTCGGCGGCGAGCAGGTTCAGCGCGTCGGCGTCGACGACCAGCGGCTTGTCGCTGCGCAGCGCGGCGCGCCAGAGCGCCCTGCCCCAATCGCCCTGGCCGAGTCCCGGGCCGATCGCGACGACCTTGGCCTTGTCGATGCGGGCGACGAAGTCGTCGGCCGATGCGGTCGGCCGGAACATCGCTTCAGGCTGCGCCGCCGCGAGCACGGCCGCATGGGTGCCGCGCGTCGCCACGGTCACCATGCCGGCTCCCGCGCGCAGCGCGGAACGCGTCGCCATCAGGATCGCGCCGGTAAAACCTTCGTCGCCGCCGGCCAGCGTGACGAAACCCGAACTGCCCTTGTGCGCTGTGCGCGCCCGCTTCGGCAGGCGCATCGCGAGCGAGGATGCGTCGAGCAGCGTGGCGAGCGGCTCGACGCCTGCGTCATGCGGCACGCCGAGATCGCAGAACACTTTCTCGCCGCAAAGCTCCGGCCCGGCGCCGGTGTAGAGCCCAAGCTTGCGGCCGATGAAGCTCACGCTCAGATCGGCCTTGACGACGGCCCCGAGCGGCTGCCCGGTATCGGCCGACAGTCCGCTCGGAAGATCGATCGCGAGCACGAAGGCTCGGCCCGACAAGGCGCGAATTTCTTCGATGGCCTCGGCCGCGAGTCCGGATGGCGCACGCGACAAGCCAGTGCCGTAGATCGCGTCGACGACGACGGTCGCCTCGCGCAGGCAGCCTCGCTCGTAGGGCTGCGTCGAGCCGGCCGCAGACCAATCGCCGAACGCCTGCGCGGCTTCGGTTCCGGCCTGCGGCTGGCCGAGCGACCAGACGCGCACGCAGGCGCCATCGGCCTGCGCCAGACGCGCGAGCACGTAGCCGTCACCGCCGTTGTTGCCGGGCCCGCAGACGATGTCGATGCGCCGCACGTTCGGGCGCCGCCAGCGCAACTCGTCCCAGGCCGCAGCCGCCGCGCGGCACATGAGCGCGTAGCCCGCGATCGGCAGGCCTTTGATCGCCCGGCGATCGAGCTCGCGCGTTTGCGCCGCCGAATACAATGGAAGATCGCGCACCGCCATCACCTTGCTTGAACCCTTCGTCGTCGCCTCGTCTGCAACCATGATAGCCGCCGCCATCCCGACCGACTTCGTCGCCCGCATCCGGCAGTGGGCGCTCGAACTCGGCTTCGCCGATGCGGAGGTCGCGCATCTGCAGCTCGACGAAGACCTCGCGCATCTGCAGCGCTGGGTCGCCGAGGGCCGCAACGGCGGCATGGCCTACATGGGCCGCGATGCTCAGCTGCGCGCCGATCCTGCGAAGCTGCGTCCCGGTACGCTCAGCGTGATCAGCCTGCGCATGGATTACAAACCGCCCGGCATCGATCCACGCAGCGTGCTCGAAGACGGCGAGGCCGCGTACATCGCGCGCTATGCATTGGGCCGCGATTATCACCGCACCATGCGCGCGCGCCTGCTCAGGCTAGGCCGCCGCATCGAAGCCGACATCGGGCCGCACGGCTATCGCGTGCTGACCGACAGCGCGCCAGCCTTCGAGAAAGCGCTCGCGCGCAACGCGGGCCTCGGCTGGATCGGCAAGAACACGCTGGTGCTCAACGCCGAGGCCGGCTCGCTGTTTTTTCTCGGCGAGATCTACACCGATCTACCGCTGCCAGTTTCCACGCGAGGCGAGGCGGAAGACCGCTGCGGACGCTGCAGCGCCTGTCTCAAGATCTGCCCGACACAGGCCTTCATCGGACCTCGGCAACTCGACGCGCGGCGCTGCATTTCGTATCTGACGATCGAGCATCACGGCAGCATTCCCGAAGAACTGCGGCCGCTGATGGGCAATCGCATCTTCGGCTGCGACGACTGCCAGCTCGTGTGTCCGTGGAACCGCTACGCGCGCATTAGCGAGGAGCCCGATTTCGCGGCGCGCAACGGGCTCGACGCCCCCAAGCTCGTCGAGCTGTTCGCCTGGAGCGAACACGAGTGGCTGCGGAAGACCGAAGGCATGGCCTTGCGGCGTGCGGGTTATTCGCGATGGAAACGCAATCTCGCGATCGCGCTTGGAAATGCTCCGCGTAGCGAAGCTGCCGTCACCTCGCTGCGTGCGCGCCTCGACGACGAAGACGAAACCGTGCGCGAGCATGTGCGCTGGGCGCTCGATCGCCAGCTGCGGGACGCCGAGGTGAGCTAAGGCGCAGCAGCGCTGCAATGGTCCTTGCGATCCGCACCGAGCTTGCGCGCCTGCGCGCGCGTATCGTCGATCGCGGATTGCAGCGCCGCTGGTATCGATTCGATGCGATCGAGCGCCGCGAGCGCAGCGGCGCCGCAGCCGCGCTCGATCCGCACTTGCGCGAGATTGTTGAGCGCCGCCGCCTCGGGCTTGATCGCGACCGCCGCTTCGAGCGCCTGCTCGGCGCCTTCGAGATTCTGCTGCGCATAACGCGCATTCGCGAGTGCGGTCCAACCGAGCGGCTCCTGCGGCCAGCGTTGCGTCGCTGATGCATAAGCCTGCTCGGCACGCGCGATCTGGCCGATCGATTCGAACGGCGCAGCCGCCGCGATCCAGTCGGCCGACGTGACCGTCGCGGGCGGAGGCTGCGAAGGATCGGCGATCACCACGGCCCAGCGATCCGCGAGCTCCCAGGTCTGCAGGAAGCGCGCCGGCGAAAGGCGCTGCCGCTGCTCTCGTCCCGATCGCAGGATCAGCTCGTTTTTAGGGCCGTTCCAGCCGATCAGCACTGCGTAATGCCAGGCCGGCATCGACTTGAGTCCGAGGTTCTGCAGCATCAGCACCGGCCGGCCATCGGCGATGGTCTGCAGCAGCGTTTCGGTCGACGGCGCGAGCCGCACCGCCATGCGCCCGTTGCGCCGGCTCGCCGAAATCAACTCGGCCTGCAAGCTGCCTTCTCGGCCCGGAATGTAGACCTGATCGGCGAGCGCTTCGGGCGTGACCGCAACGCCATCGGCGTTGAGCACGGTCGCGAGCGCTGCGGGGCCGCATTGATGGATTTCCTGCGGGAAAAACGGCGTTTGCGTGAGCTCCATGACCGGCTGCGCGACCACCGGCTTGAGCTGCGCCTTTTGCAAGGACGGCAGCGCGCAGGCGCTCAGCGACGAGAGCAGCGCCAGCACCAGGAGCCGCGCAAACGAAACGGCGGACCTTGCGGCCCGCCGTTCGGCTTCACTGCGAGTCAGCAAAGCTTGCAAGCGTCAGAAGCGCGAGAACACGTGCGTCACGCCGAGCAGCTCGAGCACGATCAGCACGACGAAAATCACGCCGAGCACCACGATCACGTCGCCGCCGGCCGGCTGCTCGCCGATGGTCTTCGACAGCTGCTGCAGCTCGGCATCGCTCAGGGCCGCGACGCGCTGGTCGGCGAGCTCGGACGCCACGCCGAGTGCCTCGAGCTGCTGCTTGACGTCGGCGCGAGCGAGAAAGCCCTGAACCTGCGCGAGCTGCGCATCACGCGTCTGCTCGGTCTGCACCGACACCATCTGCTCGGTCGTCACCATCGCCGCATGCGCCGGCATCCAGGAGGTCACCGACAGCATCGCGGCCACCAGCAGGCCACTCAGGAAAGTTTTTTGTCTACGCATGGAGGCTCCCTTGTAAAAGTATGGATGACACCCCGCGATGCTACCGCCGGAACCTGAACGGATTCAGACAGCCTCCCGGCTCAGTATGCCGAGACCTTTCTGAGCAGCTCGGCCGTGGACGGATCGAGCTCGACGGCCTGCCCATCCATCGCCTTCATGACCGTTTGCGCGAGCTTCTTGCCGAGCTCCACGCCCCACTGATCGAAGGCGTTGATGTCCCACAGGATGGCCAGCACGAAGGTGCGATGTTCGTAGAGCGCCATCAAGGCGCCGAGGTGATACGGATCGATCTGCGGCATCAGCAGCGTGCTACTCGGACGATTGCCCGGGAACACGCGATGCGGAATGGCCGCTTCGAGCGCCTCGCCTGCGAACTGGCCCTGCAACTCCTGGCGCACTTCATCGGCAGTCTTGCCGCGCATGAGCGCCGCGCTCTGCGCAAGGCAGTTCGCGACGAGCATGCGCTGCTGCTCGGGCCACGGATGGGTGCCGAGCACGGGCAGGATGAAATCGACCGGATGCACTTCGCTGCCCTGGTGCAGCATCTGGAAGAACGCATGCTGGCCGTTGGTTCCGACATCACCCCAGAGCGCGGGCGTGCTGTGAGCCTGCAAGGCGCTGCCGTCGCGATGCACGCTCTTGCCGTTCGATTCCATCTCGAGCTGCTGCAGCCAAGCCACGAAGCGCTCGAGCTTCTGCGCATAGGCGGCGACGACCTGCGTCGCGGTGCCGAGAAAGTTGCGATTCCAGACCGCGATCAGCGCCATCATCACGGGCAGGTTCGACTGCAGCGGTGTATCGCGGAAGTGGCGATCCATCGCATTCGCGCCATTGAGCCAGGCGCGGAAACGTTCCGGCCCGAGCGCGATCATGAGCGCGAGACCGACCGCGGACCACACCGAATAACGGCCGCCGACCCAATCCCAGAATTCGAAGGTGCAATCGGCCGAAATACCGAAGCGACGCACTTCGGCGGTATTGGTCGACACCGCGACGAAGTGATGCGCCACCGCGCTGTCGCCGAGCGCCACCGTGAGCCAGCGCTTGGCCGCATTCGCATTGGCCATCGTCTCGAGCGTCGTGAACGTCTTCGATGTCACGATGAACAGCGTTTGCGCCGGCTCCAGCGTCTTGAGCACGGCTTCAAGCTGGGCTCCATCGACGTTGGCGACGTAGTGGATATTCGGGCCGTCGGTGAAATCGATCAGCGTCTCGTTGACCATGCGCGGCCCGAGGTCGGAGCCGCCGATGCCGATGTTGACGACATCGGTGAAGGTTTCGCCGGTCGCGCTGCGATAGCTGCCTTCGCGCACCGACTCCGCGAAAGCCGCCATGCGATCGAGCACGCGGTGCACGTCGGCGCTCACGTTCTGACCATCGACGACGAGCGCCTCCGAGCGCGGAGCGCGCAGCGCCGTATGCAGAACCGCGCGATTCTCGGTGTGATTGATGTGCTCGCCCGCGAACATGCGCGCGATCCAGCCGGAGACGTCGCGCTCGTTCGCCAGGGCCAGCAGTGCATCGACGATGGCCTGATCGACCGGCTGCTTCGAATAGTCGAAGTACAGTCCGCAGGCCTCGATCACCAGGGCCTTTGCGCGATTCGGATCGGCCGCGAACAGGGACGACAGCGAGCGGGAACGGGCAGCGTCGGCGAGCAGAGCCAGTTCGGACCACGCTGGACTGGAAATGGGCGAGTGCATGGGGCCTATCAGAGTGCTTGGAGATCGAACCCAAGCTTAGCGGCCAATCAACCCCAGTGGTAATTGAAACTGACGCTGATTCGCTCGGACGCCGCGAGATTCGTGGCCACTTCGTGGCGCAGCCAGCTTTCAAACAGGATCAGCTGGCCGGCGGCGGCCGGATATTCGATGTGGGAGCGATGCTGGGGCCCTGCATCCGGCAGACGACCCGGTGCGGCCATCATGTGCGCAAGCCGCGGATCTTCGAACTTGAGCCCAGGCGCCCCTTTCGGAACCTTGAGGTAGTACGTTCCGCTGACGACCGACTGAGGGTGCAGATGGAACGAATGAGCGGTGCCGCGCGGCATCACGTTGAGCCAGCAATCGCTCATCGTCAGCGCACTTCCGCGCAGATCCCAGCGCAGCTCGCGCGCATAGCGCTGCACGTGACGATCGATTCGGCGACGCAGGTCATCGAAGGTCGACGAAAACTGATGCAGGCGATCGAGCGAGCCGTAGCTCGTGTAGCCGCCCGGATAATTCCTGAGCGACCACTTCTGCCCGGCCTGATCGAACTCGCGAAGCTGCGAGACTTCGCGCAGCAGCTCGCGATTCAACGTCGAAACCCCGCCGGCGGCGGCCAGCGGGGCGCTGTAGATCAGGGTGGGGAACCAGGGCTGCACGGCCCGAGAAACTCTCGGGCCGGCGGAAGCTCGCTTCAAGCCGCTTGGACCGGAATGGTGTTGGCGGTGCGAACGACGCGGTTGGTTTCGTCGCAGTAGACCAGGCGCGGCTTGAACGCGCGGGCGGCGCCTTCTTCCATTTCGGAGTAGGCGCAAATGATCACGCGGTCACCGACGCGGGCCTTGTGGGCGGCGGCGCCATTGACCGAGATGATGCCGGAGCCGGCTTCGGCGCGAATGGCGTAGGTGGTGAATCGTTCGCCGTTGTTGATGTTGTAGATCTGGATCTGTTCGAATTCGAGGATGCCGGCGAGATCGAGCAGACGGGAATCGATGGCGCAGGAACCGTCGTAATCAAGCTCGGCATGCGTAACACGCGCACGATGGAGCTTGCACTTGAGCATGGTCAGTTGCATGGCTGGATAGTCCAACTGGCTAGCGATTCCGGGTGGCCCACCAAGACATGCACCCGGACATCAAGTTTTCGGCAAAGGCGGGCGGCCCAAAAAGACAGACACCCGTTCTGACATTAACCGTGGGTTCCTCGTACGGCCTCTTATGTACGAAAAGGAACTCTAGCGTGTCGGATGCGCGCGAGTTTAACCATCGCGACCCCGATCGGCAACCATTCGGTCATATCGACATGCCGCCCCCGGAGCGCAGGCAAAAAGCGCTTATGCAGCAGGCACTTCCAGGTTATCGATGAGTCGGGTCCGGCCCAGGTAGGCGGCGACGAGCACCACCCAGCCGGCGCCGTCCGGCTTGGCCGGGCCCAGGCTCTCGGGATCGCGGATGACCAGATACTGCGTCCTGAAGCCCTGGCGATCGAGCACGCCGCTGGCTTCACGCTCCAATGCCTCGAAATCGCGCTCGCCCGAACGCAGCCGCTGAGCGACCGCGCTGAGCGCGCGATAAAGACCGGGCGCCAGCTTGCGCTCGTCGCCGCTCAGGTACTGATTGCGCGACGACATCGCCAGGCCGTCCGGCTCGCGCTGCGTCGGATTGGCCAGCACGGTGATCGGCATGTGCAGCTCGGCCGCCATGCGTCGCACGACGAGATACTGCTGATAGTCCTTGCGACCGAACACGGCGACATCGGGCTGCACCTGATGGAACAGGATGCTCACGACGGTCGCCACGCCTTCGAAAAAGCCCGGGCGGAACTGCCCTTCCAGCATTTCGGAGAGTCCCGGCACGCTGACTCGTGCAATGCCGTTGCGGCCGTGCGGATACATTTCATCGACGCTCGGGGCGAACAGCAGATCGCAGCCGGCGGCTTCGAGCTTGATGCGATCGTCCGGCAGCGTGCGTGGATAGCGATCGAAATCTTCGTTGGGACCGAACTGCAGCGGATTCACGAACACGCTCGCGACGACGCGATCGGCTTCGCTGCGCGCGCGTGCGACGAGTTCGAGATGACCCGCATGCAGGTTGCCCATCGTCGGCACGAAGGCCAGGCGCTCGCCGTTCCTGCGCCACTGCGCGATCTCGCGACGCAGCTCCGCAACGGTGTGAACCGTCTTCATCCGAAGCAATGCTCCGGTGCCGGATAGGCGGCGCTCTTCACTTCACCGACGTAATGGCGGATCGCGCCCTCGATGTCGACGCCGCCCTGCATGTAGTTCTTCACGAAGCGCGGCCGGCGGCCCAGGGTGACCAGCGGCGAAATGTTCAGGATGTCCTGCAGCACCAGAATCTGGCCGTCGACGTTCGCGCCGGCGCCAATGCCGATGACCGGCACCGGGCTGGCTTCGGTGATGCGGCGTCCGAGTTCGGCCGGAATGCATTCGAGCAGCAACAGGTCGGCGCCGGCTTCGGCGAGTACGTGCGCATCGTGGATCATCGCTTCGGCTGCGGCGTCGTCGCGTCCCTGCACTTTGAACGCGCCCATCTTGTGCACGAACTGCGGCTGCAAACCCAGATGCGCACACACCGGAACGCCGCGCACGGCGAGATACTCGACGATGCTCGCCTGCTCGCGACCGCCCTCGAGCTTGACCATCTTGGCGCCGCCTTCCTGCATGAGCCGCATCGACGAATCGAGTGCGCGATCGAGCGTCGCATATGAAAGAAACGGCAGGTCCGCGACGAGAAACGCGCGCTTCAGATGCGGAGCGACACAGCGCGAGTGATACACGATATCGCTCACCGTGACCGGTGTCGTCGTGTTGCCGCCGTGCATGACCATGCCGAGTGAATCGCCGATCAGAATCATGTCGACGCCGGCGCGATCTTCGATCAAAGCGAAGCTCGCGTCGTAGCACGTCAGCGAGGCGATCTTCTCGTTGCGGGCCCGCATGGCGCGCAATTCGGCGATGTTGACGGGCTTGATCGGCTCCATGGTGCGCACGCGGTAGTTTTGGCGCGGCGACTATAGCAAAGACGCCCGCAGAGCTAATTCAAATCCTCAGTTCCAATCCGTGAGATCGGCCGTGTCGATATCGCGTGCGGCCTGCGCGATGCGGCCGAGTCCCGGAATCACGAGATCCGGCGCGACTTCGGCCAGCGGAACGACGACGAAGTTGCGCTTGGCGATACCCGGATGCGGCAGCTTGAGCTTGGGTGTATCGAGTTCGACACCGTCGACGTGCAGCAAATCGAGATCGATGCGTCGCGGCCCCCAGTGCTGAAGGCCGCGCACCCGTCCCGCCTGCAGTTCGATCGCGAGCAGCGACTGCATGAGTTCACCGGGTTCGATCTGAATATCGGCGACGCAAACCGCGTTGCAGTAATCGGGCTGATCGGCCGGGCCCATCGGCGGCGTGCGATACAGCCTGGAACGCTGCAGCAGCCTCACGCCGTCCAGCGTCGAAATCGCCTGCAGAGCAGACAAGACCTGCCGCGCCGGATCGTCGAGATTACTGCCGAGCCCGATGTATGCCTTGGGCATGACCCGATCCGCTGTCTTCGCGATGCCGCTGGCGATCAGCCTGCATCCGGCGCCATGTCGGCTCCGGACGTGGAGTCGGCGTGCTCGCCATTCGAAGTGCCCGAGCGCCGATTGCGGCCGCCACGGCGACGGCGCTTCTTGCGCTCCGGCATGGCGCTACCGTCACTCGCCGCTTCGATCGCCTCTTCCGCCGGCACCGGCGGCAGATCGCCGCCTTTCTGCGCCTCGGTCCACCAGTGCGCGAGCTCTTTGAGTGCCGCATCGCCGGAGCTCTCGGCGCGAACGAGCAGGAAATCGTACGCCGCCCGAAACTTCGGATGCGTCATCAGGCGCCGAGCGCGATTCGACGTGGTCTGCTCGAAGCGCGGCTGCAAATCCCAGATATCGCGCATCGGCAACGAAAAACGCTTGGGTATCGCAACGCAAGCGATCGTGCGCGCGATGATTTCGTCTCCAGCCTGCTGAATCGCAGGCACGGATTCGCACGCCTGTTCGAGTCGAATCTCCTTGGCTCGCGCTTCAACCGCGGGCCACAGCAAAGACGCATACAAGAACGCGGGGCTGACCGGCAGATCCTTGTCGATACGATCTGCGGTGTTGCGCAGCGCGGCGTTGACGAACTTGAGCTTGTCCGGCTGGCTCAGCAACCGATCGAGCGCCGGGAACAACTGGCGAAATAGTCCATAGACGCGCAAGCCATACAGATTGTCTTCGGCTTCGCGCGAAAGCAGCAGCTTGAGTACTTCGTCGAACAGACGTGCCGCCGGGATTTCCTTGAGCAACGGAGCCAGACGTGCGATCGGCGCCGCAGTCGCTTCATCGATGCGGAAGCGAAGTTTGTTCGCGATACGAATGGCGCGCAGCATCCGCACCGGGTCCTCGCGGTAACGCAGCTCGGGATCGCCGATCAGGCGAATCACGCCCTGCTTCATATCCTCGATGCCGCTCGTGAAATCGACGATCGAGAAATCGCGGATGTCGTAATACAGCGCGTTGATCGTGAAGTCGCGGCGAAGCGCGTCCTGCTCGAGCGTGCCGTATTCGTTGTCCGACAGAATGCGACCCGTTTCGTCGCGCTTGTGCAAATCGGTTATCGGACCGCGGAACGTCGTCGTTTCGACGATCTCGTCGCCAAAGCGCACGTGGCAAATCACGAAGCGACGACCAACGAGGCGGCACGAGCGGAACAGCGGCTTGACCTGTTCGGGATGGGCGTTCGTTGCGACATCGAAGTCCTTGGGTTCGATGCCGGCAAGCAGATCACGCACGCCGCCACCCACCATATAGGCTTCGTAGCCAGCGTCCTTGAGTGTGTAGAGCGTCTTGAGAGTGCCGCTGGAAATCATCGAGCGGGACACCGGATGCTCGGCGCGGAGAATGCGTCTGGGCAAGGTCAAGCGAACAAAATCCGTTGCAGAAATACTTTAGGGAGGCGCGTTGAATGGCGTCTAGGTATCCGTATAATACGCGACTCTCAGCTGTGCTCCTATCGTCTAGAGGCCTAGGACGGAGCCCTCTCAAGGCTTAAACCCGGGTTCGAATCCCGGTAGGAGCGCCATCCCACGTCTGCGGATGGCTGTCAGGCGCGTTACTCAGCGCTTATCACTAAGAACTCGATCGACAAAACAAGCGCTCATTGTCCGAGCGTTCTTGGCGTTGGGCTCAGAGCAGTTCCAAGCCGATGAAGAAGGCCATCGCAAGCCCCCCGAGGAATCCTGCGAGTCCTAGGCGAATATCTTCGCCCTCAGGCGAAAGTACCAATCGCATCAAATTGCCTGTGAGCAATAACATCTGAACGTCTCGTCTGGTCGGTGCAGTCGTATACGCGACGATCAGGGCGTGGGATGCAGCGATGCGCAATTCCGCTCGGAGAATTGAAAGCGGGATTTCGTCCGATCCAGTATGCAGGCAACTGCATCTGTTATCGACCACGAAACTGAGGCGCAAAAGAAGAAACCCCCACCGGGGAACCCGGAGGGGGTTTGGATTAAGAGCCTGGCAGTGACCTACTCTCGCATGGTCTAGCCACACTATCATCGGCGCTGAG